>NZ_JAZKRY010000024.1:0-34905 GCF_036626355.1 Halolamina sp. | reverse complement strand
CTGGCCGTCGAAGCGATACGGAACCCCGGGCCAGGTGGCGTCGTCCTCGACGTCATGGCTGGACACCCGGACCGCGTCAGTCCCGTTGTCACCGATGTACGTCGAGTCCGCATCGATCGATCCCGCTAGCGTCGTCGGAATATACACCGCCGGACCCTCGTTGTCGCGGAACTCGTTAGTGGCAAACTCCGCCAGAGTCGCACCCTCTTCCGCGATTAGCCCGGCCGTCGCGCTCTCTCTGAGTGTGCTGTTGGTGACCGAGGCGTGCCCGTTGCCCGCGGTACCCTCGAGGTAGATATTCGCGTAGTCGTTCGCGCCACCGTGGGCGATGTCGACGTTGTCGAAACTGTTGTTCGGATTGTCCGTTTTTATCCAGATGCCCTGCCAGTAGCCGGGCGCTTCGGATTCGCCGTGGAACCAGACTGGGTTCTCCGGGTCGCCCGACGCCACGAGGGCCGCACCGTCGAGCACCGTCAGTCGCGACCCGGACTGCCCGATCACCTCGACGCCTGGTTCGATCGTCAGCGTCGCTTCGTCGGTGACGCGGACGTTCCCGTCCAGGGCGACCCGAGGGCAGTCAGCGGCGTTCCAGGTCGTATCCGCCTCGATGTCGTCGCTGACGACCTCCGGTTTGCAGTCGGCCGGCGTCGGATCTGTCACCTCGGGATCAGTATCGACCGTCGGGGTCGATTCGGGTTCTCCGCCGTCGCCGCCGAAAGGTACCCCTGCACATCCCGCGAGCAGGCCTACCCCAATCGTCGACCCTGCTTGAATGAGTTTCCTACGCCTCATACGGTTATATTCTCTCTGGGAACTGATATAAATCGGCCAAAATTATTGGTGCGTGAGAAATTCACGGGGGTTATCTGTTCAGCCAGTGGTTTTCTAGTGAAGGGCAATGTCAACGAACAGCAACCAGACCGATGCCGCGGGAGCTTCGAGTGAAGAGACTGAAACAGGTCTTGACAAAAACATTGCCGCTACCCTCGCCGGCGTGCTCGGTCCTCTGACTGGCATCGATCGCATTGAGTTTCATCCAGATCATCGCCGGGTTCAGCGATATCCTCCAGTTACTACTGCGGGCGATCCTCAGTTTCCTCGGTTTCGTCCTCTGGCTCGGGGGGGCCATCCTCTGGATCTACCTGATCGTCCGAACATACCAGGGCAAGGAGCCTCAGATCCCCGTTGCAGCCGGTATCGCAGAGGGCTTCGTCTAAGAGACGGGGATTGACATCCTCCTCCGGCTAAAGCCGGAGGAATCCCGAGCGTTGGGATATTAGAGTTTGCAGACTCCCTGTTCTCTCGTGTTGAACGATCCGCTCTCGCGGTCGAACAGGAAGACTCCGGGCTGTGCCAACCAGCCGTTACTCATATCCCCCGTCGGGGGACTCTGAGTTATCTTACGGCGGATGTTCACCGCACCGTTCACGTCTGCGTTCATCGTTGTCTCGCACGACGAACAGACGTATAGACCGCGCTCCACGCGGTTACTATCTCGAATCTGCCCGCAACACGAACACGTCTTGCTCGTGTTCTCCTCGTCTACGCGGTCAACGAGGATACCGTGTTCCTCGGCCTTGTATTCAAGCAGTCGGACGAAGCGGTCAAACTCCCATCCGTGGAGTTTCTTGTTTCCCGACGCTCCCCAGTTCCGCGAGTGGCCGTTCTCATCCTCGCGGATGTCGCTAAGATCACCAACCGCTATCTTCTCCACATCTTCTTCGACACACCGCTCAACGATGTGTTTCGAGAGTGTGTGGAGGAAGTGGTCTTTGCGCCGGGAGAGTTTCTGCCGAGCCTTCCGCGCCCGCTTCGATGGCCCGTCCCCGCCTTCAGTCTGGTGCTCCTTGCGGGTGAAGTACTGCTTGTCCTCTTTCAGCACGTTCCCCGGATATAGTTCGCTACCACCATCTTCGTAGTCGATGGCGAGGTAGTTACTGATTCCGAGGTCGATACCCGCTGTGTTGTCACCCGGTGCGTCTTCGACTGGAATCTCTTTCTGACAGACGAGGTGGAGTTCCCACTCGTCACCGTTCCAGACAGCACGTACCTGCTGGATGTTCTCAACTTCCACATCAGGGCGGGTTTCGTACTCTGCGAGGATGAAGTCAGATCGACTCTCTTTCAGGTTGAAGCCTTTTGAGAGGCGAAGTTGGCCGTGTTTGTCGTCGTGCTTGATAGCCCGTTTCTTCCATGTGACGGTAGAGCGCGGGTGGTCGTCGCCACGTTTCCGGTACCCCGGTGAGTTGTTGCCGTCGTCGGAGTTGTACCAGCCGGTGAACGCTTCAGCAAGTTCTTCGAGAACTCGCTGACTTGACTGCGAATGCAGGTCACTGTAGCGTTCGTGGTCTTTCAACTCCGATTTCAGCTCGGCTTCGTCTGGTATCTCGCCGTCTTCATCCCACCGTTGTTGGATGTAGTAGCGACCGACGTTCCACAGTTTGGATGCGGAGTGCCCGCACTGGTCGAGGTCGTCACGAACCTGTGAGTGGTTCGTGATGCGTGCGACGTAGGTGCGGGTTGTCTCCAGCATCGTTCTACGTTGCATAACCGGTTATGAGAGTATGGGTATTAAAATCAACGACCGAGCGTTGAATATCCGGTTGGAGTGTCGTCGGTGGAGTATCGGTCAGAGTGTCGGATTCATCCCGCGCCTAAAGGCGCAGGTATTCTCCTTGCTCTTTACAAAAAACGGACCCTAGCCCACCCAATTACGACTCGCTGCCGTACGTCTCCTCGAGATACTCGATGATGTCGGTGCTTTCGGGCATTCCCTCGACGCCGTGCTCCTCGTCGACGAGCACCGGAACGCCGGTCTGCCCGGAGATCTCCTTCACCTCGTGGCGCTGTGCATGACTGGAGGGGACCATCACGCTGTCGTACTCCAGACCCAGTTCCTCGAGCTCGTCGGCGACCTTGATACAGAACGGACAACCGTTCAGTTCGTAGAGGGTGATGTTTGCCATCAGTGGCAGTTGGCGAGTTTCGCGTAAAAGTCCCGCGGGCGTGTGTGAGACGACCACCATTCCGCATTCGTCGCGGAGACAACGGCGATACCGACTGCGCTCAGACCGCTCGCTGCTTCAGCGACCGTGCGCCCGCAACGATTCGGTCCCGGACAACTACTGCCTCAGTGACACCCCAGGCCAGCAGCAGCAACAGCGCGGCCACGACGCCGACGAACTGCCAGGAGTTCATCCAGGCCGGCTGCGCCCACGGCGCGTAGTGGCCCCAGGTCCGGGCGAACTCCGTTACCGGGCCTTCGACGACCGTGTTGTCGGCGGCACCCGCCAGCCACGAGGAGAACGTCAGCGTCGAAACGCCGCCCTCGGAGCCCCAGATATTCTTCGTGCCGCTGACGTCCTGGTCGCGCATCGTCGGGCCGTTCGAGCCGTCACCGTGTGCGATACGCTCGGCGTCGTATGGCCCCCAGGTTGCGTAGTACTCCCAGACGACCTCGCCCTGTGGCGTTATCTCGATGACGCGGTGGTTGAGCGAGTCGACGATGAGCGTGTTGCCGTTGGGGAGTCGGTCGGCGTCCCGCGGCCAGGAGAGCGAGGCCGAACTCCCGGCGCTCCAGACCTCCACCCACTCGCCGCTCTCCTGTGTGTACTCGACGACGCGGTCGTTGTGGCTGTCGGCGACGAGAATCGTCGCGTTGCCCGATTCGGTCTCCAGATAGTCCGGGTTGTGCTGTGCGTTCAGCACGTCGTGGGCCCCGTCGCTCCCCAGGCGCTCGGTGATCTCCTTGCTCTGGATATCGACGGCGATGACCTGGTCGAAGTTCCGCGGGGAGAGGAGCAGCTCCTCGCCGTCCCGGATGACGTCGACGTCGTTGACGTGGGTCCAGTCCTCGTTGAAACCACCGTCAGTGCCGTTGGGGTAGTGGTCCCGGAACATCCACTCCCAGTCGACCTCGTCGTCCTCGCGGTCGTAGAGTACGACCCGGTCGTTCGAGCAGTCACACGATTCGTTGTACTGGCGCATGTTCGCGATCGCGAGATGCGTCTCGTTGTACTGGTCGATGTCGTGCGTGTCGTGGTAGGGGAGGCTCTCCTCCCAGATTCGCTCTTTCGTGTCGGGGTTGAACTCGTACACTTTCGTCCCGTCCGGGTTGGTCGAGACGACCAACAGGTTCCCGTTCGGGAGCGGGTCGACGTCGTAGAACCAGCGTGCACCGGTCTGCGGGCCGCTGTAAATCCATTCTGTCGAGCCGTTCGGGCCGGCCGAGACGAGGCGGGCGGGCTTCTTCGTGGAGCCTTGCCCCTCGTGGTGGAACCCCTGGATGGCGACGACGGTCGACCCGTTCGCTTCGCGCTCGATGGTTCCCGGCTCGAGTTCGCTCGGGTCGTCTGCGGACGCTTCACCCGTCGGCGATCCGCTGATCGCGGCACCGACGGCTGGCGCGACCAACGAGAGGACGAGCAGGAGGGCGACCCCGCGGACGAGCCAGCGACGAGGCGGACGACTGCGGTTCACACCGGAGTGAATCAAGGGACGGCTGAATCTCTTGCGGTCTCGGTGGTGGAAAACGAAGGAGAACGTACTACAGCTGACCCTGGAGCACGCCGCTCGTCCGGACGAAGAAGTAGAGCACGAAGGCAACAGCCAGAATCCACTGGCCGAGATGCACGTCTTTGCGCTCGCCGGCGGCGACCTTCACAATGGGGTAGGAGACGATCCCCGCGGCGATGCCGTAGGCGATAGAGAAGGTGAAGGGCATCACCAGAATCGTCATCCCGGCAGGGATGGCGTTGGTGACGTCGTCCCACTCCACCTCGACGGCGTTCCCGAGCATCATGATGCCGATGACGACCAGCGCGAGGTGGGAGGCGTAAGAGGGGATCCCCGCCGCGAGGGGCACGAACGCGAGCGAAAGCAGGAACAGCCCGGCGACGGTGAGCGCCGTCAGTCCGGTGCGGCCACCCTCCTCGACACCGGTTGCGGACTCGATGAACGTCGTCACCGTCGAGGTGCCGAGAATGCCGCCAACAGTGGTGCCGACTGCGTCAGCCATCAGCGGCTGGTCGATGTCGGGAAGGTTGCCCTCCTCGTCGAGGAAGCCAGCAACCTGCCCGACGCCGACGAGCGTGCCGGCGGTGTCGAAGAAGTCGACGAAGAAGAACGTGAACACGATCAGCGAGAAGGTGAACGCGTCGACGTTCGCGAAGCCGTCGATGAACGCGCCCGCAAGCGGCGTGATGTCGTAGGCTGCGAGACTGTAGGTCTGCGTCGTACCGGTCAGGGAGGCGCTCACGATGGCGCCGCCGGCCTCCTCGGCGGGGAAGGCGACGTAGCCAAGCGCCGAGGCGGCGTAGCCCAGCGCCGTCGTCGTCAGGATGCCGATGACGACCGAGCCCTTCACGCCGCGAGCGTAGAGCCCGAACGTGAGAAAGAGGCCGACCACCGAGAGCAGCGCGACGGGATCCTTCGCGAACACTGGGGAGAACGTGACGAACGTCGTGGGGTCGCTGGCCACCAGGCGCATCGCCTGGAAGCCGATGATGGCCAGGAACAGCCCGATCCCCGAGCCGACCGCGCGCTTTACAGGTTCCGGGAACAGCCGGATGACGTACTCACGCGCGCCGATGGCGGTGAGGCCGATGAACAGCAGTCCCTCGACGACAACCGCTGCGAGTGCCGTCTGCCACGGAACGCCGAGTGTGAGGACGACAGTGAACGCGAAGAAGGCGTTCAGCCCAAGCCCGGGCGCCTGGCCGAACGGCCGGTTGGCGTAGAGCGCCATCACCAGCGTCGCTGTCGCCGCCGAGATGATGGTGACGACCGCGAGCATCGCCTTCAGCCGCCCGGGGCTGATGCCCTCGATACTGATCGCCGCCGAGAGGATAGCGGGGTTGACGACGACGATGTAGCTCATCGTGAGGAACGTCGTCAGCCCGGCCAGCAGCTCCGTCCGAACGGTGGAGCCGTGGTCCTCGACGTCGAAGTACTCCGCGAGCGTCTGTTTCACACCCATGCGTGTTCCTGCATACTCACTGAGGCACCGATAAGCGTTCCCATCGAAAATGCGCAGGGATGCGCATTTCTTCGGTCTATTGGGAGGTTAGCGGGGTGAACTATCCACGACGATGCCTATCTCGTCGCGTCCGTGTGGTGGTCTCGCCGTTCGGTGGCGACGTTACGCCCGTCCGAACGTGGTCAGCGCGCCAACGGGGGCGTCGGTGATCTCCCGGGCGCGGTCCATGCCTTCGTTGCCGACGGCGATGAGGGTGAACACGCCGCCCACGGTGGCGTCGGACTGGGAGACGATGTCGAGCAGCAGCTCCTGGGTCTCGCCCGAGCGGATGAGGTCGTCGACGACCAGCACCGTGTCGCCGGGGCTGACTGCACCTGCAGGCAGGTAGTAGGTGAGTTCGATCCCCGACGCCAGCCGCTGGCGGGATTCGGTGAACTCCTCAACGGCGGTCTCCTTGCTCTTTTTCGCGTAGACGATATCCGCGTCGAAGTAGGAGGCCATCGCGGCGCCCAACGTGATGCCGTCGGTGGCGGCGGTGAGCACGACGTCAGGCGTTTCGAACTCGAAGGATTCGGCAGCGACGGGTGCGACGAGGTCGAGGAACGACTGGTCGAAGACGATCGCGCTGTTGTCGACGTAGCCTTCGTCGTCGACGACAACACGGGACTCGAGCTCGTCGGCCAGCGCCTCGCGACCGACGCCCTCGACCGTTTCGCGGGCACGCTCGACGCCCGGGAGCACGTGACCGTTGACGTAGCGGTTCAGATCGCCGGCGGGGAGGCCGGTCAGCTCCGCGAGCTCGTCGTACGTTCGGCTCCGCTTCAGCGTTCGGAGGACGGCGACCGCACGCAGCTGCAGCGCCGCCTTCTCTGCACGATTCATGCCGTCCCTCACTGTTGCACAAGTATGAACACTTCGAACCAGAACAGGGGCGCTAGTCCGAGGAACACCCCCACGGTCATGGGTTACTCCTGGTCAGCCAGCAGCTCCGAGGCGGTCACCAGTGCCTCGAGTTCGACGCCGTGATCAGCGAGGTTCTCCCGGCCGCCTTCCTCCCGGTCGACGACCAGTAGCGCGCGGTTCACCTCGGCGCCGGCCTCCCGGAGCGCTGCGACGGCGTCGACAGCCGACTGGCCGGTGGTGGCGATATCCTCGACGACGACGACCTCCTCGCCCTCCTCCAGGCGGCCCTCGATGCGGTTGCCAGTGCCGTACTCCTTGGCCTGCTTGCGCGCGATGACGTAGGGGACGTCCGCGGTGATGCTCGTCGCCGACGCGAGCGGGACGCCACCCAGCGCGACGCCGCCGAGTTTCTCGCCATCGAGTCGCTCCGCAAAGGCCTCAGCGATGAGCCGGAGACAGCGCGGGTCGGTTTCGAACAGGTATTTGTCGACGTAGTAGCTGCTCGTGCCGCCGTGGGAGAGTTCGAACTCGCCGAACTTGACCGCGTCCGCGTCCCGGAGCGCCGCGATGAGGTCCTCAGTCATGGCCGAGCATGGGACCAGCGTAGGTAAAAACGGGCCGGATTCGGTGGTGCACCCCGCTCACTCCCGACCGGTCGGTGTGGACCCGCTCGCCTACCAGGGCTCGTTTTTCACGCCGATAGCGTAGGCGATGACGTTCGTCACGACGTGCAACAGCGGCGTGACGACGAGGACGACGGCGACGCGCGCGAGGCTGAACGTCTCCAGGGTCCAGTCCGGGGCGAGCAGGAGCGCGAGCAGCAGCGCGCCGACGACGAAATCGAGTTGGTCGAGTCCCGGGAACGAGGCGCCGCGCTCGCGACCGCTCCGGCGCTTGAGGAACGAGGCACCGATATCACCCAGCATCGCCCCGAGTGCGAGCCCCAGCGCCGCGAGGGGGGGGAACGTGGGGAGGACGATGCCGAGGACGCCCTCGGTGGCCGGCGTCACGTAGTTGAGCAGCATTGCGAGCGCCACGCCGACGGCGGTGCCGACGGCCGTTCCGCGCCACGTTTTCCCGTCGCCGAGCAGGCGACGGCCGCCCAGTTCTCGTCCGCCGTCAATCGGGCGACCCCCACCAGCAAGGACAGCGGCGTTGTTCGGGACGTACGCCGGGAGCATCGCCCAGAGCGCGCCGCCGACGAGTTCGAGCATAGCCAGCCTGACGGCTGGGTGGGTGGTAAGTTTCCCGGAGGGAACGCGGGTGGGTGCGTTGCGCTCGTCGGGATGTAGCCACGGCGTGGGAAGCCGGTGTGGCACGCGATGTGTCACAGTCCCGGAGCGACCACCGCGGTCGTGTGGCCCGCTGACGGCTCCGTGAGGCCTGCTGGGTACCAACGCGGTGGCTGTGCGTAAATACGGGCCTTTTTCACTCGGAAGCCCGTCGAATCGGATATGCAGGGTAATCTGCCGCCCGAAGCACAAGAGAAGATCGAAGAGCTACAGGACCTCCAGGAGACCACCGAGCAGCTCGCCGCCCAGAAGGGACAATCCGAGACGTCGCTCAACGAGGCAAAGACCGCACTCGACGCGCTCGAGGACATCGACGAGGACGCGACGATGTACCGAGAGATCGGCGAGCTGCTGGTCCGAACCGACTACGACGAGGCCGAGGAGAGCCTCGAAGAGAAGGTCGACAGCCTCGAAGTTCGCGTCGAGCAGCTCGAGAAGCGTGAGGGTCGCACCCGCGAGCAGTTCGAGGAGCTCCAGGAGGAGCTTCAGCAGATGCTCCAGGGTGGCGGCGGCGGTCCGATGGGTCCCGGCGGCCCCGGTGCAGGCGGCGAATAGATGCCGACTGACGAACCGACCGACGCAGAGGTCGTCGAAACTGCCAGCGCGGCCGCCGAGGGTGTCGTGCTGGAACAGTACAAGCAGTCCGAGCTGAAAGACCTCGATATCACGGTCACCTTCGAGGAGGGCGTTCTCGAGGTCGACGTGTACATCAACCCGCCCGAGGACGCCGAACCCGACGCCGAGGATGTTGCCGATACGGCAGCGCTCACGGCCCAAGAAGCGGTGGACGAACTCTTCGCCTGAGGGCGGCACTCTTTGCGGCTCGCTCCATTCTCTACCCGCTGGTCACGCGGTTTTGGCCCCCGAACCCAATCCGCAGACACGTCTCGCGAGCAACCTCTCGACCCCGTGCCGACCGAACAGGTTCGCGATGCCGTGTCCACAGTCCTCGATCGGTCCGTCGACGTCGCAACCCCGATCAGTGAGGGGCTGAACGCAGTCTCCCGGCTCTGAATGCCTGTGCGGATCCGGACACTTGCCCGCCCCCACCGATGAGGAGTCGGCGACGGCCGGCTACGTCACGAAGAACAGGAGGACGCTGATGGCCGTCACCGCGAGGATGACCGCCGCGGCGAAGGCGCCGCCCACCGAGACGACGGCGTTGGCGTGGGAGGCCAGCGACTCCGTCCGGTCGTTGCCGAACACCGTCACTTCCGCGCGCTCGGTGGTCATCCCCGCCTCGACCGGTTCGGTGTCCTCGCGCGCCGCCTCGACCAGTTCGATGACGGTGTCGATGAACTCGTCGTGATCGATGGCGTCGCCGACCTGGTTGTCAGCCTCGACGGTGTTGACGACGTGGGTGTCGGTGGTCATCACCTCCACCTCGTCGAGGCCCGCCTCCGTGAGCGCGTCGACGGTCCGGTCCCGCAGCCACGGCTCCATGTTGTTGCCGTCGACGAGCACGTACGCCGTCTCCTGGCCCTGGACCTCGACGACGGCGGCGCGGATTCCCAGCGGGCCGATGCCGTCGAGTGGCTCCCAGTCGGTTTCGTCCCACGCGACGCCGAGGGAGAGTTCACCCGTTGGGGCCGATGCGAGCCGCTCGCCGGTGAGACCGGCAGCCTGAATCATGTCGAACGAGCGGGCGCTCCCGGGGGTGACGTGGCCCAGGTCGGGGCCGGCAAGCCCGTTGTTGCAGTTGTGGGCGTCCACCAGCAGCACGGTATCCAGCCCGTGGGCGCGGGCCTCGCTGGCTGCCGTGAGGCCGACGCCGTACTCCACGTCGTCGGCGAAATCTGGCGAGAACGTGTTGATGAGCAGGCCATCGTCGCCGAACGCTTGCCCCAGCATCTTGGCGTCGCCCGAGTCCAGGCGGACACTCTCGGAGGCTTCCGACTCGTAGTCGATGCGCCGGTGGGCGCGATCCGCGGCGTCAATGAGCCGTTCCACCTCCCGCTCGGTGACGAGATTGAAGTCGTGACCGGCGGTGGCGTGGGGCGGGAACGCCAGCCCCTCGGCGGTGGCTGCCACCCGCTTGGGCAGGTTACCGCCGCCGATCTCTCCCATCGGTCCAGGGTGGATCATCGGCAGCACGAACCGGGCTTTCTCGGGACCACCGTCTGGTTCGCGGAACGCGAGCACCGTCACCGGCACCATGGCTTGCTCGCCGATCTGTTCGAAGAAATCCTCCAGTTCGTCCGAGCCCTCCGCGACGTGGCCAATAAACCCCCGGAGGAAATCCAGCATGGAGACGCCCATCGAGCGGCGCCACGGGCGGTCGATGGCGATGAGGAAGATGTAGACGGCGGCGGCATAGAGTACACAGAGCGCGCCAAGCAGCGCGAACTGCGTGGGCGAGACGACGCTCAGCACGCCCGGCGCGTCGGCGTTCTGGTTGAGAAACGGGGTGAGATACGCCTGAACCGCGGAGCCACCGTCGGCCATGAAGCGGATGGTGCCGCTGTAGATGAACAGCAGGCCGGCGGCGGCGACGGTCTGAATGCTCGCCGGCAGTACTGCAAGCGGGAGCGAGGAGCGCGATACCGCGAGCACGACCAGCAGCCGCAGCGCGAAGACGGAGGCCAGCGCGACCATCAGCGCGTCGAAAACGAACGTCTGGTCGAGCGCCGCGAAGAGATAGGTGAGTAGCCCGGCGACCGAGAGCACGGCGACGATGAGTAGCTCACAGATCAGTGCCAGCAGTGACGCGCGGTTGTAGGTGAGCCGGCCGCCGGTGAACCGGTCGACCCACGGTGTGGCGAAGCCGGCGATGACCGTCGGGATGCCGATGAAGAAGACGCCCTCCCAGGCGTCCTGGCCGATGAAGAGGATGCCGCGGAACACCGCGTCGGCCTCCCGGCTGTCGAAGGCGCCGACGCCAGTGACAGCAGCGACCAGCAGCGCGAACGCGAGGCTCGTGTACCAGTTCGGTGCACGGAAGACGAACTTCGAGAGCCCCGCGAGATTGCTCTGTGAGGTCGTCATCGCTTCGAGATATCCCCCGGACGGTGTAAAACCCAGCTACTTTGTCGCCAAGCAAACCGGCTCCGTCCGGCGACTTCCGTCGCCGCCTGCCCTGGCGGCGGCCGCGTTACCACTCCCGACAGATTTCCAGAAAGTTCTCGAACACTTCCTCGCCCTCCTCGGTGTGGGCGACTTCGGGGTGCCACTGGACGCCGTACAGCCCCGCCTCGGGGTTGCTCATCGCCTCGACCTCACAGATGTCGCTCCGGGCGGTGCGCTCGAATCCGTCGGGCACCTCGTCGACCTCGTCTGCGTGACTGGCCCAGACGCGGGTTTCGGGCGCGAGTGAGCCGATAAGTGGGTCCTCCTCGCCGAGAATCTCCACGTCCACGTCGGCGTAACCGCCGTAGTCCCCGCTTTTGGTGCTGCCGCCGAGCTCCACGGCGAGAAACTGCATGCCGAGACAGATGCCCAGCACGGGGACGTCGAGCTCGAGATACTCCGCACAGCGACCGACGCGCTCCATAGCCGGTCCGCCCGAGAGCACGAGGCCGTCAGCTTCGATCTCCGCAGGCTCGGTGTCGTTGTCGATGATCTCCGTCTCCACGCCCAGGTCGCGCAGCGCACGGCCCTCCAGATGGGTGAACTGGCCGTGGTTGTCGATGACGACGATGCTGGTCATGAAGCAGGTTGGTCGAGGACGCCCAAAAGCCACTCGGAACGGCCCGAAATAACCACGTCCGTGCAGTCAGTGCTGTGCCATCAGAGTTCACTCGGGTCGAACCGCTCGTTGCGCCCGTCCCAGTCGTGGATGTCGAGTTCCTCGCGGGTGTCGAGATAGAGTTCCACGCCGTTGCCGTCGGGGTCGTCGAAGTAGAGCGCCTTGCTGATGCCGTGGTCCACCGGTGAGACGGCGACGTCGCGTTCGATCAGGCGCTCGTAGGCCCGCCGTAGCGCGTCGGCGTCCTCGAGCTCCCACGCGGCGTGGTAGAGGCCGGGCTCCGGCCCGGTGGCGGCGCCGGATACCTCCGTCACGTCGCTGCCGACACCCTGCAGCGCGAGGTCGTGGTGGTGCTCGCCGAGTGTCAGAAAGGCGAACCGGCCGACCCGCTCCGTGACCTCGAGACCGAGCACCGATTCGTAGAACTCGACCGCGCGCTCGGTGTCGCGGACTTTCAGGTGGACGTGGCCGAGATGGCTCACACCGGTCATACTGTAGTGCGGAGGCTGGTGAGCAATGGGAGTTTGGACTGTGAGTCGCTACTCCTCGCGGCGCTCGCTGGCTGACTGGAACCCAAACTCCTCCATCTCCGCCCCGCGGCGCTGCTCGCGGGCGGCGACGGCCTCGGGGTCCGGGCTCGCGTCGTCGGTGATGCGGGCGAAGGAGCGGTGAACCTTGGTGTGACACCAGCGACAGAGCCCCACCGTGATCTCGTGGGAGGGCTCCTCGCCTTCCGCGGTCCCGTCGTCCGCCGGCCGGTCTGTGCCGGCGGCACCTTCGTCGTCCGCCGGCCGGTCTGCGCCGGCGGCACCTTCGTCGTCCGCCGGCCGGTCTGTGCCGGCGGCACCTTCGTCGTCCGCCGGCCGGTCTGCGCCGGCGGCACCTTCGTCGTCCGCCGGCCGGTCTGCGCCGGCGGCGCCCCTGTAGGAGAGGTGGTGTTCCTCCACCAGTGGTCGGCTTGATTCGTGGGCCATCCGCACCTCCTCCAGCCCACAGCGGACACACTCCTTCGTGTCGGTGGTCCAGCGGTAATGGGGACAGGCCGCCCACGCGATGTCGTCGGGGTCCACATCGACTGTCGGGTCCGCCGATTCCTCGCTGACGACGCAGTCGTACCCTGCCGCCCGGCGTTCGGCAGCGAACCGAGAGTCCGTGCCCGCGTGGTCCAGCGCGTAGCGACAGCGGCCATCGCTGGTGAGGTGATCACAGCGCCCGGCGACGTCGTAGGGGTCGTCGACGCCGACGGGCGTCCCCTCAGGCGTCTCCTCCATACCGGGGCTGGGTCGCCATCGACCTTGAACGCTTGGCTGCCGCCTGGCCAGCGGACCCCCCACTGTTAGGGGTGAGACACGGAGGGGAACGCTTAGGAGGGCGACGGGAGAGCCAGCGTCCGTGCGAGTCGTTCATCACCGTGAGGGGGAGCGCCAGGTGCTCGCGAGCGACGCCGAGCGGGCCGAGGGGCTTCCGGCCAAAGTTCGCGGGCTGATGTTCCGCCGGTCGCTCCCGGAGGGGTACGGGCTGGTTTTTCCCTTCGAGGGGGCTCGAACTCGCAACATCCACATGCTGTTCGTCTCCATCCCGCTCGACGTGCTCTGGCTCGTCGCGGACGAGGTGACACGGGTGGAACGGCTCCGCCCGTGGGTGGGGTTCGGTCACAGCATCGCCGACACCGTCGTCGAACTGCCCGCCGGCGCCGGCGAGGATGTCGAGGCGGGCGACACCGTCGAGGTTCTCGAGTAGCACGCTCGTACGGGGTACATTTACCACATCCCCGGTGGATGAATCCGGCATGTCCCCAGAGACTGCCGCCATCCGCGATGCGTACCCGGTACTCGACCAGGAGGTGAACGGGCAGCCGCTGAGGTACCTCGACAACGCCGCGACGACCCAGACGCCGCGACAGGTGTACGAGGTGTTCGAGGAGTATTACGCCGGCTACAACGCGAACGTCCACCGCGGGATTCACTCACTGAGCCATCGAGCCTCGATCCCTACGAGTCGGCTCACGACCGCCTCGATATCCCGGGCTCGGTTCGGGCGTCGTTCTACGTCTACAACACCACCGAAGAGGTTGACCGCCTGCTCGACGCCATCACGGACGCGGACGCGAAACTCGACGCGTATCTCTCGTCGGACCGCTTCAGCGACAGACTCTACGACCACCACCGGAATCCGCGAAACAGCGGCGGGCTGGCGAACCCGTCGATGGTCAAATCCTCCGAGGAGACCTCCTGTGGCGACGAGGGGGAGTTCCACGTCGACATCGCCGCCGACGGAACAATCGATGAACTGGCGTTCGAGAGCCGGAGCTGCGCGGTGAGCCGCGCCGTCGCCAGCCTCATCACCGAGTATCCGGAAGGAACAGAGCAGCCGGCGTCGCCGTAACCGGGTTCGGCGGTTCCACACCGGTGCGACGTTGGGTTCCGTCCCAACGGCTGGTTCCGCGGCCCATCTGTGTCGGAGCCACGGCCGGGTCAGTGTCCAGCACGCTCCCCAGCCCGCGTGAACGCACGACTGCTACCCCTCACTGTCCTGTGCACTCACGGCCGGTCGGCCCGTCCGCTGAGAATACATGCGAAATGGCCGACCGGGGCAAACGTCGTATGAGCGAGTCGGAGGACGTGTCGACTCCGGCGGAAACCCGCACCGAGATCATGGAGGCAACGTTCCGGGCCGTACCCGGAGCTGAAGCTCCGGGCTGGACACATTGTACTTGGAAAACGCCGAGGAAGGGATTTGAACCCCTGAGTCCGTGAGGACAGTAGATTTCGAATCTACCGCCTTGGCCAGGCTAGGCTACCTCGGCTCAGTATACCGTCCGCCCCGCTCCCGTTAATCGGTTACGATTCAGCGCAGCCCCGTGACCAGCGCCACCGCCCCCCCGGCGAGCAACAGGAGCGCGGCGAGCGGTTGACTGCCCGCAGCCGCCGCGAACACTGCATAGCCGACGACCACCGCGAGCGAGCCAACCGCCAGCGAGGCGGCGCTATGGACCGTCTCGGCTCGCACCGTCGACGTCTCCCGGCCGAGCTGGTCGCCGATGGCGATGGCGTTGCTCGCGGCGTCCCACGCGAGCACGCCTGTCAGCCCGCCGACGAGCAGCGGCTCCGGGGAGCCGCCGATGTAGCCCGCGTAGAGCACACCGACGATCTGGAGTCCGCTACCGATGCTGACCACCCGCTGGGAGGCCGCGAGCAGTCCCGTCGCGAGCGCCAGCACGCCGACCAACGAGGTGGCGGCGCCGACCGTCGATGCCAGCGCGGTGGCGACCACCGAGAGCAGCGCGAGCGTGAGCGCGAGACCGATGCCGAACCGGGACGGTCGCCGGGTGATTTCGTTCATCGGTCCACCCTCACGGAGCGACGGCGGCGTGTCGTGGTGGAGCGGTGTTCGACGTTCATCGTCGCCACCGTTCGTTCGCCCGTGCTAACTCGACCGCCAGCGGGCGGTCGCCCCAGTCGAGCACTCGCAGCCCGCCGGTCCGGAGGTCACGCAGCCGCGCAGCGCGCTCGATCCGTGCGAGACGGTGGCCAGGCGAGTCCCCGACCGTCGGATCCGGGCTGATGACCGTCAGTTTGTGGCCGTAGGCGTCCAGGCGCTTGGCAAGCGTCACGAGGTAGTCGTCGACGAACGGGCTGAACATGACCACCTGCGCGTCCGCGGGGAGGCGCCGACGGAGCCGCCGCAGCGCGATGGAAGGGTAGAACGGGTCGTCGGTGGGCGACACCGAGAACGCCGGATGGGAACCCAGCAGGCGGCGCGCGTCCGCCCGGTGGCGCTCGCCGGTGTTCGGCGCGAGCCAGCACTCCTCGGGACCGTAGCTCGCGATACCGATACGGTCCCCCGTTTCGAGCAGCGCCGAGAACGCCTCGCCCGCGGCCTCGACGCCCCGCTCGACAGCGTTCTCTGACTCCTCGCCCGGCGAGACGTACGCCTCCGCTCGGGTGTCGATGAGCAGCACTACCGTTGCCGCCCGCTCTTCCCGAAACGAGAGCGTCGAGAGCTCGCCGGTCCGGGCGTAGCGGTTCCAGTCCACCCGAGAGAGCGGGTCACCGTGCCGGTAGCGCCGCGTGGAGTGGAACTCGATACCCGACCCCGCGACGTCTGTGGCAACCTGCCCGGCGTAGGGCGTCGTCAGCCCGCGCAGCGGGAGGTCGGCCGTCGAGGAGAGCTCCGGCAGACAGCGGAGTGTTGTCTCCGTGTTGGCCTCGACGGCCCGCTCGCGAGAGCCGCTGGCGTTCCGGACGATAACCGTCATCGGCTGCCAGTCGTGGCTTCCGCGAACCGCCGTCACGGTGTAGCTGTACGTCGCGCGCTTGCCGGGTCGAAGCGCGGTACCGAGTCGAGCCGTCCCCTCGGTCACCGCGAGCCCTGAAGGAATCCCGTCGACGAGTCGGAGATCGGACAGCGTCGACTCCCCATCGTTCGTCACGGTGACCTGGACCACCACCTCGTCGTCGGCGGCAGGGGTCGGGTCCGAGAGGTCCCGCTCGACACTGAGCTCGGGCTCCGGGGCCTCCTCGAGGCGCGCGTAGGCGACGAAACCGACGCCGACCAGCGCAACGAGAAAGAGCCCCTCCTGGCGTAGCGGGAGCCCCACAGCGAGCGCGGCGAGCGAGAGCGCGCCGATGCCGGTCCAGTGTTCGGTGTCGAACGCCGAGCTCACGGCTCCTCACCCCCCGTCCGGGCCTCGACGGCCCGGACGGTCCGGTCGAGTGCCGCGCCGAACCGCGAGAGCGGCGAGCCGAGCAGCAGCCGGAGGCGTTCGCGGCGGCCGAGTTCGACCGAATCGCTCAGGAACCACGCTGCGATCGGGTCGTCGGTCCACTCCCCGCGCCGAATCCGTTGAATCGCCTCCGTCCGCGAGCAGCCGGTGGTGTCGACGATGACGGCCGTTGCCGCTTCGGCCACGCGCTCCCGGAGCTGTGCCCGGGACCGACGCCCCCGCCGTGACCAGCCGCTGGCGAGGCCGAGCGTCTCGTCAGCGTCGTCGCCCGGTGTTGGCGCCTCGTAGCGCCGCTCCGGGTCGCCCGTCTCAGTCGCTTCGAGCGTCGTGTGCCGGCGGTCCTGAACGAACCGGAGCGCCTGTATCCCCGCCATTGCGGCGATCAACAACACGAGCGTCCACTCGAGGGAGAGCGCCGCCGCGAACTCCCGCTGGACGATGAACAGCAACCCGATAAGCACCGCGATGGCGCCGATAATGCCCGAAAGCCGGACGTTCACTGCTCCTCCTCCGCGTAGCCTGCCTCGATTCGCCGAAGCGCGGATACCGCGCGCTCCTCACGATCCGCTGTCGCCTCGACGGTGCCGTACCGCACCTCCTCGAACAGACTCGTCAGTTCGCGGACGTCGTCGGTGGCCATCCCGGCGTCGACGGCCGCGTCGGCGAACTCCGCGGGCGTGCTCGACTCGGGGCCATCGACGGCGAGATGTTCGGTCATCTCCGCCCACGCGCGGTACACTTCGTTGCCTGCGTTGGCCTCGGCAGCGATGCGGTCTGCGGCCGCACCGGCGGCCCGGCCCACGGCGCCGATATCCGGCGTGGGCGGCTCCGGCGGCATCTCCTCGTGCTCCTCCGGCTCCTCGCCGGCGTCGCCGGTGGCGACGAACAGCAGAACCACGGCGGCGATAACGAGCACGACGAGCACGACACCAAGCAGAAGCGAGGGCTGGCTGGCGACGGTGTCGGCGGCGGCGCCCATCCCGCCCCCAGAGGTGCTGTTGTTGCCACTTGGGTTCCCTGCCCCGAGCCCAATGCCGCCGCCGAAATTCAGTTCGAATACCCCACAGGACGTCAGAATCAGGAAGATGAGATACGTGAAAAAGGAGATCGGGACGATCATCATGACGCCGAGTATCGGCACCTTGGTCACGTACGCTATCAGCCCGCCGATGGACAGAATCGCCAGCACGATACCGAGTTTCACCCTGAACGTGTCGAGCCACTCCATACAGGGCGCTGGCCCCTGGATCTTCCCTCCCTCCATCCCTGGAATGCCGGGGCTGACCGAACCCTCCTCGGTCTCCGTCTCCTCGGCGCCAGAACCGCTCCCCATGTCCTCGCCGCTCCCGGAGCCGAAGCCGTCCCCGGAGCTGCTCACCGGGTTGTCCAGCGTCGCCGCTGCGAGGCCGATCGCGAGGAGGGCGAGCAGCGCCAGGACGAGCGCTAACGCGGTGTCCCGCTTCACGTGGTTTGGTTGTGGTAGGCACGCATAGGAGTTTCGCCAGCGGACGGCGCGTGCGGCCCTGTATCAACGGTGGACGGCGTCTACGGCCCCGTTTACTGGCGGACAGGGCACACGACTTTTCACGCAGCCCCGCGAACGATCGGACATGACCGATATCGGTTTCGTCGGGGCTGGCGCCGGGGCCGCCGCGGCGGCGTTCGTCGTCGACGGCGCGCTGCCTGACGCCGACCTGACGGTTCTGGAGAAATCCGGCGGCCTCTGCGGCCGTGCGGCGACCCGCCGGCACGGCGACCTGACCTACGACTACGGCGCGAACTACGTGAAGGCCGCCAACGACCGGGTAAACGAACTCCTCACCGACACGCTCGACGATGAAGGACTCGTCGGCGTGACCGAGCCGATTTACACGTTCGACCGAACGGGCGAGGTCTCGCCCGGCCGCGAGCCGGAGGAGGCCAAGTGGAGCTACGAGCAGGGGCTTACGCAGCTCGCCAAGCGGCTCTTCGGGCGGACTGATGCTGACATCCATCGTCGCACGCGGGTCGAGACGATGCGCTACGACGCCGACGTCGAGACCTGGACCCTCGTCGACGACGAGGGGGTCGACCACGGCCCCTTCGACGCTGTGGTGCTGAACCCGCCGGCGCCACAGACGGCCGAGCTCTTGGGGGGCGCCGACTGGGACGACCCGGCCCGCGAGGCGCTGGTCGAGGCGCTCCAGACCGTCGAGTTCCGGACTATCTGGACAGCTGTGCTGCGCTACCCGTTCGCACTCGATGTACCGTACTACGGGCTGGTCAACACCGATAAAGACCACCCCGTGGGCTGGATTTCCCGCGAGGAGTGCAAGGGGGGGCACGTGCCTGCTGGGGAAACGCTGCTCGTGGTGCAGGCCAATCAGGAGTGGTCCGTCGAACACTACGACGACGAGCCGGCGGAAAACGTCGCAGCGCTTGCCGACTATACCGCCGACATCGTCGGCGACGCGCGGCTGGCCGACCCCGTATGGGCCGACCATCAGGGCTGGCGGTACGCGCTGACCGAGGGCGAGGTGTTGCAGGGGCCAGTCGACTCAGCCCGGGCTGCGGGCCTCTACTGTACCGGCGACTGGGTTGTCGGCGAGGCGCGAGTTCACGCGGCGCTGGCCAACGGGCTGGACGTCGGCGAGCAACTCGTCGACGGGCTGTGACTCAGAACGTCAGGACCTCCACGCCCTCGGTCTCGTAGTTCGTCATCGCCGCTAGGCGGTCCGACACGTCGTCCAGGGGCACCTCGCGACCGACCAGTTTCCCCGGTTCGAGCGCCCCGTCCTCGACCATCGAGAGCAGGTCGCCGAACCGGGCCGGCGGCATGCCCCGGGAGCCGAGCCAGTCGATCTCCCAGCGGGTCATCCAGTCAGTGGGGAGAGGCACCTCGCCCCGCTCGGCATCGGTCGTCAGCCCAACCTGCACGTGGGTGCCACGCGCGCGGAGGCAGCGCACGGAGTTGCGGGCCGTCTCGGCGCGCCCGAGCGCGTCGACGCTGACGTCGGCGCCGCCGTCGGTGATCGCCTCGACCTCCGCCACCACGTCAGCTTCGGCGCCATCGACCGTCACTGACGCACCGACCTCGTCAGCCCGCGTGAGCGCGTCCTCGTCGACGTCGACGGCGATGGGTCGCGCACCGAGCGCGTCGGCGATCTGGACGGCCGAGAGCCCGACCCCGCCGCAGCCGTGGACCGCGACCCAGTCGCCCCCGCCGACCTCGGCGCGGTGGGCGAGCGCGTGGAACGCGGTCATATACCGGCAGCCGACCGCCGCGACGTCGCGGAAGCGCACCCCCTCGGGGAGTTCCTGCAGGTTGTAGTCGGCGTTGGGCACGGCGACCTGCTCGGCGAAGGCGCCCGGCACGTCGCGCTCGAACCCCAGCGCCAGCCCGTCGCTGCAGGTGTTTCCGTGGCCGGTCTGGCAGTCGTGACAGGCGCCGCAGCCCAGACTGAACGGGACGACCACGCGGTCATCCTCGTCGAATCGCTTCACGTCGTCGCCCACCTCGACGACGCGACCCGCTGGCTCGTGGCCAAGCACGTAGTCCAGGGGCACCTGGTCGTCGGCCCACTCGCCGTGACCCTGCCAGGCGTGCCAGTCCGAGCGGCAGATGCCACAGGCCTCGACGGCGACGACGGCGCCGTCCGGGTCTGGCTCGGGCTGGGGGCGCTCGGTCACGTCGAGCGGTTCGCCGTACTCGCGAAGGACGGCAGTGCGCATTGGCCGAGGGTTGGGAGGTCGGTGAGTAAGAGCTGTCGGTGGGAGCGACGATTACCCGGCCACTACTTTTGCCGTCGCATTCCGACTGTCGCTCTGTCATGTCTGACGAGAACGACGGGTTCCAGGGCGTGGACGAGGCGATTGAACGCGTGCGGGAAGAACTCGACGAGGCTATCGAGGAGTCGAAGGAAGCGGGCGAGAAGGCGAGCCAGGAGGCTCGAGAGGCGATTGACGACCTCGAGGAGCGCCTCGCGAATCTCCGAAGCGAGAACGAAGAGGAGTAACGGCGACCGCTTCCCGCTCCCGTTTCTGCTGGCCGCAGTGATCCGTGACGGTGTCCTCATGCGCTCCCCGTCGTCGAGTAACCGATTCGGACGGCATCGAGTAACTGGGTTGGACGACAGCGTGGATGCCGGTGTGAGCGGTCCAGCGCTCAGTAGTCGCGGTAGTTCATCATCACGGCTTTCGTCTGCGTCATCGCCTCCAGATGCCACTTCGAGCCGTACCGGCCGCCGGAGCCCGACTGCTTGTAGCCGCCGAAGGGGAGCAGGCGCTCCCAGTAGTTGTTCGTCTCGTTGATGAACACGCCGCCGGCTTCCAACCGGTTGGCGGCGTCGTGTGCGCGCTCCAGTGAGTCGGTGAACAGCGCGGCCTGGAGCCCGTATTTCGAATCGTTGGCGATGCGAATGGCCTCGTCGTAGTCCGCAGCCTCGATGACGGGGGTGACCGGCCCGAACGTCTCGTCGCGCGCGATGGCCATGTCGGCGGTCACGCCCGAGAGCACCGCCGGCTGGTAGTAGAGCCCCTCGGACTCCCCGCCGGTTCGGACGGTCGCCCCCCGGCCGACGGCCTCGTCGACGTGCTCGTGGGTCGCCTGCTGGATGCGGTCGGAGACCATCGGCCCGACGTTCGTCCCCGCCTCGAAGGGGTCGCCGACGACGAGCTCCTCTGTCTGGTCTACCACTTCCTCGACCAGCGCGTCGTGGACGCCGGCGGTGGCGATGACCCGCTCGGTGCCACAGCAGACCTGCCCGGCGTTCCAGTTCGACCCGGAGACGATGGAGGCTGCAGCGTGCTCTACGTCGGCATCGTCGAGCACCAGAATCGGGTCTTTCCCGCCCATCTCCAGCAGACACTGGGCGTTGCGCTCGGCGGCAGTTTTGGCGATCTCCTGGCCCACCTCCGTCGAGCCGGTGAAGGCGATGAGACGAATGCGCTCGTCGGCGACCAACTCGGCGCCTGTCCCCCCTGCGCCCGTCACGAGGTTGAACGCCCCGTCGGGCACCGAGGACTGTGCGAACGCCTCGGCGATGTGGTAGGCTGTCAGCGGCGTCTCCTCGGCCGGCTTGAACACGACGGGGTTCGCCGTCGCGATAGCGGAGTAGATCGAGCCGCCCGGCACCTCGAGCGGGAAGTTCCACGGCGAGATGACCGCACACGGGCCGTAGGGCTCGTGCTGGGTGTAGGCGAAGCGCCCGCGGTGCTCGGAGGGGACCACGTCGCCGAACAGCCGGATGCCGTCGTGGCCGTAGTCGTCGCTGGAGTTGATGACGTACTCCGTCTCGTCGTAGGACTCGTGGATGGGTTTGCCCTCCTCCTCGGTGATGCCGCGAGCGATCTCGTCCTCGTGCTCCTCGAAATACTCCGTCACCTCGTCGAGCACCGCCGCCCGCTCGAAGGCAGTCATCTCCCGGAGTTCCTGCCGGGCACGCTCGGCGGCCGCGACGGCCCTGGCGACGTCCTGTGCGTTCGCGTCCGGCACCGTGTCGATGATCTCGCCCGTCACTGGCGAGTCGACGTCGATGCCCTCGGCTGACTCGGCGTCGACCCATTCGCCGTCGATGTATAGCTCGCGCATGGTGTGGTATTCGCTGTCGTTGGCGAGTGAAAAAATAGTTTTCGGAACGAGTGGATTCTCGCCGAAAGAATTTCGCCCTACGCGGCGTGCTCGGCCCAGTCGTCGATGTCGAGCCGTTCGACCGTCTCCGCCGTGGGGACGCCGTCCTCGGTCCAGCCGCGAAGCTGGTAGTACTCGTCGAGCATCTGCTCGAAGCGCTCCTCGGAGATGACGTTCCCGTCTGCGGGACCGCCGTCCTCCAGCGGTTCGGTCAGGCGCTCGGGGAGGCTGTCCTCCGGGCGGGCGAACCCCTCCCGGGCGTTGAACAGCCGGGTCATGTTCCAGGCACGCTCACCGACGGTTTCCAGCGTCGCCTCGTCGACGTCGTAGCCCAGTTCGTTCAGCCACTCACAGACCTTCCCGTAGTCGTAGGCGGTGAAGTCACAGGCCACCGCGGAGAAGCCGAGGGCGTTCTCGTCCTGCTCGTCGACGACGACGGCGACGTGCTCATCGTAGGCGAAGGGGTCGCGGTCGCCGCCCAGCGCGTCAGAGCCGATGGGCCAGGCCCGCTGGTGACAGCCGCCACGGTCCGCCGTCGCGTAGGCCAGCGCCATCCCGTAGGAGGCGCGCGGGTCGTACGCCGGGAGCTCCATCCCTTTGACGTGCACCGAGGCTTCCAGGGCCCGCTCGTCGTCGAACGCTTCCGCAGCCTGCTGGGAGCCCTCGGCGAGCAGATCCGCGAGGTCGCCGTCGCGGTTGGCGATATCGGTGACGAGTTCGGCTGCACCATGGGCGTCACCCCAGTCCAGGTCGTAGTCGACGACGCCCGCCTCGATGCACTCCATCGCGAACGAGAGCACGTTGCCGAGCGTGATGGTGTCCATCCCGAGCGTGTCCGCGCGGTCGGCGAGTTCGGTGATGGCGGTGACGTCGGTGATGTCGGTGTTGGCGCCGACCATGCCGATGGTCTCGTACTCCGGGCCCCACTCGACGCGCGCGTTCGGGAACGCGCCGTCGACGTCCGTCTCGGAGAAGTCGGTGATGTGGCCGCAGGCCACCGGACAGCCGTAACAGGAGTCGGTGCCGACGTGGCCCGTCGCGAATGCGTCGATGGAGATGTCGTCGACGTCCTCGACGGTGCCTTTCGTCCAGTTGTGGGTCGGCAACGCGCCAACGGCCTGGGTCCACTCCGGGATGAGCTGTGTCCCACCGTTGCGCGCCCACGCGACATCTTCGCTCGTCCCGAGACGCTTCGTATGCTCGGCTTTCAGCCCGCGGACGTTGTCCGGGTTGGGTGGGTCCTGGGCCGTCGCGACGACGGCTTTCAGCCCTTTCGAGCCCATCACTGCGCCGACGCCGCCGCGGCCCGCGTGGTGGGTTCCCTCGTCACTGGTGATCGTCGCGAATCGCACCTCGTTCTCGCCCGCGGGACCGATGCAGGCGGTTTTCGTGAACTTCCCGTCGAACTGGGCGGCCGTCTCCTTCGTGTCCATCCCCCAGAGGTCGGAGGCGTCCTTGAGTTCGACGCCGTCGTCGGTAACGTCGAGATACACCGGCTCGTCGGATTCGCCCTCGATCGCGATGCCGAGGTACTCCGGGAGCGCGAAGCGGAACATCGCCGGGAAATGGCCGCCCGAGTAGGAGTCGACGTATCCTCCCGTCAGTGGCGATTTGGTGATGGCGCCGTACCGGGAGGTGCCGGGTGCGAACCCCGAGAGCGGCCCGAACATGAAGTAGAGCGTGTTCGCCGGCGAGAGCGGGTCGACGCCGGCCGGCACTTCGTCGAGCAGGAGCGCTGCGCCCAGCCCCTTCCCGGAGATGAAGCGGTCGCGGTACCCCGCCGGGATCTCCTCGGTCTCGACGGTGCCGTCTGTCAGGTTGACGCGGAGGAGATGCCGGAGCTCCGCTACCTCTGTGCTTGGCTCGATAGCCTGTGACATACTGGGGGAGTCGGGCCAGTACAGTATAAAGCCCTTCCCGAAAACGTTCTCCCTACAGGCTCATCCGGATGAAGAGTTACGACGCAGCCGGAACTTCACCGTGATTACTTTGTGAGTATTACCGAGTTCTCTGCCGCCCAGCCGATTTCGACCGAACGGCCTGTCGAGAGATACTGCCCCTGGTCGCGGATCTGCATGTCGATGGTGAGCTCCTGGCCGTTCTCGAGTTCGACCACGAACTTCCCGATGTTCCCCTTGTAGATCTCGTCGGTCACCTCGGCGGTGAAGCTGTTCTCCAGCCCCGCTGCTTCGTCGCCGAGCCGGACCTTCTCCGGCCGGATGGCGAAGGCGACCTGCCCGCTGGCCTCCGGCGTTTCCGGGACCGTGAACCGCAGCCCGCCGGATTCGATGGTCGCGCCGTTCTCGGCCTCGGTGTACTCGCCGCGGATGAGGTTGGTCTCGCCGATGAAGTCGGCGACGAACTCCGAGGCCGGCTCCTCGTAGATCTCGGTGGCGGTGCCGAGCTGTTCAACGTGCCCTTCGTTCATCACGGCGATCTCGTCGCTCATCGTCAGCGCCTCCTCCTGGTCGTGGGTGACGTAGACGAAGGTGATGCCCAGCTCCTCCTGGAGATTCTTCAGCTCGACCTGCATGCTCTTCCGGAGCTTCAGGTCGAGCGCGCCCAGCGGCTCGTCGAGCAGCAGCACCGTCGGCTCGGTGACGAGTGCGCGGGCGAGCGCGACCCGCTGCTGCTGGCCGCCGGAGAGTTCGTCGACCGCGCGGTCGCCCATCCCCGGGAGTTCGACCAGGTCGAGGATGCGCTCGACGCGGGTGTCGATCTCCTCGCTCCCCTCGCGCCGCACCAGGTTCGAGAGCGCGCCGCTGATGCCGTGGCTGGCTTCCGAGCCGTCCTCACCGGGAATCCCCTTCATCTGCAGGCCGAAGGCGACGTTCTCGTGGACGGTCATGTGCGGGAACAGCGCGTAGGACTGGAACACCATGCTCGTCTCGCGTTCGAAGGGCGGAATCTCGTTGACCCGCGCGCCGTCGATGCGGACCTCCCCTTCCGTCGGCGTCTCGAAACCGGCGATACAGCGGAGCGTCGTCGTCTTCCCACACCCGCTCGGTCCGAGCAGCGTGAGGAACTTCCCCTCCTCGATATCGAAACTCACGTCGTCGACCGCCGTCACGTCGTCGAACCGCTTCGTGACGTGGTCGAGCTCTACGTCGTACTCGATCATGCCGTTGGGCCGAATATGTGCTCGTCCATCCTACGCGTTCTGGATCTCCGTCCACGCCTCGCTGTAGAGCTGGGTGGCGTCCTCCACGTTCTTGATGAACTCCAGACTCTCGAACACCTCGTCCGGCGGGTAGATGCGCTCGTTGTTGAGCATCGACTCGAACATGTACTCCTTGCCCGCCTCGTTCGGCGAGGGGTAGTAGACGTAGTTGGCGATCTCGGCATTGACTTTCGCGTTGAGGACGAAGTTGATGAACGCGTGGGCCGCGTTCGGGTTCTTCGCGCCGCTGGTGACGGCAGCGGTGTCGACCCAGACCACCCCACCCTCCTCGGGCACCTGGTAGTTGATCGGCGAGGACTCCTCCGAGTAGAGCTCCCAGTAGGCCGTAAACGCCGAACCCGACCAGCTGTGGATGGGCGAGAAGTTCTCGTTGATCAGGCTCTCGGCCATGTTGATGGAGTCGTACGTGCCCAGCAGCTTCTTCTGGTCGATGAGGATCTCCTTGGCCTCCTCGATCTTGTCCTCGTCTCTGGTGTTGAGCGAGTAGCCCAGCCGCTTGAGGGCAGCACCGATGCTCTCGCGCTGGTCGTTCAGCATCGTCATGTCGCCCTCGAAGCGGTCGTCCCACATGATATCCCAGGACTGGAACGGGAGCTCGTCTTTCACCGAGTCAGAGAACATGTTCTCGTTCCAGGCGACGCCGGAGGTCCCCCAGAAGTACGGCGCCGAGTAGCGATCCTCCCCGGGGTCGTACGGCGCATTGTCGATCCAGTACTGTTCGAGGTTGTCCCAGTGGGGGATGCGCTGCTTGTTGAGCGGCTGCACCATCTCCTGGTCGACGAGGACGCTCACCATGTAGTCCGACGGGAAAATGAGGTCGAACTGGTCGGCACCGCCCGCCTTCAGCTTGTTGAACATCTCCTCGTTGGAGGCGTAGTTCGAGACGTTTACCGAGACCCCGTACGCGTCCTCGAACTTCTCGACCGTTCCAGTGGGCCAGTAATCCGCCCACTGGAAGACGTTGAGGTTGTCCTCGAGTTCGTAGTCGAGCTCCGGCAGCGCGTACTCCTCCCGCTTCGTGGCGTTCCCCGGATACGCCGTCTCCGTCCCGCCGCCACCGCCACCGCCGCTACAGCCTGCGAGCCCGGTCAGTGCAGCCGTGCCCGCAAGCCCGGTTTGCTTCAGAAAGCGCCGCCGTCCCGAACGATTTTTCTTTTTCATGGGTTATGTTCACCTACCTTTTCGGGTATCGGTGAGGTAGGCATAAAGTTTCTGGTGACCGGTGACACGGTAGACGGTCACACACCCTCGAGATCCCGATCGACCCCTGGACTACCAGGTTATCCCTTCGACTTTCTGTGCCAACAGAATAGCGGCGAACGTGATGGCGAGGATGATGGTCGCCACGACGTTCACACCCGGCGAGATCCCCTGTCTGACCATCGAGAAGAAGAAGATGGGCAGGGTGGTCTGGTTCCCGATGATGAAGAACGTCACCACGAAATCGTCGAACGACATCGCGAAGCCGAGCAGCGCGCCCGCGATGATGCCCGGCTTGATGATGGGGAAGGTGACCCAGCGGAACGTCTCGAACTCCGAGGCGCCAAGATCCTTCGCCGCTTCCTCCATCGTCCGGTCGAAGTTCTGCAGCCGCGCGAGCACGATCACCGTCACGTAGCTGATGTCGAAGGCGATGTGGCCGATGATCGCCGTGCCGATGCCCTGGCTGATGCCGCTCATGTTGAAGAAGATCAGCAGCGAGATCCCCATCACGATGCTCGGGATGACCAGCGGCATGTAGACGACGCCCTGGAACAGCTGTTTGCCGGGGAACTCGTACCGGTCGAGCGCCAGCGCGAGCATCGTTCCGAGGACGACACTGACCAGCACGGTGACGATCGCGATCTCGACGGAGTGTTGCAACGCCGTCCACGCCACCGCCGGGTCGACCCGGCCGATCGCCTGTCCGCTGAACAGATCGACGTACCACTCCGTGGTGAACCCCTGCCAGACGATGGCGTAGCGGGAGTCGTTGAACGAGAGCGCGACGAGGATGAACACCGGCACGTAGAGGAACAGGTAGACCAACAGCGCGTGGACGCCGAGGAAGCCGCTGCCGAACCGCTCCATCTGCCGTGATCGCAGTCGCCGGAACCAGCTACTGAGGCTCACAGGAGACCACCCCCTGCACGCTTGAGGTAGATCCAGATGCTTCCCATCATGATGGCCATCAGGACGAAGGAGGCGGCCGCGCCGAGCGGCCAGTTCCCCGCAGCGCCGAACTGCGAGGCGATGAACCGGCCGATGGTGGAGTTACTCGGCCCGCCGAGCAGTTCGGGGATGACGTACGCGCCCACGCTCGGGATGAAGACGAGGATGCTCCCGGCGACGACACCTGGTAGCGAGAGCGGGAAGGTGACCCGGAGGAACGCGTCGAGCCGATCGGCGCCCAGATCCATCGCCGCCTCCTGCATCGTGAAGTCGATCTGTTCGATGCTCGCGTAGGCGGGAAGGATCATGAACGGGAGCCAGATGTACACCAGCCCGAACTCGACAGAGAAGTTGTTGTAGAGCAGCTCCGGCTGCCCGGAGACGAACGGCAGCGCCGCGACCGCCGACGGGATGATCCCGTTTTTTGCGAGCAGCAGTTTGACGGCGTAGATCCGTACGAGGTAGGAGGCCCAGTAGGGCAGGACGACCAGCGCGAGCAGCATGTTCCGGTGCTGTTCCGGGGCGAGCTTGGCGATATAGTACGCGGTGGGGTAGCCGATAACCAGACAGACCAGCGTCGCGATGATCCCGTACCAGATGCTCCGGATGGTTAGCTGCACGTAGGGTGTCGGCGTCGCCTCAGTCAGCTGTATTCCGGTCGGTGTCACCCACCCGACAAACCACGCCACCGAGACCCAGATGGTCTCCAGGAGCCCGAACCCCTCGGGGATGAAGAACGTCTCGTAGTTCTGTAGCCCCAGTTGATCGAGTCCCAGCAGTACCTCGCCGAACGCCCCTCGCTCCCCGAAACTGTAGATCAGCATCACGAACAGGGGCACGAGGAAGAAGACTGTCAACCAGAAAGCCGCGGGTGAGATATTGAACGCGAGTCCGGCGTAGGGATGGCTCCGGATCCGCTCGGGCAGTGAGGGCTCCCCGGCTGCTCCGTCAGTTGTTTCGTATTGGCTTTCCATGCGTAGAACTCACAATGACTGGATGGCAGGTTGCCGTCGCGACATAAATAATTTTGGAAACGTACCGATACTCCGATAGTTCTTTGGCCTAGTTCGCTTCCGGCCGGATTTCTCGGGTCCAACATCGTTATTACCCTCCCCGCTAAGGTAGCGACATTGGTGATGAGTGACCGCGTCGACGAGCTCGACGATATCGACCGCAAGATTCTGAAAATCCTTCAGGCGGATGGCCGAACGGCGCTCTCCGAGATCGCCCGCCGGCTAGAAATGGGGACGGCGACGATCCACGAGCGCGTCGACGGCTTGGAGGAGGACGGCTACATCCGGGAGTACCGCGCGGTGCTCGACCCTGAACTGCTGGGCGCGACCGAAGTCGCCTTCATCGCCGTGCACACGGAGCCGGGTCGGTTCTCCGCGGTCGCCGAGCGGATGGCCGAGGAGCCCAAACTCCAGGAGATCCACGAGGTGACGGGGGAGGCCGACCTGCTGGTGAAGATCCGCGTCCGGGACCGGTCGGAGCTGACCGACGCGCTCGCGGATCTGGGCGCCTACGACGGGGTCACCGCGACCGAGACGAAAGTCGCGCTTCGCAGCGTCAAAGAGGAACAGAAGCTTCAGATCGACTAATATGTCGAACAACCAATCAATGACTTTGGGAATACGGCCGTCGGTCCGGCGTGACACCGGTACGCTGGAGCGCGTGCTCGTCCACGAACCCGGCGACGAGTTCTCGACCGTGGTCGACCCGGACGCGTGGGGCTGGAACGGGCTGCCCCGGCGCAAGCGCGTCGCCAAGGAACACGCCGCGCTCGTCGATACCCTGGAGGACCACGGCGTAACGGTCCACGAGATCGGGGAGGTCGAGTCGGAGCTCGCGGAGCTCCTGTTCGTGCGTGATGTCGGGTTCGCCATCGAGGGCGGCCTCGTCGTCGCCGGGATGGTCGAGCCGAACCGCCAGGGTGAGGAGCGGCATCTGACAGAGGCCGCCGTCGACCTCGGTATTCCCATCTACCACACGGTCCACGGCCCCGGCGGGTTCGAGGCCGGCAACATGGTCTGGCTCGACGAGGAGACCGTCGCCGTCGGCCGTTCGAAAACGACCAACGCCGAGGGGATTCGGCAGCTCCGCTCCGTGCTCTCGACGTACGATATCGAACTGGTGGAGGTGCCCATCTTCGGCTCCACCGAGTCCAGCGGACAGACCCACCTCACGCTCGTGTTCGGGATGGTACGACCGGACCTCGCGGTCATCTACCCGCAGGCGGTGCCGACGGAGTTCCAGGAACTGTTGGCCGACCGCGGTATCGACTGTATCGAGGTGCCGATGCGTGAGCAGCGCAACCGCGCCACCAGTACCATCGTCGTCGACGACGAGACGGTGCTGCTGGCGGCTGGCAACCCCGAAACGAGGGCGGCGCTAACGGCGGCCGGGATGGAGGTTATCGAACTCGACATCCGGAACACGGCGAAGGCCGGCGGTGGGCTGAAGGGGCTGGTGCTGCCGCTCGAACGGTCGCAACTGCAGTAGAACCTTCGGCAAAACGCGACGATAACCGAAAAACAACTGGATTTATATCTGTTCGCGCGGCACGGGCTCACATGGATATCCTCGTCGTCGGCGCGGGCGTCGCCGGCTGTCAGGTGGCGCGGGAGCTCGCGGGCGACCACGACGTGACCGTTCTGGACAAGCACGGGATCGCCTCCGGGGCCACGGGGCTCTCGGCCGGTATCGTCGCACCGACGCTGTTCTACGCCGAAACACCCGACGTTGCCCGATACGCGAACGAGTTCTTCCAGACGTTCGACGGGACGGGCGGGTTCAGCTTCACCTCACGCGACCGGCTGGACTTCGTCACCGAAGACGAGGTCGCGGAGCACCGCGAGCGCGCCGAACGGCTCGCCGAGGCGGGGTTCCCGGTGCAGTATCTCTCCGCATCGGATGTCGCCGAGAACTACCCCGCGTTTACCCCTGAGGGGACGGAGTTCGTCGGGGCGGTGGAGTTCGGAGACACCGGCTGGGTCGACCCCTACTCCTACGCCTCGGCACTCGCCTCCGAGGCCGAGGAGCGCGGTGCGACCATCGAGACGGGCGTGACGGTCGACGCTGTCTCCGTCGAGGGTGACGACGCGACAGGGGTAGTGACCGGGGTCGAGACGAGTGCCGGCCAGTACGAGGCGGACGCGGTGGTGCTGGCGGCGTGCTGGCGAACGCAGTCGCTGCTCCCGGCCGGCGTCGAAATCCCCATTCGGCCCTACCGGACGCAGGTGCTGGTGCTCGAGCCCGACGACCCGCTCGACGACCGGTTCCCGCTCGGGCGCATCGGGAGCGAGCATCTCTACTTCCGGCCCGAACATAACGGCGACCTGCTCATCGGCGGTGAGCACCATCTCATCGACGATCCGTCGGCGGTCTCCGGCGACGCCGATGAATCGTTCAAACTCGACGTCGCGGAGTTCGTCCCCGGCCTGGTCCGCGGGTTCGAGGACGCCGGCTTCGTCAACGGGTGGGCCGGTGTCGACGCTGCGACGCCCGACACCCGACCCATCATCGATTCCGTCGGGCCCGATGGCCTCGTCGTCGCGACCGGGTTCAACGGGCTGGGCGTGATGGCCTCGCCGGTGGTCGGTCCGACGGTTCGGGAACGGGTGACCGGCGACCCGGCGCCGTTCCCCACTGAGCCGTTCGCCCTCTCGCGGTTCGACTCGCTCTCGCCGGAGTTCGAGTACGTCTCCACCTCCGACGTGTAGCCGCGTGCGGGCGTCGACAGGTACAACAGTTACGGCATTCTGCCGAGTATATTATGTAGTCATTCGGAAATTCTGGCAATCGGCCAAAGATTTATTGGGTCAGTGATGCTCTCATTCTACGATGAGCCAGCCTGACGCCGAGTACGACCACGCGAAGCGACTCCGCGAGCGGACCACGCGGAGCCAGGAGTTCCACGACCGGGCGAAGGCGGTGACGCCGCTGGGTGTGGAGTCCAACGTTCGAGCGTTCGACCCCTATCCGTTCTACATCGAGGAGGCGGAGGGCTCCTACGTCACCGACATGGACGGCACCGAGTATCTCGACTTCCTGCTCGCGCTGGGCCCGATCATCCTGGGCCACAGCCACCCCGAGGTCGTCGAGGCCGTCCAGGAGCAGGCCGCCACGTGTGACCTGACGGCGACGCCCCAGCCCATCGCCTTCGAGTACATGGAGAAGGTCACGGAGATGACCCCGAGCATCGAGCAGGTGCGCCTCGCGAACTCCGGCTCCGAGGCGACGATGCACGCCATCCGCGTCGCCCGCTCCTACACGGGCAACGACATCATCGCCAAACCCGAGGGCGGCTACGCGGGCGCCCACGACTACGCGCTCCAGTCGGTCTACGCCTCCGAGGAGGCGATGGGGCCGGAGGACGAACCCAACACCGTCTCCTACGGCACGGGGATCCCGGATGCGGTCTCGGAGACGGTCGTCGCGTTCCCGTTCAACGACAAGGAGGCCACCGAGAAGATCCTCCGCAAGCACGCCGACGACATGGCCGCAGTGATCATCGAGCCGGTGATGTTCTCCTGTGGCTGTCTGAAGCCGCGTGACGGCTATCACGAGTTCCTCCGGGAGCTGACCGAGGAGCTTGGCATCGTGCTCATCTGGGACGAAGTGATGACCGGGTTCCGCCTGGGCCCGCAGTCCGCCCAGGGCCGGTTCGACATCATGCCCGACATGACCACGTTCGCGAAGGTCGCCGGCGGCGGCTATCAGATGGCTGGCTTCGGCGGAAAAAAGGAGATCATGCAGGAGATCGCGCCGCCCGAGAAGGACGAGGCTCACAAGTGGAACACCGCGGCGTTCCACGGCGGCACCTACAACGGTCACCCCGTCTCGGCCGCTGCGGGACTGAAGACGCTCGAAATCCTCGACGAGCGCGACGTCTACGAGCATATCGAGGAGATGGGCGACCGGCTGTTCACCGGCCTGCAGGAGGTCGCTGACGACGTGGGGCTGGACGTGAACGTCCAGCATATCGGCTCCATGGGCCAGGTGTACATGACCGACCACGACATTCACAGCTATCGCGACACCTGGCACTCCAACGAGGAGCAGTTCGCCGACTGGTGGCTGGAGGCCGCGGGCCGCGGCGTCCTCTTCGGCAACCCGATGCAGGGCGAGCGGTTCTTCACTACCTACTCCACGACCGAGGAGCAGGTCGACCACGCCCTGGAGGTCGCCGAAGCGGCCTTCCGTGCGGTGGACCACCCGTACTAACGAGCAACAGTGACGGACGACACCGCGGCCGCCGTCGATCCGGCGACCGCACTCGAGCGGACGTACGACCTGGCTATCGTCGGCGGCGGCGTCATCGGCTGTGCGGCCGCGAACGCGCTGGCGCCCGACCACGACGTGCTGGTTGTCGAGAAGGGCCAGGTCGCTGGCGAAGCGACGGCGTTGGCCGCCGGCGAAGTGACGATGACGCCCTCCTACTCCGACTCCCCCGAGGTCGCGACTCACGCGAACGAGTTCTTCCACGAGTTCGACGGCACCCGCGAGTTCAGCTACGAGCCACGGCCCAGCCTCGAACTCGTCCGACCCGGGCAGGCGGCGGTGGCCAGACGCCGGGTCGACCGCCTCCGGGGCGAGGGGATCGATATCGAGTTCCTCGACGCCGAGGCGGTGGCGGCGGCGGCGGCGCGGCTGCGGACCGACGACATCGCCGGAGCGGTCAAACACGACGAAACCGGCTTCGTCGACCCCTATACGTTCGCCGTCACGCTTCGTGCGGAAGCCGAAGCCGCGGGTGCGACGGTCCTGACGGGGACCGCCGTCGAAGAGCTCTCGGTGCAGGGGGGCACCGAGAAAGCCGTGTCCGGCCTCGTCACCGAGGCCGGCGCGGTCCGTGCCGACCGCGTCTTGGTCGCCGCGGGCTGGCGAAGCGAGCGGTTCCTCCGGGACTACCTCGAACTCCCGGTCCAGCCCTACCGAACTCAGTGTCTGGTGCTCGACCCAGCGGAGCCGCTGTCGGAGTCGTTCCCGATGGGCTGGATTCCGGGCGAGCACGTGTACTTCCGGCCGGAACTCAACGGCGACCTGCTGGTCGGGGGCTGGTCGTTCGCCGAGGAGACTCCCGAGGATGCCAGCGGGCAGGCCGACGAGGCGTTTCGCCAGCACGTCGCCGGGCTGCTTCCGCGCTTCTTCGAGGGGTTCGACAGGGCTGGCTACGTCGACGGCTGGGCCGGCGTCGACGGCGCGACGCCCGACACCCGACCGATCATCGACGCGCCCGCGGCCGGGCCGGCGAACCTGCTGGTTGCGACGGGGTTCCACGGTCGCGGAGTCATGACCGCGCCAGTGGCTGCGACGCTGGTGCGCGCGCTCGTGACCGGCGAGGACACCGAACTCCCGGCACAGCTGTTCGCGCTCGACCGGTTCGAGTCCACGTCGCCGGATTTCGAGTTTACGTCGATCTCCGCGGGCGACGACGAGTACGAAGGCGAGTGATAACGGCGGGCCCAACAAAAGACGGCCGGACTCTGGGGCGTGAGTGGAGGGGGAACGTCAGCGGGAGTGGGGGACGCGATGGATCGCCGGTGAAGTCCACACGGCGCGGCCGGTGATGCTCGGGATGGGCTATCGGTCGGCCGCCTCGACCGGTCGCGTGAGGGTTAGGCGGACCTGTGGGGCGCCGTCGACGAGTTCGATCGTGGCGCGCACGAGCGTCGTCTCGAACAGTTTCCGGTGGTGGCCGTTGTGGTGGAGCTCCATGTCGGTCACTACCAGTCCGTGTCGTGCAAGCGCGTTCAGCCGACGGTAGATCGTCGAGCGGGACGCGTCCGAGCTGCCGACCAGCTCCCGAGCGGGCAGGGGGCCGTCAGAGAGACCCGACAGGATGCTCTGGGTGTACTGGTCCTCGAGCAGCTCGAGGAACGACGATACCTCGTCGCCGGCGAGGATTCGCGTGTGGTCGGAGTCCGCGGAGACACTGCTGGCGTCGCCGGTAGGCGACTGGACGACGCCGGCCGTCGTCTGGGTGGGGGGGATCGACTCTCCGCTACTCGCCATCGCGTCCACCTCCGGGCTGGACTCTGGCGGTGACGATGCGTGGGGCAGGGAGCGTGGAAGGGGGGGTACTCCCCGGCCGTCGCCCCGTCGTGCCGCCGGAAGCGGTCGGAATCAGTCGTGTCACGGCGTCCATCGCATTCAGTCGTAACGGGGCATCCCGTAGGTATCTGAGCGCAACACTGTACGTGTGCCAACGGGTTACAGGGCTATACTGTTTGATGTCGCCCGCTGGAACGCGAGCCGGGCGGCCGTCGCGGCTCAGTCGGCCGGCATCCCGCCGAGAATCAGGTCCAGCAGCTTGCGCTCGGCGATGCGGAGGTGTTTGCTCAGGGTGGGCTGGGTTATCTCCATGGCCTCGGCGACCG
>NZ_JAZKRY010000023.1:0-34966 GCF_036626355.1 Halolamina sp. | reverse complement strand
CGCACAGCGACTGTTCGCGTTCGCCTGGTACGACGACCACGGCGACGCCTTCTTCGAGTCGGGGTAGCCTTTCCTCGTCCTCGAGACCGGTTCCGTCGGCAACTGGTTGGAGGACGTCGGTATCTATCGGGTCCTGCGTCACCTGGTGAAGTCGGCGGTGAACACGGCCCCGGTGTCGCCCCGAGCCTCGAAAGACTGGGTGACCGTCGGCGGCGCGTCACCGGAGAATTCACCGGCGGGCCGCTCCCGTCGTTCAGCGTCGCATCGACGCCAGCGACGTCGACCTGGTCTCCCTTCCAGTGTCGAGTTTGCGATTGTCGAGCAGTTTGCTGTCAGCGGTCTGGCCGTTCACCAGCTCAGTCTCTGCAGCGTGGTCGAACTTGATCTGTTCGCGCCCCGAATCTTCTGTCCCGTCGGTCGCTGTGGGGTCTGCGGGTTTGAACCAGATACCGACGATGGAGACGGCACAGGACTCGAACGCACCGCCGTCAGCCGGCTGGTCGGTGACGCGCGTCGCGAGCGTCCCGTCCCCCTGCCAGACAGCTCGCGAGGCCGGCCATCCCGACAGCAGCGCCCCCCGTTGCGGGGAGAGACGACCGATCACTGACAGACGGGGTCCTTTCTAATGCGCTATCCGCCGCTGCGCTCCCGCCTACATGAGCCGGTATCGCAATCTCGTATTTTTCCTCCTGCTGGCGGCGGTCTGGGGCTCGGCGTTCATGGCCATCAAGGCCGGGCTCGCCTACTTCCCGCCGGTGCTGTTCGCCGCGGTGCTCGTGAGCCTGAACCCCGTGCTCACCCGCTGGCTCGACGCAGAGATGCCGATCGAGTCGATGGAGACCCGGTCGATGCTCGGCGGCGCCGGCCTGATGCATGCCGTCAGCTCTGGCCTGGGCGAGTCCGTCGCCGACGTGACGCTCACGCCGGTTGCGGTCGCGAGCATGGCGTATCTGGCTATCGCCGCCAGCGCGGCGGGGTTTCTGGTGTATTTCGACCTCCTGGACCGACTCGGTCCAATCGAGATCAACATGGTCTCCTACGTCGCGCCGGTGTTCGCGGCGCTCTCGGGCTGGCTGTTCCTGGAGGAGGCGATTAGGGCGACGACGGTCACCGGGTTCCTGCTCATCGTCGCCGGCTTCAGCCTGCTGAAGCGGCGAGCGATTGCAGAGGAGCTGGGGGACGGTGAGGGGCCGGAGCGGCTGGGGGCCTAGCGTTCCGACAGTGGCACTTAGAGCGCCACTTCCTCGCCGCCCTTGTACACCGTACTCGGCTCGTGGAGGTTCGAGATATCCTCGAGCGGGCTCTCTTCGAAGACGACGATATCTGCGTGCTTGCCCTCCTCCAGCGTGCCGATATCGTCATCGGCGACGGTCTCGGCGGCCGTCGCGGTGCCGGCGACGATGGCCTCGTGCTCGCTCATGCCGATCTCCTCGACGAACAGTTCGGCTTCCAGCGCGTTCTTCCCGTGGGGCACCAGCTCGGGCCCGAGGAAGTCCGTTCCGAGCGCGACGGGGACGCCCGCATCGTAGGCTTTCCGGGTCGACTCGAAATGCGCGTCGCGGGCGTTGCTGGCTTTCTCCAGCCCGTACTCGGGAACACCGTGGTCTGCGCCTTCCGTCACCAGCCGGTGCATGATGGCGAGGGTGGGGACGAACGTTGCGCCGGTCTCCTCGAACAGCTCGATACACTCGTCGTCGATGTAGAAGCCGTGCTCGATCGTGTCGACGCCGTTGCGTAGCGCGGACTTGATGCCTGGTGCACCCTGGGCGTGGGAGGCGACGGGGATGCCGACCCGGTGGGCCTCCTCGGTGAACGCCTGGATCTCCTCGTCGGTGAACTGGCTCTGGTCCGGGGCGTCCTTCTCGCTCAGCACGCCGCCGGTGGTCATGATCTTGATGAGGTCCACTCCTTCCCGGACACGCTTGCGGGCTTCCTTCCGGCATTCCGCGGGTCCGTCTGCCAGCCCGCCGCCGGCCGCCTCGCTGTTCGCCCACTCGTAGGGGAGGTAGTGGCTGTCGCCGTGACCGCCGGTCTGGGAGAGGCTCCGCCAACTTGTGTACACCCGCGGGCCGGGAATAGTGCCGTCGTCGACGGCGTCCCGCAGCGCGAGCCCGGTTTCGCTGCCCACGTCACGGACGCTGGTGAACCCCGAGCCGAGCAGCTTCCGGAGGTCGGCCGTCGCCCGTGCGGTGCCGAGTTCACTTGACTCGCGCATCCAGTCGAACGGCTCCATCGACCGGCTGCCGAACAGGTGCAGATGGGCGTCGATGAGCCCCGGAATCACCGTCGCGTCGGAGTGGTCAACGTGCTCTGCGTCGTCCGGAACGTCGACGTGTTCGGCTGGGCCGGCGTCGACGACGCGGCCGTCATCGACGAGAACCTGGCCGTTCGCCACTGGACTGTCGCTAACGCCGTCAACGAGTGTTCCGCAGTCGAGTACGTGCATCGACTCGTGGTTGCGTGGGGCGGTGGTTAGGGTTTTGCCAATCGGCAGTTGTCTGAGCGGGCGCCTGGCCCGACATAATCGTGGTGAACTGGGGGAACTGAGTGGGCTCGTGAGTACGTGGGCGATGGCGCTGCTACTGTGGGGACTCCTCCTCAGGGAAGATTTTTCCGGGGTTGAGAACACCGTTCGGGTCCAGCGCGCGCTTGATGGCGCGCATGGCGTCGACGGTCGCGTCGTTGTACTCCCTGGCCAGGTAGTCTCGCTTGCCCATGCCGATGCCGTGCTCGCCAGTTGCCGTCCCCCCGAGTTCGATCGCGCGCTCGACGAGCTGTGCAGAAATGGTTTCCCCATCGGCTACCGAATCGGGGTCCTCCGGATCCACCATGACGAAGTAGTGGACGTTGCCGTCGCCGGCGTGGCCGAAACAGGCTACCGGCACGTCGTGCTTCTCGCCGAGTTCTTTCGCGTAGTTGATGATGTCGGTGTAGTTGCTGATGGGGACGGTGATGTCGCCGGGCGTGAGCGGAGAGAGGGTCCGGTCGTACGGTTCGAACGCCTCCGCGAGCTCGCGCCGGGCCTCCCAGAGGGCCCGCATCTCGTCGTCTGTGTCGCTGACCTCGAAGCGCTGGACGTCGTGGGCCTCGAAGATGGACCGACAGAACGCGACCTCGTTCTCGACGCCGTGATCGGCGTGGAACTCCACGAACACCATCGGGGCGTCCGGGAGCTCCGTGTCGAGGAACGCGTTGGAGACCTCGGCGCTGAAGGCGTCGATGAGTTCGATCTTGGCCACGTCGACGCCGGACTGGACCGCGTCGGTGACGGCATCGGCGGCGGCTTCGAGACTGCCGAAGATTGCTCGCCCGCCGCGGACCTCCTCGGGGCGGCCGGCGAGTTTGATCGTTGCACGGGTGACGACGCCGAGCGTCCCCTCGCTGCCGACGAGGAGGTCTTTCAGGTTGTAGCCGGCGGAGGTCTTCGTGGCCTTGCTCCCCGTCGTGATGACCTCGCCGGTCGGGAGCACGGCTTCGAGTTCCAGCACCCAGTCGGCCACCTCGCCGTATTTCACGGTCTTCATGCCGCTGGCGTCGTTGGCGATCATGCCGCCGATGGTCGAGATGGCGCCCGAGGACGGCAGCGACGGGAGGAGGAGACCGTGCTCGGCGACGGCGTCGTTCAGGTCGTCGCCGAAGATGCCCGGCTGCACGTCGACCTGGAGGTCGTCGGGCCGCACGTCGAGCACGGCATCCATCCGTGAGAGGTCGAGGGTGATGCCGCGTTCGACGGGGACGGCATTGCCCTCGAGGCTGGTGCCAGCGGCGTAGGGGGTGACCGGGACCCCGTGCTCGTTCGCCGCGGTCACGGTGGCCGCAACGTCGGCAGTCGACTCGGGCCAGACGACCACGTCCGGCGCCACGGCGTCGGCGTCATCGGTCCCCCAGTCGGTCGCGCGCTGGGTGCGATCAGCGTCGCCGTACGAGAACTGGTCCGAGTCGAGTAGTGGCTCGACGAACCCGACTTGCTTCGACATGTCGGGGTGTCTGGTGGCTGCGGTTAATAGCCTGTTCGTCAATCAACCCACCTTTCGGGTTCGGAACGGGTCTTTCGGGCTCCGCTACCGCAGATAGCTGCCCTGTACTCGGCGGTGAGTTTTCGCCCGCGGCGGCCGCGGAGCGGCGTGGGCGTAGACGAGTGAGCGGAGCGCCGGACTGAAGCCCGTCGACCGGGAAGAAGCGGTATGAGTGACTACGACGACCCCGAGTGGGCTGACCAGTTGCGTGCCAACCGCGAGGAGAAAGACGAGTTCTTTGCCGAGCATCCACAGTCGCCCGTGCAGCCCGGGGAACGCGAGGCGTTCGACGGGCTGGACTACTTCGAGCCGTCCACGGAGTACCGCGTCGACGCCGAGGTGACGGTCCACGACGATCCCGACCCCGTCGAGATGGAGACGACCAACGGGCCGCCCGTTCGGTATCTCCGGGTCGCGACGTTCGCGTTCGACCGCCGTGGCGAGGAGTGCGAGCTGCACGCGTACCGGCAGGAAGACGACGACTCGAACACGCTGTTCGTCCCGTTCCGGGACAAGACAACGGGCCAGCAGAGCTACGAGGGCGGGCGCTACATGGAGTTCGAGCCCGACCGGGCGCTGACGGACGGCGATATCGTCACACTCGATTTCAACCTCGCCTACACGCCGTTCTGTGCCTTCAGCGAGACGTTCGCCTGCCCGCTGCCGCCCGAGGAGAACTGGCTGGAGGTTGCGGTACCGGCCGGAGAAAAAACGCCGTAGGGGATGACTGCGGACCTCCGCGTTATTTTTCAGGGAGCGACGAGGTCCACCACCGTCTCCCCGTCGACGACGAGGTTGTGCGCCCCCTCGTCGTCGTTCCAGAGCACGAGCACGTTCTCGAATGAGAGCACCGCGCCGTATGGCGCTTCCCGGAGCGCACCGTTGAGCGAGGATTCGAACGTAAGCACGGCGTACTGCTCGACCTGCTCGCTTCCGTCGCCGATTTTGAACAGCGGGTTCGGGTCCGAACCGTACTCCCGTTTCCGTTCACCCTGTCGGCTGAGGTCCGGGCTCAGCTTCACCGTCAGCAGGTCGACGCGGTTGCTGACGTGGCGGTCCATCTCTGCCGCCTTGGCATGACGGTCCGGCGACGCCCGGATATCGACCCGGCGCGCGCCGTCGGGCCGCAGGAGGCTGTAGGAGAACTGCACCGTCGTCTTGAGAAACGTCCCCTCGGCGTCCTCTGGGTCTGCGTCGGACTGGCCCCGCCCCGTCTCGAGTCGCTTCTGGAGCTGTAGCGCCTCTACGTCGGGCCGAGCGTCGAACGACCAGCCGCGGTCTGCGGGTGTCTCTCCCGGCCAGAGCCGCAGTGTCGGGGAGTAAACCGACGGTCCAGAGTCGGGTCGTGCGAGCGTGCGCTCGACCGCGCGAAGCCCGGTCGAGGTTTCGAGATCCGCCGGCGCCATCGCCAGCAGCGTGCCGTCTTCGACGACGGCGTCGAGATAGCGCTCGGCGGTCCCCGCGGGGTCCGAGAGCTCCGAGAGCACGTTACAAAAGGAGAGCAGGTCGATGTCCCCCAGCGACTCCGAGTCGAACGCCTCAGCCGTCTCGCGGTGGACGGTCGTTCGGAAGTTCCGCCCCGTCTCGGCCAGCAGTTCCTCGAGCAGGTCCGCGGCTGGTGAGGGTTCGAGCGCGTGGTAGTCGACGAGCATCTCGCCGTCACTGGCCTCCTGCAGGTAATCGTGGAGCGCAAGCGCGGGCCCGCCGACGCCGGCGCCGACGTCGAGCACGCGAAGCTGTCGGGGAAGGTTGCCGTTCTCCGTCAGGTCGTCGAGGATATAGCCCATAGCAGCGTAGTAGTCCGGCAGGTGATAGATCGCGTAGCCAAGCACCGCGGTTTCGTCGTACTCCACGGGGTTGCCGTGGTAGTAGTCGGCTTTGAGCCGTCGGATGGCCTGCCGGAGCGCGTCGCCGGACTTCCCCTGGTGCCAGTTGGCGCCGAACCGCTCGAGGAGCCGGTCGGCGACGACGTGCTCGTAGTTCGCCGGAAGCCGTTCGGCTTCCCAACCCGGTGGTGACACCGACCCCTCCGGGGCAGGAGTGAACGTTCCGTCCGCTTGCTCGATGATTCCGAGGTCGAACGCCTCCTCGCGGAGTGCCTGCCGGACAACAGCGGGGTGCGGGCCACTCTCGAAGTACTCCTGGATCTCCGCTGGGTCGATCGGCCGGACCTCCCGCAGGTAGTTCACGGTGTTGTACAGGAGTTCCTTGTCGACGCTCATTGGTCTCCTTCGCTTGGCTGCAGAGCTTCGGCGGCGGTCGCCGCCTCGCTGTAGAGCTCGGTGAACGCCGCGGAATCGGCATCCGCCAGCGTCTCAGCGGCTTCGGCGACGGCGTCGGCGCCCGGGAAGCTCTCCTGGATATCGGCATAGACTCGGGGGTCGCCCTCGGTGACGGTCGCGGCGAGCTCGGTGAGGTCAGCGGAGACCGGCGTATGGAACTCCTCGCGGAGTTCACCGTCGCTTGCGAGCGCCCACGCGAGTACGGCGGCGTGGGTTTTGGCCTGAACCGTTGACATCGCTGCGTCGTGCTCCTCCGGCGTGGTTTCGAACAGCTCGTTCTCCGCCTTGCGGAGATCATCGAGCAGTGGGTCGAGCGTCGGACCGACCGCATCTGCGACGAGCGCGACGTTGCCCGGCGCCCGCTGCGGGGCAAACAGCGGGTGGAGGCTCGCGCGCTCCTGGTCGGGCAGGTGCTCGCGCATGGCTGCGACGAGCGGGCCCATGATGCCGGAGACGTCGAGCATCGCGTTCCTGGTGTAGGGAGCCCAGTCGGCGACGGCGTCGGCTGCCACAGGCAATGGGACGGCCAGACAGACGGTTTCGAACTCTCGATGCGTCTCAGGGGTGCCCGCGGTGAGCGGAATCGCCTCGGCGTCGAACGCTACGGCCGCGTCGCGTGCCGCCGCGGTATCCGTGTCGGCGAAGGCGAGTGCGGTGTAGTCGGTGGTTTCGGCGAACCACCGACCCATCTCGCCCGCGCCGACGATACAGAGCGTCATTACTCGTGAATGGCGGCGGTTCGGTGAAAAGGTGTCCGGAACGAGGATTCTCGGGAGTGGGCCGGTTTGGCGGGTGCCGGGCGTTTTTCGGTTTCTCGAGTATAGATTTGTTCAGTGATAGAACCGGTTCCGCGACGACTCCCGCCTTCACAACCAGCATCGCCTCCGCAACGACTACCGCGGAGTTCCCACGGACTCTGGGACCGCAAGCAGCATCGCGACCGCCACCGCGGAGTGTGCTGGACAAATGGACCGCAGGGTGCCGGGCACGAGGCCCGCCACAGCGCCGAATCCGCCGTACTTCCCCGCCAGCCTCAGATCTGCACTGCTGGCGAGGGCGCGCTCCCAACTGTACCGCAGCCGCGGCGGCTGTGGTGCGAAACGCTCGCGGCTTCATGCCGCGAGCAAGCGCGAGGGGTGAGCGAGGATGTAGCCTGAGCGAACCGGGTGGGGAGGACCTGTGACCGCGGAGCAGAAGGCGGTGCGGTCCAATTGGTCAAGCTTCGAGACGCTGTTGCTGTTCGCTGTCGTTGCGGTGGATGTGTACAAAGCTGTCGCAAATCTCCCGAATGAACCCTACTTATACTGCCGGACAGAACGATGGAACTATCGCTCGCCGTGGATCGGCCGTCACCTGGTGTGATGGTTAGCGGCTGGTGCGCAACTCGGTATTGACTTCTGTCCGGCAGTATTAGCGAGTTGAGGGGCGAAGCGAGCGCAGCCACGGCGATTCCGGGGGGTCGCCAACGACCGGCCGGCGTCCCAGCAACGTCGAGAGAGTCAGGGGCTTTCCCGCGGCCTCACCACGTTCTCCGCGGTCTCGAAACCGAACCAGGTAACAACCCCTTATAGCTCCAACTGCTCCGGATAGTCGGTGAAGTTCTCGTAGCCGTCATCCGTCACCACGGCGATGTCCTCGATCCGTACCCCGCCGTGGGCCGGGTCGTACAGTCCCGGCTCGACTGTCACGATCTGACCGGCCTCCAGTTCGTCACCGCGCGGGGAGAGCGAGGGCTTCTCGTGGACATCCAGACCGATTCCGTGGCCGGTGCTGTGGATGAACCCCGTCTCCGCTGCGGGATCCTCACGGAGTGTCGGATAGCCGGCGCGCTCGTACACCTCGCAGGCGGCGGCGTGAACCGCCTCGCCCGTCGTGCCGGCCTCCAGTTCACTGAACGCTGCGCGCTTGGCCTCGGCGGTGAGCTTGTACCACTCCTCGACGGTGTCACTGGCCTCGCCTTTCACGAACGTCCGGGTCATATCCGAGTGGTAGCCCGTCTCCTTGTCCCGCGGGAAGATGTCGACGATGATCGGCCGGTTCGCCTCCAGCGGGCCGCTCCCACGGTCGTGCGGGTCCGCCGCGTCGACCCCACAGGCGACGATGGTCTCGTCCAGCGCGCAGCCGTGTTCCAAGAGCGTCTGCTCGATCTCCGTTTTGACGTGTTCGCTGGTCAGTGGCTGGCCCTCGTGGTGGAGCACGCCGTTCTCGATGTCCGCGGCGTCGATGAGCGCCTCACAGGCCTGCATCGATTTCTCGTTCGCCAGCGTCGCCTCCCGGACGTTCTCGATCTCCGCCTCGGTTTTGACCGCCCGGATGTCGTCGACGACGCCGTCGGCGTCCACCGCCAGCGCGATTCCCTCCTCGCGGAGGCCGTCTGCGCTGCCGACCGGGAACGTTTCTGGCACCGCCACGGCGCCAGCGTCCTGCGCCGCCAGGAACTCGGCGTGGAGCTTGTTTCGCGCGACAGCCGACTCGTACTCTTCGCGCAGCTCCTGGTAGTCGTAGTCCGAGGTGCGTTCGACGGTCTCTGCGCGGGCCTCTTTGCTCGCGCGGCCGTACTCCAGGCCGGACGTGAGGATGGCCGTCTCCTCCAGTGTGTAAACCGTGAGGAACGGGTCCGGCGCGTTGAAGCCGGAGAGATAGCGCTGTGTCGAGTCGTCGCTGTCGGCGTAGACGGCGTAGCCGTCGAGACCCTGTTCCTCGAGATACGTGTCGAGCGATGAGGTGTCGATTTCCATACCGACTGGTGCCCCCGGGCGGGCCAAAGGCGTTGCCGTCGCGGTCAATCTCCGGCCCAAGCTGCGGACGAATCATCGCCGCCCCTGCCAGTCTTGACAGACGGAAAACCTATATTGACCGCCACGAAACACCCGACTATGCGACGGCGTGCCCTCCTCGCGAGCCTCGGAATTCTTGGTCTCGCCGGCTGTACCGACAGTCCAGCTACTGACCCTGCGTCCCCGACGTCGGACCCGACGCCGACAGCGACCTCTCCAGGGACTGACGTGCCTCCTGATGGAACCCCGACGGGAACACCGCCTGATGCGGGCGTTCCGCCTGGTGACTCCACCTGTCCCGCTATGGAGGTCGACCGGGTGGTCTGCGCCCCGGAAACCGATTCGGAATCGGTTCCTCTCGCACTGACCGCCGACTCGCGCTCCGGGTCGCTCCCGGCGACGTTCGAGTTCACGCTCGCGAACGGCACCGAGGCGACGCTGCACATCAACTTCTACGACTGGGGGCTCTGGAAGCGCGTGAGCGGCGAGTGGTTCTACATCGTCCCGCGAGAGATTCCGGAACCGCTGATGCGGCTTCCATCGGGTGAGTCTCATAGCTGGCGGCTCACCGCGGAGCACGAACTTCCCGAGGAGTTTAACCGATGGTACGGTTCGTGGACTGACTCTGGCACCGTCTCCGGCCTCGGCGGCGGCGAGTACGCGTTTACTACGGGGGGCTGGTTCGGGGATTACGACGACGGCCACTTCGGGTTCGGCGTCCTGTTGGAGTTCGACGCCCCGGAACTGACCCTCGAACCAACTGATTCGGTAACCGATTCCTCGCGTGACGGCGATACCCTGACTGTCCGGGGAACGGGCGACGATAGCGACGACGCGCGGCGTGCCGAGTTCGTCCTCACCCACGTCGACGACGCCGAGGAGCCGCGGAGCCTGATTCCCGAGACGGCCGCTCAGGACTACCGGCTCCGGAACACGCTCCCGTTCTTCGAGGAGGGCGTCGAAAGAGTTCGGTTCGTGGCGGAGAACGCGGTCGTTCCCGCCTTCGGCGTGACCGAGCCGTACACGGTCAGCTACCGGGGCGAGCTGTTCCGCGTGACCGCGGACGAACTCGAAACCGAAACAGAAACGTACTGAAACGTCCTCGTCGATCGGCCGCGCTACCAGGTGCCGTGGAACGTGTCGAACTCCAGGCTATCCAGCGGCTCGTTGCCGATGGCGATCTCGTACTCGCCCGGGGTCAGCATCGGCTTGTGGAACTGCGGGCCGTCGTCGGTCGTGATGCGGGGACAGCCCGTGTTGACGAACGCGTCCATATCGAAGTTCCGCAGGCGGTCAGGCGTCACCTCGTCCATCGTGATGAGGTAGGCGTTCTCGTTCTCGTCGACGATGCGCTCTGCGGTCTCCCAGCGACCCTGCCCGATCTTGGTACAGAAGATGACGCCCCACTTCTCGGCGTCCATCGCGCGGTGGACCGCGCCGTAGCGCTGCTTCATGAACTTCTCCGTGTCGGCCACGGTGACGACGTTGTTCACGGGGTCGGCGATGACCACCTTCTTCTCGGGATGTTCCATCGCCAGCCCGAGGGGGTGGAACTTCCCGCCGCCGACGTAGAGCACCTGGTCGGCGTCGATATCCGCGGAGGCGTAGTTGCAGCCGAGCACCTGCCCCTCGTGCGTGAGCCGGTCGTCGCCGCGCCGGGTGTGGACGGTGTAGCCCTCGTCCTCGAGCCACTCCTTCATCTCCTCGAAGAGGTTCATGTGCTGGGCTGTCGTCACCAGCCCGACGTCGTCCTCGGGGAGCTCCTCGAGGGCGTCCTCCATCATCGGATACGGGTCGACGTTGGAAAACAGGGGGACGTAGATGATCTTGTCCGAGTTCTTCATCGGCGAGTGGCCGAAGTGGACGAACACGTCCGTCCGGCGCATCAGGAACGTGTCGAGGTCACAGGCGCCGTAGCATGGCTGGCCCGACAGCATGAACGTCACGTCGTCGGGTGCCAGCTCCCGCAGGTCGTCGGCGACGGCCGGACCGCGCCGTTTCAGCCCCTCGGGGAACTGCAGGCCGACTTTCTTGGCGTCCTTCTCCTCGATTTCCTCGATGATACGGTCGAGCTCGTAGTCCCACTCCCGGTCGTGTTTGAGGGACATCCCCGTGTTCCGGAGGTCGCCCTCAGAAGTCGTATCGGCCGCGTCCTGGCTCATTACTGCTCCTACCGGTCCGGGACTGATAATCCCGGCGTTTCTGGGAACTCCGGGGCTCAGGTCGCGAGTGTGGACGGGGGCGCTGCTGCTGTGGACGGTGCAGTGAGCGGTCACGCATCCCCGAATGTTCTCTTGGCTTTCGGTGGCGCCCCACAGAGTATGTCCTGGTGCTCGGACGAGTTCCACGAGCGCTCCGCCGAGCGGTCTGACTGGTTAGCGGAGCCCCGTGGCGCCGACCTCGCGGCGATCGATGAGAGCGTCTCCGTCGGTCGAGGACGCCCCAAATGTCGGTCGCCTCACGGATGGTGCCACGGATGCGTCCGACCAACCAGGCAGTGCCGCCGACCCGACGACGGTAGCCGGCCCGGCAGCGACCGCTGCCGAGCCACCCAGTCGCCAGCCCGACGAACTCGCCACACGTCGGGGCCACGCTCTGAGGACGGGGAGTCCGACTGGCACTGATACTGCCGGACAGAATGATACAACCATCGCTCGCCGTGAATCGGCCGTCAGCTCGTGTGAGAGCCAGAGACTGGTGAGCGAGTCTGTACTGACTTCTGTCCGGCAGTATGAGCGTTCTGTGCGGAACCGGTTGCTGAGGGCGTGCCGTCGACGCGGCGGGAGTTCCGCTCCCCGCTGGTTCCGGCTTCGAGTGGGTCCGACAGGTTTCGCCCACGATACTGAGTGTTTCCCCTCGACGACGGGATGGAGGCGCTACTCGAACTCCGGTAGGTCGTCGGGCGCCTCGAACTCCGCCTCCCAGTCGACGTACTCCTCTTTGAGCACGTCACAGACGGTCTGGCCGAGCTCCGTCAGTCCGGCATTGATGCCCGACACCTGCCCCCAGGAGTCCAACTCCATGTGGAGTTCGCGCTCCTTCCAGTCCTCGGGAAGCCCCGGCGCGTGGTAGCCCACGCGGTCGGCGAAATCGTCCCAGAAGAAGTCGAACCGCTCGACGAGGCCGAGCTCCTCGACGACGCGCCACTCTTTCTCGTCGAGCTTTGCGGACTCGGCCCACTGCTCGAACGCCTCCTCCCAGGCGCCATCGTACAGGAACTCCTCCAGCTCCTCGCGGTGGTACTCGTCGCTCTCGACGGTCGCGTCGTCGTACTCGTTGGGGTCGACCGACTGGAGGGTCGGCGGCGCCGGCGGCTCGACGGTCAGGCTCATACCCGATACTGGCGGCGCGGGCGAAAAAGGGTAGCGACCGCGCAGTTGGCCTGTTCGAGCTCCAGCGAGCGCAGTGTCCGTTCGGCTCCGGTGAGCTGCTTCGAGAGCGTCGGCTGGCTGCGGTCGAACTGTCCGGCCAGCTCCTCCCCGGTGGTCTCACGCGGCCACTCGTAGTAGCTGCATTAGAAGCGGGCTTCGAGCACCTCCAGCTGCCGGTCGGTGAGCCCCTGCTTCAGCGCGTGGTCCAGCTCCCGCCGGTTGAACAGCGGAGTCAGCGCCGCCTGTCGCGCTTGGCGAGTAGTTCGTCGTCGTCCCCTTCCTGGAAGGGGATGATGAGCTCAATCGCGTTGTATTCGCCGGGGAGCGCGGCGACGAGGGGTCCTTCCGGTCCCTCGTACCCTCCGTGGGAGGGCCCATCGTTCGGCCAACCCGACCGCCCGGCAGTTGCCAGCGACGGGAGACCCGACAAGCCCTCCGTCGTCGGACTCCTCGACGAGCTCCGGCGTTACCAGGTCGTGCTCCTCGGCCGTATCGACTCTCTCCCCGACGTCGGCGCCGCGGTGACTCATCTCCTGGAGTTCGACGACACGGAATTTGGCGGCGGAGACTCCCAGGAACGGCTGGTCGGGGTTGTCGACCGGGAACCCGATCTCGACGACGGAACTCTCTGATTCACCCCTCTCTTATGCGGCCAGCACACGGACACACGCCGAAATTTGTGACTGTATCGAAAGGCACTGATGACCAGTGAAGAGCCACCGTCTCCGGGTCGTGATTCGAGTTGGGCGGGGTAGACGCGGGTGAGAGGGCTACAGCTCCCGGTGGCCGGCGTTCACCGAGACCGTCCCGAACACGTACCGTGTCGTTTCGACCGTCTCCATGCAGTCTTCGAGCGCGCGCCGCGATGCGGCGGTTCGTCTGTCGAGCTGGTCGAGCGAGTCGCGCGCCGACATGTCGAACAAGGGCGGACTCAGCTGCGTGAACGCCCACAGTGCCGCGTTCGCCGCCCAGTTCCCGCGCGGCGCGAAGTTGGCGAGGACAACCCGGTCGGCGATCTCAGACCACCCACGCACCACGGCGTACGGGTCGGGAAACAGCGACGTCACGAACGTTGCGAGCACGGCATCGGCGGAGGCGACTGGCGGCGTCGTCGCGTCGGCCTGGACGAACGAGACGTTCTGCCAGCCTCGGCGCACGACCAGCGCACGCGCACGCTCGAGCATCGGGCGGGTGATGTCGACAGCGACGATTTCCCCGGACGGGCCAACCCGGTCCCGGAGGGCCGGCAGGTTGACTCCGGGTCCACAGCCGAACTCGATGATGGTGTCCCCAGGACCGATATCGAGCGCAGAGAGGCAGCCTGCCCGAACGCCGCCGAGCCCGGCCGTCGCGCGCGCGAACCAGTCGTAGAGCCGGGCCCACCGGCCGTAGCTTTCCTGGACCCGGCGGACCTGCTCGGTGTCGCGGTGTGTCGGCGCTGATTGGTGGTCGGGTGCGGTCATTCGCTCTTGGCGACCGCCCCCGGCGGCGTCTTCGGCCACCACTGGTCCGCGTTGTTCCAGGTGACCGTCGAGTAGCACTGCGGAGAGCGCGCACAGGCCCGCGGCCGCTGATAGTCGATCCCCCGTTCCGCGAGATACGTCACGTAGCCGTCGTCCACGCGGTCCAGCTTCTCGTGGCAGGCCCATCGGTTGCCGTAGCGTCCGGCGGCGACGTTCCGGTACGGGCAGGTGAACGTCGTGCGCTCGCCGCTGTCACCGGAGTCGGTCTCGTCGATCCGGACGCCGACAGACTGGTAGGCCAGCCGCAGCCGACGGACGACCTGGGCGGGCGACGATGCGCCGATGAACAGCACGTGAGCCACTGCGTAGCCGAAATCGTGCAGAACCCGTTCGAGGAGTGAGAGCTCCGCCGGATTGTCGGAGACCAGCCCACGGAGTTGGTGGTACCATTCCGAGACAGCGGCTATCTCGGTGACACTGGCACCGGCGGTCACGAGCGCCTCACGCCGGTCAGGCAGTGGGGCAGCGCCATCGGTGAGTCGGAACGAGGGCACGGCTTCGACGTGTTCGAGCACCTCCTCGCGGAGGCAGTCCCCCGCAGCGTACGCCTCAGCACGGCGCTGAAGTTCGGGGTACCACGACTCAGTCATCCTGCTGTACGTGCCGCCCAGCAGGTCGTCCACCTCCGCAACCCGGTCGGCCTCCGGGGGCGTCGGGAACCGTTCGACAGTTCGAAGCAGCCGTTCGGGGGTCGGCCCCGCCATAGCCCCACATTCGGCGGGAGCCTCTTCAATCTGCGTCCGGACCGCGACCCGGACGTTTATTCGCGCTACAGCCTACAAACTCCTATGGACGCTTCCCGTCGCCAGTTCCTCGCCGCCGCGGGCACCGGGCTCGCGTCGCTGGCCGGCTGTACCGCGCCAGCGAGCCCGGAGCGCCAATCGGACGAGTCGTTCGCCGACCTCTACGAGGCTGTCTCGCCCTCCGTCGTGCGGCTGCGCGTCTACGGCCGCGCCGGACCGGTCGGCGAGGGCTCTGGCTGGCTCTACGCCGACGGCACCGTCGTCACGAACGCCCACGTCGTCGACCAGGTGGAGACGGTCCGCATCCAGTTCGCCAACGGCGAGTGGGAGCTGGCGGAGATCCTCGGTACAGACAGCTACAGTGACCTCGCGGCGCTCTCGGTTTCTGTCCCCGAACCCGAGGCTGAACCACTGCCATTCGTCGACGAACAGGTGCCCGTTGGTACCCGTGTCGCTGCTGTTGGCTCGCCGCTGGGGCTCGGCGGCTCGCTCACCACCGGCGTCGTGTCGGGCCAGGACCGCTCGCTCCCTTCCGTACAGAACTTCACCATCGCCGACGGCGTCCAGACCGATGCCGCGCTCAACCCGGGGAACAGCGGCGGGCCGCTGGTCACTCTGGACGGCGAGGTTGCGGGCGTGGTTACGCAGGCTGGCGGCGAGAACGTCGGCTTCGCCATCAGCGCCGCGTTGACCGAGCGAGTCGCGCCGGAACTCGTGGAGTCGGGGAGCTACGACCACCCGTATATGGGCGTGCTCATCCGCTCGGTGACGCCGCTACTGGCCAAGGCAAACGACCTCGACGCCGCCAGCGGCGTGTACGTCGACGAAGTACCCGCGGCTGGGCCGGCGACGGGCGTGTTGGAGGGTTCGACGGGTCAGACGGAGACGGAGGGAACCGTCCAGCCGACCGGCGGTGATGTCATCGTCGCCCTCGGCGGGACAGCTGTCGAGACGACGGGTGAACTCGGGAGCTATCTCGCCCTGGAGACGAGTCCGGGCGATACGATCGACGTAACCCTCATCCGTGATGGGGAACGACAGACGGTGGCGTTGACGCTCGGAACCCGGCCAGAATCGGGGTAACGGAAACGGCTGCTCGAACCGTTGGATCCCGACGACTTGTCCTGTTGTGTCTCGAGCATTGGGTACTCAGAGGACTCCAGCGAGCGGAGCAGCGAGTGCGATTACCCACGCTGAAAGACCACCACCGACGATGTGCCGGTCATCCCGGGCCGTTCCGAACGCGACGATCCCGAGTGCCGCCGCTACCGTCATGCGGTGGAATACGATTCGGTCCGGAACGTGAACCACCCCGACGAAGGTGAGATCGAGGCCGGTTGCGGTAAGCAGGCCGACGGCTGCCAGGACTGAAACGCGGAGTGCCGGTCGGTCTGTCGCGAGCGCGGACACGAGCAAGGGCGGGCCGACTGCCAGTACGGGGTAGCCGACCGCGACGAACAGTTTCGGATTGACGCCCGGGAACACCGCCTCCGCAGCGAGCCCGAAGGCGCGAACGCCGAGGACGAGGCCCAGGAGCCCGACCACGATAGCGGCGTCACGAACCGACAGCTGGCGAGAGGTGAGCGGTCCGGCACCGGCAGCGAGGAGCAGTGCTGGCCCCAACTTCACCACAGTCCACCAGCCGGCACTGCCGCCGCCCGTGTGTCCGTGCTGTATCCTGGAGACCTCGGCTACGAACGGCTCGTCACGCAGATCCTCTTCGACGAACTGCGTAGCCGGAGCAACGCCGGTGACCGTATGCCGGACGCGGAACCAGTCCCAGTACTCGGTGTGAGCCTGCAGCGCCGTCCAATTCCTGGACGCGCTCGGGTACGCCCTGATGTGGGTTTGCTGGCCGAAGTAGTTCCCGACGGCGAGTTGGTACTCGGCCGGAACCCAGCGGCCAGTCTCGTTCTTGGCGGTGGTGAGATACGTGTACCTGACTGAGCCGTGGGCTGGCCGCCACGGGGAAATATCGGCCGTCACGTTCGGGTCGGCGGCGGTCCAGTTGGCGTCTTTTCGGTCCACAAAAATCCGGTGCACTTGCTCGGGCTCGCCGTGGACGACGACGTTGAGTGCCAGCGTACGGTCCGCGGTCGACCGGCTCCGGCTCGTGTACGGCCAGATGTAACTGTCCGCCCCGGCGGGTGCGACGAGCTGGTCGGGCTGGGGGTCGGGCTGATTGCTGGCAGGGGCTCCGAGCACGGTCGTGCCATACACACCGGCCCCAACGAGCAGAATGGCCAGCCACACGGCACATCGACGCACGGGTGGCCATTTTGGCTCCAGCGACTATACTCTTCGTACTGTTCGATTTTCGAGTGGGGTCGATCACTTCACATCTGACGCGTCGCGGGAGGAGTCGCCGTCCCGGCCTCGCGTCGCGTGCCCGGCCGCTCAAGGCCGCGAAACTGACACGTCCACACAACACCATCGACGTGACCCTCGTCCAGGACCTGGAGCACGGACTGTGACGGTGTCGCTCGGCAACTGGACGGAACCCGGGTGGGGGACGGTGTCACGTCGCGCTCATCGGTCCGGAACCGTCGAACCATCGTCCGAGTATCAAATCTTGTACCAGAGCACAAAGCCTTTATTCCCTTGGTATCGAGTTGATTCATATGAAATACACACTACTGGAGCGGGTCGTCGAGGCGATCGCTGATGCGAAGAACGTCGAGGCGGATGCTCTCGAAATCCCCCTGGAAACTCACGTCTCCACGGAAGCGATTCGAGCACTCGAGACCCACAACAGCAGTTCGTGGCAGCTCGAATTCGAGACACCGGACCACGTTGTGATGATTACAGAGAGAAAGGAGATTCTCGTCGACGACAAAGCGAAACGCACCCCGCCGACAACGAGCTGAACCGCCTGGTCTCCTGCGCCCAGTCGAGCCCGCTGCGCTCACCACGAACCTCGGTTCTAGACAGCAATCCGGAACGGGACCTGCTGCTCCCGAACCCTCCCAGTCCTGTTTGAGACGTTCGACACCAAAGCCATCTGTTTGCCAACTTTCCACGGGTCGATATCGGCTGCGCCAACTAAGGCCCGCCTGCTCCTGTGGCTGTCTCATACTGCCGGACAGAACGATGCAACCATCGCTCGCCGTGAATCGGCCGTCAGCTCGTGTGAGAGCCAGAGACTGGTGAGCAACGCTGTATTGACTTCTGTCCGGCAGTATCAATCCCCCATCCGCTCGACGAGGCTCTCGAACTGCTCCCGCCGGCCCTCGATCGCCTCTTCACGGAGCGCTTCCTCCTCCTCGCTCGGACACGTGAGGTCCGGCACTGCCGTCGGGTTCCCGTCGTCGTCGAGGGCGACGAAGGTGAAGTAAGAGGCTGTCGTCTTGCGCTCCTCACCCTCACGAGGGTCCTCGGCGCGCACGTCGACTTTCACGTCGATACTGCTCCGCCCCGTATTGAACACGTACGCCTGAACCACTGCAACCTCGCCCAGGTCGATGGGCGAGATGAAGTCGACGTGGTCCATCGACGCCGTCACGACCTGCGTGTTCGCAAAACGCATCCCCGAGATGGCGCCGGCGATGTCCATCCAGTGGAGCACCGCGCCGCCCAGCGCCCGCCCGAGATTGTTCGTGTCGTTGGGCAGCAGTAGTTCGGTCATCTCCGTGTAGGATTCCGCGAGCGTCGACGTCTCGGTCATGACCGCACGTCCACGGCGGGGACACTCAAAGCCGCCGACTCCCGCGGCGGGCCCGCGGTTGCTCCCTCGACTGCCCGCGTGTTTGGAGATGGAGAGCACTAAGGCCCTTCACTCAGAAACGGGGGTATGTCCTTCGACGGCGGCGACGCTTTCACCTACGACGGGGGGAGCGTCCACCCCGGCGAGACGGCTCACATCCGCTACACGGTCAGCGAGACGTATCTCGGCGACCCGGTGCGGATGCCCGTCACGGTCATCAACGGTGCCGAGGACGGCCCGACCTGTTTCCTCTCTGCGGCGGTCCACGGCGACGAACTCAACGGCGTCGCTGCCGTCCGAGAGATCGCCCACGAGTGGGAGCACCACGACGTCTCCGGCACTATCGTCTGTCTCCCGGTCGTCAACGTCCCGGGCTTCATCGCCCAGCAGCGCTATCTCCCGGTGTACGACCGGGACCTCAACCGCGCGTTCCCGGGCAACGCCGATAGCACGAGTTCCCGGCGCATCGCTTACGACATCTGGCGCAACTTCATCGAGCCCTGCGATATCGGGATCGATTTTCACACCTCCACCCGCGGCCGGACCAACGCGTTCCACGTCCGCGCGGACATGGGCAACGAGGATGCTGCCCGCCTCGCGAACGCGTTCGGGTCGAACATCATCATGGACACCGAGGGCTCCAGCGGGATGCTGCGCTACGAGGCGACCCAGAACGGGACGCCGACGCTCACCATCGAGATGGGCGAGGCCCACCGCTTCCAGCGGGAGTTCATCGACAAAGCCATCGTCGGCGTCCACAGCGTGTTCGCGGAGTACGGGATCGAACCCGACGCGACGGTCCGGTTCCCCGGCTGGCGCACTATCGTCGACGGCTGGGGGGAGAAAACGTGGGTGCGGGCCGACGCCGGCGGCATCGTCGAGATGCGGTTCGACCGCGGCGCGCTCGTCCACGAGGGCGACACCATCTGCCGGATCACCAACCCGTTCAAAACCGATGCCATCGCCATGGAGGCGCCGTTCACGGGGCTCCTGGTCGGGATGCTGGAGAACCCGGTCGTCTACCCCGGGAACCCCATCTGCCATCTCGTCGAAATCGACGAGGACACCCGCCGGATTATCGAGTCCCAGCGAGCCGGGCAGTCGAACTAACCTTCGTCCTCGACGCCCAGCTCCTCGCGGCTTCGCCCCGCGACATCGAGCACCTCCTCGTCGATTTCGATAGGGCAGTCGGCTCTGACAGCGAGCGCGACGGCGTCGCTCGGGCGCGCGTCGAACGTCATCGGCTGGGCCTTGCCCGCATCGTAGCGCTGTAGCTCGATTTTCGCGAGGAAGGTTCCCTCCTGGAGGTCATCGATACGCACTCGGTCGAACGCGCCGCCGAGTTCAGTCACCAGTTCGACCAGCAGGTCGTGGGTCAGCGGGCGCTCGAACGGCTCGTTCTCCAACCCGCGGTGGATGGCGTCGGCCTGGTCGTCGGTGACGAAGATGGGAAGATACTCTCCGCGTGCCCGCAACAGCGCGGCGGGCACCTGCTCACCGTTCGGGGTCCGTCCCGTCCGAATCCCCTCAACCTCGGCCGTATGGCTCATACGTTAGTTGTGGGACCGGATCAGGAAATAGCTACCGCGGCACGGAACGTTCAACTGCGGCCGGTCCTAACGTTCAGGAGAGATGGACTGCCGAGTTGTTCTGGAGGCTGCGGTGCCGGTCTACGACGTTGCGACGCCCGAGGCGGCGGTGAAGGCCGCTGTCTCGAAAGCCGGCGAGTGGCTCGCCGACGACATGGGCTACGTCGATATCGAATCGCGAAGCCGCCGGTCACCTCGGGGCGCCGAACTCCCGCCGGCCACCGTCGCCGCGGGTGAAGGGCTCGCCGCGCTCGAACTCGGGATGACGGTGTACGATGTGGAGAACGAGGAGCACGCCGTCCGTATCGCCCGGTCGGAGATCGGCCAGCGGCTGGAGGGGATTCCGCTCGAACGGCTCTCCTGTACGGTCATCGACGAGACTACTGAGGCGGAGTCCGAGCCGGAACCACCGTCCGTGGAGACCGACGACGAGCAGGCGAGCGACGAGGCGGAGCTTCTCCCGGAGTTCGAGGAGATGGTCGAGCGCAACCGGCGCTCTCGGTAACTGACACTCTCGAGGGGGCGACGCTGCGGCTCACGGAGTTGTGGTCGGAGGAACGACGCGTTGCTCGGTTCAGTCGGCTGCCTGCGTGACCTGCTCCGTTTCAAACGAAGCGGTCAGCCCGTCGGCGAGCTTGAACACGGCCGTCTTGTGATCCGTTTTCGAGCGGTGGATGGATGTTGGCTGTACACCGAACGACTTGTACTCGCTCAGGTCGAGATCTCCCCTACCTGCGCACTCGGACCGAACCTCCGAAAGAAGGCCGTGGAGATGAATGAGCTCCTGTTTCTTCATGGTATGCAGTGATACCGGCTGGAGGGTTATATGATTACTTTGAGTCTTGTTAACACACACTCTCTCCAGAGCCGTTGATGCGGCCGAATTCAGCGGATACTGCCTATCTGTCTGATAGGTCGTCGATACGATACGGGAACCCACCATCGGCGGCTGCGGTGACCCGCATCCCCTTTAGTAGGTGGGGCCACAGGCTCGGGTATGACCGCGGACGGCTCCCGGTTCGACCGACTCGACCGCCACCCGACGACCGGGCCACGCAACTCCCTGCAGTACTGGACGGACGCCAAGCCGGTCTGGCGGGTAGCGCTGAACTACCTCGCCGTCTGGCTGATTCGTCTCTCGCCCAGCCTCCGGCTGAAAAACTGGCTGCTTGCACGCCTCGGCGTCGACTGCGGTGCCGGTGTCTCCTGGGGGCTCGAGGCGACACCCGACGTGTTCTGGCCCGAGCGAATCACGCTCGGAGAGGACGTCATAATCGGCTACGATGCGACGCTGCTCTGTCACGAGTTCCTCCAGGAGGAGTACCGCCTCGGCGACGTGCGTATCGGCGACCGGGCGATGATCGGCGCGGGCGCGATTGTCCTCCCGGGCGTCGAGATCGGCGAGGACGCGCAGGTCGCGGCGAACTCACTGGTCACCGACGACGTGCCCGCGGGCGAGACGGTTGCGGGCGTGCCCGCGACGCCCATGGAGCGCGCAGACTAGGCCGTAACGCGCATCACCTCAGCTCTCCTCGTCGTGAAGGATGACGACGCCGCTGGTAAACACCCGGTTGTTCGGGACGATATACTCCTCGCCGGCTGATTCGATGTGGGTAACGAACGTGTCGATTTCCTGCACGACGCCGCGCTGGTCACCGATTTTCACCGTGTCACCGATGCCGTAGGGCTCGTTGAGAAACAGATAGATGCCCGCGGCCGCCGAGGTGAGCAGCTCCTTCCCTGCGACGACGCCGAAGATGACGAGCGCGAGCGCGTAGAGCGCCAACAGCACGACCAGCGGGAAGGTCGCGATGCCGAGCTGTTCGAGTGCGAGGATGAGGGCGACGTAGAAGACGCTGTATTTCGCGATGGTCGGCACCACCCCAACTTGGGGGAGCTTCACGCTCCGCATCCGCTCCGAGAGCAGGAGCTCCAGCTTGTCGCCGACGACGACGCCGACGATGAGGATGAGGATGGCGACGAAGAGCGCGGGCAGGAAGCCGGTCGCCTGTGACCAGAACTGTCTGGCGTAGCTCGGTTTCGCGACCGAGAGCGCGATGATGGCGCCCAACAGCACGATGAACCAGCCCGAGAGCTGTGCGAGGATTGCGACCGTCGAGGTGCCGACGCTCCGTGCCGTCCGCTCGAACGCCGTCCCTTCGATCGCCTCCGGGAGCCGCGCCCGCTGTAGCAGATGTGCGTTGATCTTGGTAACGACCCAGCCCAGCACGACCGCGAGGCCGAACAGCGCGAGCGCGAGCCAGAACCGTGTCGGGGCCTGGCTGAGGAGCGTCTCGTCGAGCAGCTGGGCGATGCGCATTAGTAATCCTCCGGATCGATCTCCAGGATGAGTTCACCACCTTTGAACGCCCGGACGAGCGCGTCTGACTCCGAGAGCACGATAGCCGTGGCGTTGGTTGCGCGGGTGATTGCGGCGCCGGCCATGTGGCGCGCGCCCAGCCCTTTCGGAATGTCGACGCCCTCGGCGCCCGGTTCGAGGTAGCGGTACGCAGAGACGATCTTCCCGGAGTCGCTGACGACGAACGCGCCGTCGAGCCGGGAGAACTCCTTCAGCATCACGTTCACGATGGGGTCGCCCACGTGGACGTGAGATTTCTCGAAGGGGTTGTAGGAGAGCGGCCGGGATTTGTTCATCACTTTCCCGGCGTCACCGGTGACGAACAGTGCGCCGACGGGCTTGCCCTTCTGCCCTTTCTTCCCCAGTTCGATGGCGACCTCGAACACGTCGCGGATGACCCCCGGGTCCGCTCGGGAGTTCGCGAACAGGTCGTAGACGCCCGAGTGGATCGATTCGTCTACGCGCGTGCGAATGACGGCGTCGTGATCGCCGCCGAAGACGCTCACCACGCAGCCAACGGTGTCGCCGTCGTCGACGACGCTGCGCTCCATCGCCCCCTCGATTCCGAACCTGATCCGGTCGCGGACGTTGTCGAACTCCAGGGGAAGTTCGACGTACGTCTCGGCATCGACGACGTTCTCCGGGGCGACGACGACGAGGGGGACCTCGAGTTCTCTGAACCGCTCGAAGAACCCGCTGCTTGGCGAGAACACGAAAACCGCATCGAGGTCGGCCGTCAGGTCGTCGAGGATATCGGCGGGGGTCGACATTATCAGGAACAATCCCCGCCGTGCATGAAAGTGTTTATGGGTTCGTTACTGGATTTGATGGCCGAAATTGGCCTGCTGAACGCAGCCGACGTCCCGTACACTTTACAAACAACCGGGATGTTGGAGGCGCTATGAACGAGAAACGGCTGGTAATTGCGCTGTTCGGCATCGGCGTCGCAGCCGTGCTCGGCTTTCTCGCCTACCGGTTTATCGCGCCGCTCACCGTCTCGGTGTTCCTCTACTACTCCACGCGGCGGTACTTCAAATCGCTCCGGCGACTCCGACTGCCCAAGCGAGTCCGGGCTGCGACGGTGCTTGCCTCGTTAGCTATCCCTCTCGTCCTGCTCATCAGTTACGCCGCAGTGCTACTCGTCATCGAGGCACGGGCGTTCATCACACAGTACTCGCTACTCGACGTGGCGGCGACGAACTTCGAGTGGATGGGCGGCGTCGACCAGATCCCTGAATTCACGGTCCAGGGACTCTACGAGGCCTACCAATCGGGTGACCTCTCACCGTTTATCGCCTTTGCCAGCGAGCACGCGACGTTCCTGACATCGCTCGTCTCGGGCTTCGTCCTCAACCTCTTCATCGTCACCATCGTCACCTACTACCTCCTCATTGACGGCCACCGGATTCGGGACTGGCTGCTCCGCTTCGACGACGAAGCCGTCATCCGGGAGTATCTCGAAGCCGTCGACAGCGAGTTGGAATCCGTGCTCTTCGGCAACCTACTGAACGTCATCGCCATCTCACTCATCGCGATCGCGGCGTTCAGCGGCTACAACGCGCTCGTGCCGGCCGCCGCCGAGGTGCCGTACCCCGCGCTTGCGGGCACCCTCACCGGCATCGCGAGCCTGGTTCCGGTGGTCGGGATGAAGATCGTCTACCTCCCGCTAACGGTTGTTGCGGCGCTCCCAATCATGCTCGGCGGCGACCCGTCGATGCTCGTCTACATCGTCGGCTTCCTCTTCGTCGCCGTCATCATCGTCGACACGGTTCCGGACCTGGTGCTTCGGCCGCTACTCAGTGGCGAGACCACGCACGTGGGACTGTTGATGCTCGCCTACACGTTGGGGCCGGTCGTGCTCGGGTTCTACGGGCTCTTTTTCGCCCCGATCGTGCTGGTTATCGGGCTCACGTTCGCGGAGACGGCGCTGCCGCAGCTACTGGGCGCCGACGAGGACGGAGGACTGTCGTCGGACCAGATGCAGTTGTCTGATTTCGTCGAACGGAAGAGTTTCCGGACCAGTTTGCGTGACCGGATCTGACCGCAGGGCGGCGCTGACGATTCTCTGGTGGTTCGGGGCTCGGCGGCAGTGGTTGGTTTCGGCTGGGTTTGGGACAGAAATTCGTGGGATTGATACTGATTACTGCGAGTCTGTCCCGCCGTGACCATCCGTGTCGGTGATGGGAGCCCTAGAACCGGCGTCTTTCGACACCGTCGATGCACCTATTCGCAGTAATCACTATGAGTTCGGGGGATTGCTCTGTGGAATGGAGGCGTTTCACTGAACATGTGCGAGACCGGATTCGAACCGGAGCGAGAAATCCTCACGACGCGCAGACACGTCTCTCACGGTCGTTCGAGACGGTATGCGCGGGACCGGATTCGAACCGGCGGACCCCTACGGGATAGCGTCCTAAGCGCTACGCCTTTGGCCTGGCTCGGCAACCCGCGCGCATCCCTGCTTACGAACCAATCGCTGTAAGAAGCTGTCGTCTCGGACGCGCCACCGCGTTGATCAGTACTTTCCCGCGGCGCGCCGCCGGTTCACGAATCTTGCCTCGCGATGGGACCTGGGAAAGTAGGCCTCACAGCTCCTGCTCCGGCGAAAGCTCCCGGTGGGGACCGACTGGGTGCGCTCGCGGCTCCTCGACCGCCGCACCAACTTGTTCTTCGAACACAGCGAGAGGACGCCCAGGCCCGCCAGCCGCTGCTGGAGACGGTGTTCGACACGGCCCTCGCCGGCTAACTCGTTATTCAGCCAGTGCCGCTTCCAGCCGCGCGATGTACGACTCGTTGCCCACGTGGACCGGCACCCGCTGGTGGAGCTCCGTCGGCGTCACGTCCAGTAGCGAGCGCTGGCCGTCCGAGGAGGCGCCGCCGGCCGTCTCGATAATCTTCGCGATCGGTGCACCCTCGAACTGCAGGCGGAGCTTTCCGTTCGGCGCCGAATCGAGCGCCGGGTAGGCGAACACGCCGCCGTAGGTCAGTACCTGGTTCACGTCGGCGATCATCGCCCCGCCGTAGCGAAGTTTGAGCTCTCGCGCCACCTCTGCGGCGTAGTCGGCGAACGCGTCGAGCCACTCCGGTACGCGCCCGCCGAAGCCGTACACCACCGGGTCGTCGGGAAGCGATACGTCCTCCTCGACGGGTTCCATCGCGCCGCCGTCGACCAGATACGTCGCCACGGTATCGTTGCGGGCGACGGTCATGGTCGTAATCGGCCCGTAGAGCACGTACGCGGCGGCGACGAGCCGCTGCCCCGACGCGGGCAGGGACTCGTCGGAGATGCCGACGACGGTACCCATCGCGTTGTTGGACTTCAGGTTGGACGAACCGTCGAGCGGATCGATGGCGACAGCGAGCGCATCGTCCTCGGCTGGCCCCACGGCGCCGCCGCAGTTGGCCGCCGCTTCGCGTTCCTCGCTCGCGTACTCGCCGACACCGTCGATAGCGGCGAGCGCCTCGAAGAACAACTCGTCTGCGTACAGGTCGGCGGCCATCACCGTCTCGCCGGAGGGGTTCTCCTCGCCAGCTTCCGTGAGGCGGCGGCCAGGCAGCCCGCTCCGGACGTCCGGGGCGACGGCGGCTACCGTTTCGAGCACGTCGTCGACGGTGTCCTCGGCCATCAGTTGAGCGTCGCCTGGGTCCCGCGGCTCTCGACGGCCGCAAGCGCCTCCTCGACGGAGCGCTCCTCGAAGATGATCTTCTCCAGCCCGTCGAGCAGTGCCGCTGGGTTCTTCCGCTGGAAGACGTTCCGGCCGACGGCGAGCCCTTTCGCGCCCGCATCCATCGCCTCCTTCACCGTCGAGAGGAACTCCTCATCGGAGGCTTTCGAGCCGCCGGACATCACGACGTCCGTGGAGGCCGCCGCCTTGCAGGCGTGGGCCATCGCGTCCTTGTCACCGGGGTGCTTGATCTTGGCCACGTCGGCGCCGAGTTCGAGGCCGAGGCGGGCCGCATAGGAGATGGTCGAGGGTTTGGTGTCGTTTTTGACTCCCTGTCCGCGCGGGTAGGACCACATGACGACGCCCATCTCGTTCTCCCGGGCGGCCTCCTGTGCCGTCCGGAACTCCTCGGCCATCTCGACTTCGTGGTTCGAGCCCCCGTAGAGCGTGAAGCCGATGGCGTCGGCGCCCAGCTCCTTCGCGTAGTCGACGGTCCAGTTCACCGCCGAGTCGTGCTCGCCCATCCAGAGATTGGAAGTGCCGTTCAGCTTCGCGAGCAGGGTCACCTCGTCGGCGTAGTCGGCGTAGTGGGCTTCTGCGACGCCTTTGCCCACCGCGAGGGCGGTAACGGCGTCGTGGGTGGCCACGTCGAACACGTGTGCTGGGTTCATCGACTCGGGGACCTCCTCGAAGTCCACCGGGCCGTGTTCGAGGCCATGGTCGTACGCCAGTATCAGGAACTTCCCGTCCCGCGAAATCGGGTCTGCTGCGCCGGGGATCATACGCGACTGTCGGGGGAGTCAGCACTAAAAACTACCCAACCCCGACGGCCATGCAGGCACTCGGGACGTGTCAACAGCCGGGCTGCTTGCGTGGTGAACTGTGCCGAATTTGATCATTCGGCGCGCGTGCTCGCCTCGTCGTGCCACTCCTGGACGGTCTCCTCGGCGATCCCGGTCACGTCCGAAAGCAGTTCGGGACTCGCCGTCGCGAGCGAGCGGACCGACGTCACGCCGGCCTCGGCGAGTCGCTTGCTGTTGCGATCACCGAGTCCCGAAATTTCGGTTAGCGGCGTCGGTTTCGAGCGTTCGCGCCACGCGGCTTCCGCCGCGATCGGGTCACCCGACCCGTCTGCGGTCGTCGCTGCCGACTCACTGTCAGCCAGCCACGCGGCTTCATCGTCCTCCTCTGTGGTTGTTGCGTGCTCTCCGTCGGTGTCCGTGGCCGGCCAGTCCCCGTCATTGCTCGCCTCCTCGTCCGCCTGCGCCGACTCGCTGTTTGCGATCCACGCAGCCTCCCCGTCCGTCTCCGTTGTTGGCTCGGCAGCAGGGTCGTCCTCCACGTCGGCGTCGCCGATACCGCTGTCTGCGACCCACGCCCGCTCCTCGTCCTGCAGTCCACGGACCTGTTCGGAGCGACGGCTCAGGTCACCGTCAGCGTCGAACGACCAGGAAAGTGAGTGGTACCGTCGGATCTTGGCAGCGACGCCAGCGTTGACGCCGGCCGAAAGCAGCATCCGGTAGGAGACGTTCTTGTCGACGAGGTCCTGCACGGCGAACCCCGCCTCCTCGATCGCACCGGCGGTGACGGGGCCCACGAACTTCAGGTCGGTCGCCTCGTCGACCTCGGTGCGGTCGCGCTCCCCCGGCCCGGCGGTAAGATGCTCCAGTAGGCGGGTCACGGCTCTACCTGAAACAGCCACTATGTCCACTTGAATGTTTCCGTGAATTATCGAAATTTGATAACCGGTAGAGCGCCCGTGCGGCCGAGTTTCGGCGGATTAGTCCAAACAGGCCCGGCTCCGTCGGGTGGTTGTCGCTACCCTTACCTTCCCGCCGCTGGGAGTTCGGTCTATGTACGAGTTGACGGATATCGAGACGGTCGGTGTGGTTGGTGCGGGCACGATGGGCGCCGGTATCGCACAGGTTTCGGCCGTGGCCGGCTACGACGTCGTGATGCGGGACGTCGAATCGGAGTTCGTCGAGAACGGCTTCGACGCTATCGACGATTCGCTCTCGCGGCTCGTCGACCGGGAGCAGCTAACCGTCGAGGAGGCCGAAGCTGCCCAGGACCGCATCACTGGGACAACTGAACTCGATGACCTCGGCGTTGCGGATCTCGTCGTCGAGGCCGCGCCGGAGGAGATGGAGCTCAAACAGGCCATCTTCGCGGACCTCGACGAGGCCACCGAGGACGGGGTCGTCCTCGCGACCAACACCTCCACGCTCTCGATTACGACCATCGCGAGCGTCACCGAGCGCCCGTCTGCGGTCGTGGGGCTCCACTTCATGAACCCCGTCCCGATCATGACCGGGGTAGAGGTCGTGACCGGCGAGCGGACGGCGCCCGAGGTGACCGACCTCGCTCACGAGTTCGCCGAGAACCTGGGCAAGGAGACGTGGGAGGCCGACGACAAGCCCGGCTTCGTCACCAACCGCATCCTGATGCCGTGGATCAACGAGGGAATCCGGGCGTTCGACGAGGGGGTCGCGACGAAGGAGGATATCGATCGAGGGATGACGCTGGGGACGAACGTCCCGATGGGGCCGCTCGAGCTCGCCGACCACATCGGGCTGGACATCTGTCTCCACGCGACTGCGACGCTGCGCGAGGAGCTCGGTGACCGCTACACCCCCGCGTACCTACTCAAGCGCAAGGTCGAGGCCGGGGACCTCGGCAAGAAGACGGGCCGCGGCTTCTACGAGTACGGCGAGGAGTAGCGGTCGGCTGTTCTACCCCTCGTTCCGAGAGGTTTATTCGTTCCTCCCCGAATTCACGGGGTGTGTCCGGGGTTGACCCGCGAACCGTCATTCCGGCGATTAGTGGGCTCCTTCTCCTCGGGGTGTTCGCGTTCGCGTTCGCCTACGTCGGCCGCTCGGACCTCGTGCGCCCGTTCACGGTGTTTCTCATCGCGCTCCCCCATCTCCCAGTGGTGCTGCTCACCGCGACAGAGCCCTCGGGGTGTCGCTGGTCCACCCGCGGCGGGACGACGACCAGGTGACAGCACTCGTCATCGGCGCCGCCGTGCCGACGGCGATCAGCATCGCCTGGGTGACCCATAGCTCCCCCGTCGCGGGGATGAACTTCACCCCCGCCGCGCTCAGCGTGACGGGGCTCCTGTCCGGCTATGCACTGTTTCGGACGGAGGTGCTCAACGCCTCCCCGAGCGTCCGTCAGGCTGGGGTACAGGCCGCCCTGGACGATGTCTCCCAGGCGGTCGTTCTGCTCGATGACGAGGAGCGGAGAACAGAACTGCGAACCACGAGCGAACGACGCCCCGAGAAGGCGGAGTACTGACCGTCGTCACGGCTCGCGCTCGCGCGGACGGGCCCGCGCCGGCAGGGCAATGAAAAACGCTTTCCGGGATTCACCCCCACCAGGGTGCATGAAAGTTCGAATCGGCGAGGGTGCGACCGAGGAGGAGGCGTCGGCGGTCGCGGCCGCGCTGGCGGAGCATCTCGCGGCCGATATCGAGGTCCACGTCGGCGACGCCGAAGAGCCGGCGGCGACCGCCGAGCCGCCGGAGGTGGCGTACCCCCTCGACGACGAGCTCGGGCCGACCGAGCGCGAGGCACAGCTGCACGCCGAGATCGAAGAGATCCTCGGCGGCGGCCCCGAGAAGTACAAAGAGCGCCTGTCCGAGCAGGGGAAACTGTTCGTTCGCGACCGGCTCGACCTCTGGTTCGGCGAGGGTGGCGACGGTGGCCCCGGCGACGCCGACCGCGAAGGTGCCGCCGACGGGGTCAGGTTCGAGGACGGCAAGTTCGCCGCCTTCGACGAGTGGCACCCCGACTCACCCGAAGTCGAGGCGTACGACGAGGGGACCCGGCTCCCGGGTGACGGGCTGCTGACCGGCGCTGCCGAGTTCGAAGGGCGGGACGTTCACTGGATGGCCAACGACTTCACGGTCAAGGCGGGGTCGATGGCGGCCCGCGGCGTCGAGAAGTTTCTCCGGATGCAGCAGCGCGCGCTCAAATCCGGCCAGCCGGTGCTCTACCTGATGGACTCCTCCGGCGGCCGTATCGACCAGCAGAGCGGCTTCTTCGCCAACCGCGAAGGGATCGGGAAGTACTACTACAACCACTCGATGCTTTCGGGCTACGTCCCGCAGATCTGCGTGCTCTACGGCCCCTGTATCGCCGGCGCCGCCTACACGCCGGTGTTCGCGGATTTCACCATCATGGTCGAGGGGATGTCGGCAATGGCCATCGCCTCGCCGCGGATGGTGAAGATGGTCACCGGGGAGGAAATCGAGATGCAGGATCTGGGCGGCCCCGCTGTCCACGCCGAGCACTCCGGCAGCGCCGACCTCGTCGCCGAGGACGAGCAGGACGCCCGCCGGATGGCGGCACAGCTCACGACGTATCTCCCGAACAAGGCCGGCGAGAAACCGCCCCGGTCGGAGCCGAAAAATCCAACCTACTCACCTGAGGGAATCGACGAACTGATTCCAGCTGAACCGAATCGCGCGTACGACGTCCACGACCTGCTCGAACGCATCTGCGACGCCGAGTCCGTGTTCGAGCTCAAACCGGAGTACGGGAAGGAGATAGTCACCGCGTTCGCCCACATCGACGGCCGGCCGGTGGGTATCGTCGCCAACCAGCCCAGTCACCGGTCGGGCGCTATCTTCCCGGATGCCGCGGAGAAAGCCGCGGAGTTCATCTGGACCTGCGATGCCTACGAGATTCCCCTCCTGTATCTCTGTGACACGCCGGGGTTCATGGCCGGCTCGGGCGTCGAGAAGGAGGCGATCCTGGAGAAAGGAAAGAAGATGATCTACGCCACCTCCTCGGCGACCGTGCCCAAACAGACCGTTGTCGTCCGGAAAGCCTACGGCGCGGGGATCTACGCCATGGGCGGCCCCGCCTACGATCCCGAGAGCGTCATCGGGCTCCCATCGGGCGAAATCGGCATCATGGGGCCGGAAGCCGCGATCAACGCAGTGTACGCGCGAAAGCTCGACGAGATCGACGACCCCGAGAAGCGCGCTGCCCGCGAACAGGAGCTCCGCGAGGAGTACCGCCAGGATATCGACGTGCGCCGGATGGCCAGCGAAGTCATCATCGACGACGTCGTGCCACCCTCCACGCTTCGGCAGGAACTGGCCAACCGCTTTGCGTTCTACGAGGACGTCCAGAAGGAACTGCCCGAGAAGAAACACGGCACCGTGCTGTAGGGACTCGAGGAATCCGGTGTGTTCGTCGCCAGCGAACCGGTATTTGTGTAGTCCTACCGATTATTACGTTACGTTTACTCTTGGGAAAGTCCTCACAACAGCCATGTTGGGGAGATGGCCTACGACCCTCGAACCGATCGCAGTCGGCCCCCGTCGTCCACCGCTGATGAGCCGAACGCCTCGCAGGAGGGGTCGGCACTGCGGCCAATCATCGGCGAGTTCCGCGGCACGCTCCACCGGAGCGTCGACAGCGTGTCCATCCGAGGACAGGCCCTGTGGGCGCTTGTCATCGTTTCGATGGCTCTCGACATCGCACTCACCCGGATTGGCCTCTCGCTCGGCCTTCGAGAGCGCAACCCCATTGCGCTCGTGTTCATCGACTCCATCGGCCTGCTCGGTGCGGCGCTGGTTCTCAAAGGCTGCGTGCTGGTGGTGGCGCTCGCTAACTGGCTCCTGCTCCCACGGCTGTACCCGTCACAGAGTCACCGACGGTATCTGATTCCCCTGGCGGTGGCGCTTCCTTCGTGGGCCACCGTCGGCGTCAACGCCGTCCTCATTCTTTCGGTTCTGTAGGGGCCGCTTCGAGTGCATCTAGCAGGACCACCCACGCGAGCACAGCCAGACCCACATCCCGAACCAGGATATCGACGAACAGCCCGTCGGTCACGGCGACCACCGCGAGATACGCGATCGTCGCTGGCAGCGAAACGGCGGCGACGGCAGCTGCCGGCGCGACGAGCCGGTTGCCGAGCAGGAGGCCGCCGAAGAGGAGTTCGAGCCAGCCGTTCAGCAGCATGAACAGCGTCGGCGAAACGAGGAGCCACGGCGCGAGCCAGTCAGTGACGTAGATGGTCCAGCCGGCGGGGTCGAGAAGCTTGTGTATTCCCGCGAGCACCAGCATGGTCCCGAGGCCGATGCGTGCGAGCAAACACGTGGACAGTCCCTCGACGAGGGGAGCGAGCAACGTTCGGAGCCACGCCGTTACCGGGTCCATCGCCCGCTCACTCCACGTGTTCGCGTTTCAGGCTGAGTGCGGTGCGGTCGAACTCACACACGAGCGTCTCTTCACCCTCGTCCTCCAGTTTCAGTGCCTCGACGTGCATCTCGACGATCCCACGCTCGCCGTCGCTGGTCTCGCGTTTGTCGGTCACCGTCGAGCGGGCGTACAGCGTATCCCCGTGGAACACCGGATTCGGATGCTCCACGTTGTCGTAGGAGAGGTTGGCGACGATGGTGCCGTCGGTGGTGTCGGGGATGGAGAGCCCCACGGCCAGTGCCATGGTGTAGAGGCCGTTGACCAGGCGCTCGCCGAACTGCGTATCGGCGGCGAACTCGCTGTCGAGATGCAGCGGCTGCTGGTTCATCGTCATATCACAGAACGTCTGATTGTCCGCCTCGGAGACCGTGCGGCGCTTTCCGTGCTCGATAGTTTCACCCACTGTGAACTCCTCGTAGTAGCGTCCCGTCATAGTTCATCCTCCGGGGGATTGCGCAAAACGGTGGCGACTTTCCCCCCGGTCGGTTCACCGACGGCCGGTGGTTCGGCTGTTGCTGTCCATGTGCGAGCGAGTGTGAGCTGGACCGTCGGCGTTCCCGCAGAACAACCATGAGCGGACCCGCTGGTCACGGTACTCGAACTGCTCCTCGCCGTCGACGCCGTCGCTGACCCTGCGGTGGTTGCATCCGTTTTCAGGCTACCGTCGACCCCATCGACTTAACGCCTCCCGACCGTTGGTCGTCGGTATGGCACGCAGGAGCCTCCTGTTCTCCCCCGGTGACCGTCCGGAACTGATGCGGAAGGCGCCCCAGAGTGGCGCCGACGTAATCTGTTTCGATCTGGAAGACGCCGTCGCACCCGGCGAGAAGGACACGGCGCGTGAGGCAGTCCACGAACTCCTTTCGGCGCCGTCGTTCGATCCCGAGTGTGAGGTGACCGTCCGACTGACGGCCAAAACCGTGGCGACTGATCTGGATGCGGTGGTGGCTGATGCCCCGGAATCACTCCGCCTCGATGGGGTGATGGTGCCGAAGGTGACGGACGGCGATGACGTCAGCTGGGTCGCAGACCTGCTCGAGGAGCACGACAAGGAGCTCACGATACTGTCGCTCGTCGAATCCGCCCGCGGTGTGTTGAACGCCGAAGCCATCGCGGACGAGCCGGCAACCGACGCGCTGGTGTTCGGCGCCGAGGACCTGGCGGCCGACCTCGGTGCAACCAGGACTGAGGAGGGGACCGAGGTGCTCCACGCCCGGCAGCAGGTCGTTCTCGCAGCCAGCGCCGCCGGTGTCGACGCCATCGACACGGTACACACTGACTACGGCGATGAGACGGGGCTGAAACGGGAGACAGCGTTCGCTCGCGAACTTGGCTACGACGGGAAGATGGCGATTCATCCGTCCCAGGTGAGCGTCATCAACGAGGCGTTCACGCCCGACCCCGAACAGGTCGAGTGGGCCGAGAAAGTTATCGGCGCCCGCGAGGAGGCCGCTGCGGAGGGCCGAGGCGTGTTCAGCGTCGATGGAGAGATGATCGACCCGCCGCTGGTCGCACAGGCTGAGCGGCTCCTCGACCTGGTTGCCGCGGCCGAGGAGTAGTCCGACGGCCAGCCGGGCCCGTTTCGGCAGGCTTATTCAGGAAACAGCAGAACGCTGACGCGGATATGACAGACGAGGCCAACCCGTTCGAGAGTCTGCAAGAGCAGATCGACGACGCGGCGGCATACCTCGACGTAAGCGACGACGTCATTCATCGGCTCAAATACCCCGAGCGCGTGCTGGAGACCAACCTCTCGGTCGACATGGACGACGGCTCTATCGAGCGGTTCAACGCGTTCCGCTCGCAGTTCAACGGCGACCGGGGACCGTACAAAGGGGGCATCCGGTACCACCCGGGCGTCACGCGGGACGAGGTGAAGGCGCTTTCGGGCTGGATGGTCTACAAGTGTGCCGTCGTCGACATCCCGTACGGTGGCGGGAAGGGCGGCATCGTTATCGACCCGTCGGAGTACTCCGTCAACGAACTCGAGAACATCACCCGGTCGTTCGCCGAGGAGCTCCGTCCCCTCATCGGCGAGGACACGGACGTTCCAGCGCCGGACGTCAACACCGGCCAGCGGGAGATGAACTGGATCAAGGACACCTACGAGACGCTGGAGAACACGACGGCACCCGGTGTCGTCACGGGGAAATCCCCTGCAGCCGGTGGGAGCGCGGGCCGCGTGGAGGCGACCGGTCGCTCGACGATGTTCACTGCCCGCGAGGCGTTCGACTATCTCGGGAAAGAGATCGAGGGCGCTTCAGTCGCCGTCCAGGGCTACGGGAACGCCGGCTGGGTCGCTACCAGGCTCATCGATGAGCTGGGCGCGACCATCGTTGCGGTCTCGGACTCCTCGGGCGCCATCCACAACCCCGACGGGTTCGACCCAGTCGATGTCAAGGAGTTCAAGCGCGAGACCGGCTCGGTGACCGGCTATGGGACGGCCGAGGAGATGACCAACGACGACCTGCTCACGCTCGACGTCGACCTGCTGGTGCCGGCCGCACTGGAGAACGCCATCGACGCCGACCTCGCAGCGGACGTCAGCGCGGACGTCATCGTCGAGGCTGCCAACGGCCCGCTCACGCCCGACGCCGACGACGTACTCACCGACAAGGACGTCCACGTCTTCCCGGACATCCTCGCCAACGCCGGCGGTGTCACGGTGTCGTACTTCGAGTGGGTCCAGAACCGCCAGCGCTTCTACTGGGACGAAGAACGGG
>NZ_JAZKRY010000022.1:0-35692 GCF_036626355.1 Halolamina sp. | reverse complement strand
GAGGGGTGAGCGAGGGGGAGCCCTGAGCGAACCGGCTGGGGAGGACGTGAGACCACGGAGCAGGAGGCGGTGCGGTACTAGAGTGCAAGCCTACTCCGCGGTGGTGTTGGCGGTTGCAGTTACGGAAGCGGTGGTGTTGGCGGGTGCTGTTGTGGCAGCTGTAGCGTTCGAGATACCTCTCACTACCGAGACCCCCGACGAACCGAGCAAAAACGAGCGGTCGCTACATCGAATTACTGCGATTCCGTATCGCATGACTACACCTACGTGTTCACGAGGATTGAGGACGGGGGCAAGGTGATGACGCAGTAGGACGGGTCTCTCGGTCTCGCTTACAGTTATCGATCGTAGTCCTGTGAGTCCACCGACACGTTCACGAAGCCCGAGGACGACCACGAAGTGAAAGTCGTGACGCGGTAACGAGCGATTAATCGCGGCAGAATCGAACACAAAGTATTTATACTCGGCTACTGCTGGTTTCTATATGCTTACCCATGGTGGCAACAGCAAGTATCGCCGGTCGAGTCCACGCGAGTGGGCGCTCCCCTGCGGAGGCCGGCGGGAACGTTGACGTCACCGATTGCGGTGCAACATACAACAAACAACGACAGACAACTCAAAGCAACTCCGCGCGCTGGTCCTTGCAGCGCTGATGGTGTTCAGCGTCTTCGCTGGCACGATCGCGCTCACAGGCACAGCCGCTGCGGCCAATTCCCTGACCGGTCAGTCAGCGACAGACGTCGCTGGTGGTCAGAATTCGGCAGCACAGACAGTAACGTTCGACGTTGATCAGAATGCAACTGAAACTGACAACGTCTCCATCGACATCTCCGAAGCAGCCAATGCTGGAGTCACTGTAAACAGTGTCTCAGCAATGGCAACCAGTGGTTCAGACAGTGCATCGGTCACTGCTGTAAATGGAGCCACGGTCTACGTTGATGTGACTGAAGGTGACACCAGTGCTGGCGTAAGCACTGTTGAGGTCACGTTCGACCACGACACGAGTCAAGTCACCAGTTCAATCTCTGGTGTAACGTTCGACATCAGCGAGACGAACGCTGGGGCAGCAAGCCCGACGTCCGTCTCCTTCGACATTGACGCCTCAGCCCCGTCGCCCCGTAAGGCGACCCACTACGTCGACAGCGACGATGGCGCGATTCTCGAAGTCGCCTTCGACGAAGACGTAGCAAACGCGGGTAGCCTGAGCGGCGACGATGTTGTCGTCGGCTTTGCTGACGGCACGACGGCCGACCTCAGCAACTCGGCGCTCTCAATTGACACGACTGCATCGTCCGGCGCACGTGTCGTAGTCGACACGTCCGGTAACGTCTTCACCAACGTGCGGAACGTTACCGTCAAAAACGCCGAAGACGCAGCAGGTAACTCGCTGAGTACGACGACGGTCGACGTCACGTTCGCTCCGTCGACGGTCGCCGCCGGTGACCAGAGTGCACAGGCCTACGTGGGCGCAAACGTTGCGTTCGAGGCTACCCAAACGGACGTGACGATCAACTTCGACGGTAACGTCTACAACCCGACGCGTGGGAGTGGCACAGGGAGCCAGGTCTACGTCGTCGACACTGATGGCTTCGACACGGGCATGATCAACGCCAGCTTCAGTGGTCCGGGGAGTGACGCCAGTGTCGATATGCAGAACCTCGGTCTCACCGTCTCGGCTGACGACGTGACAACCGACGATAACGTCACCGCGACGGTCGAAGCGGACGACATCGACCGTGCCGTCGATGCCGCGCTCCTCGACAGCAACGATGACGTCGTCGACAGCACGACGCTCACGGTCGAAGCGACCGAGGACGCGACCATCACTGGAACGTCCACGCTCGCTCCGGGTAGCACATTCACGGTAGTCGTCCAGAGCACGGGCGACACCTCGCCGCGGTTCTACAACAACCCGACTGCGACCGTCCAGGCGGACGGAACGTGGAATGTCACGGTGGACTTCTCCGAACAGTCCGCGGGTGACACCTTCAGCGTGAGTGCACCGAACGGTGTCGGCGCTGATGGTGAAGTCGTCGAGGCAGTGACCGAGACGCCGACGGATACGGCAACGCCGACGGATACGGCAACGCCGACCGACACGGCAACGGCAACGGCAACCGATACGGCAACGGCTACCGAGCCGGACACCGACACGGAGACCACGACGACTGAGACGCCCGGCTTCGGCGTCGCAGTCGCCCTCGTGGCTCTGCTCGCTGCCGCACTGCTGGCCGGTCGCCGCGAGAACTAACGTTCTCGCTGACCACCAGTAACGAATAACCGGCTTCGCGCCGGTCATTCCGACACTCCATTTCTTTCGAACGCTACCTCGAACACTGACAGTGCTGCGTCACAGCCGCACAACGGCAAGGGATTTACTTCCGGACTCCGTTGAGAACCTATGGTCGGGGTACTCACTGACGCGCTGGCGTGGGTCGTGATTCTGACCTTCGCGGCCGGCGCTGTCCTCCACAGCCGCGCTCGCCGGACTCAGGTGTCGGTGGGGGCGGGCTCGCTCCAGGCGGCGGTCGGCGCCCGGAAAGGGAGCCTGCGCTCTGCTCGGGCCGTCTCCACCGCCGCCTGGGCGGGGTTCGCGCTGTTCTGGCTCATCCTGTTTCCTCACTTTGCGTTCACGCACAAGAGCTACGTCGAGGGGGTGCTCGCGTTCATCGCCGTGCCGGCCTCGCTCTACGCCGGCTACCTGCTCTGGCAGGGCCGGGACTCGCTGTTCCTGCTCTCGCGCTCGACCGCGATCATGGGACTGCTCTATCTCCCCTTCGAGACGATTCCGGCGGTCACCGTCGCCGGCACACGAATCCCCTCCCCCCGCGAAGTGCTCATCGAAACCGTCGCCGCCCAGACCGGCGTCATGATGCGCCTCTTTGGCTCCACCCCGGCGCTGATCACCGGGCCCGCCGGCTACGAGAACACCTACGAGTTCGTCGCCGCGAGCGGGCACACGCTCCAGTTCTCGGTCGTGCTGGCCTGCACCGGCCTGGGGAGCATCGCCATCTTCGCGGGACTCATCGGCGCCGTGCGCGCGCCGCTGGGCCGGAAGCTCCGCGCACTGGCCGTCGCCGTTCCCGTCATCTACGGCCTCAATCTGGTTCGGACGACGTTCATCGGCATCGCGTTCGGCGAGCAGTTGCTCCAGATATACCCCGAGGCGGTGCTGTTCATCTTCGGCGCCTCCGACGAGTATCTGGTCTCGTGGTTCGTCTCCGACCGCATCATCAGCCAGCTACTCGCGGTCATCGCCCTCGTCGGCGTCACCTATCTCGTGGTGCGGGAGCTGCCGGAGGTCCTCACCATCATCGAGGACGTGCTGTACATGGTGACCAACGACGAGTACGACCTCGCGGAGACGCTCGACCTCCCCCGGTCGCCCAAGCGGCAGGTCGAGTAGGTAGCCCGGTCTGCCCTCGGTGTCAGTCACTCCCGTCCGAGTAGCTCCGGCGGCGCGCCGCCGAGCGCTTCGAGCGCGTCAGCCTCCAGGTGGTGGGGCTCCGCCGGAACGACGAGCAGCTGCAGCGGGCCGCCGAAATCCTGCGTCGCGAGTTCCGAGAGACGGTCGGCGACGACCAGCGGGTCGGGGCTGCCGGCTCGGGCGACGACGACAGCGAGTTCGTCGGCCCACCCCCTCGCAAGTAGTTCTGCGGCGTAGTCGCCGGTCATGTACTCCTCACCCTCAGCCAGCCCGGCTGCGTCGGCTGTCGGGTCGTCGACTTTGATATCGAGATAGACGAGCGTGTGGAGGTTCCGCTCTCGGTTCACCTCGATGGTTTCGACGACGCTCGCCGGCACGTCGTCGCCGCCGTGTGCGCCGGGGAACGGCAGCGTCGTCGCCTTCCCGAAGCGGTAGTTCTGGAGCCCTGTCAGTCCCGAGGCCGCCGACTGGGCGGAGACACCGTGAATCACTCGCGTCTCGATACCGCGCTCGTGGGCCCGGAGCCGCAGGTCGACGTGTGTGGTCGAGATCATCGTGTCGCCGGCGGTGAGGAATGCGACGTCGGCCTCCTCGGCGGCGTCGAGCACGGGTTCGGGGTCTTGCTCGACGCCCGCGCGGTCGCGCACCTCGATAGCGATGTCGTGGTACGCGACCAGTTCCTCCACGGAGCTGCCGACCAGCCGGCTCGTGTAGAACTCCGCGAACGCACGGTCGGCGTCCCGGAGCGCCTCCTGGCCCTCGACGGTGACTGAACGCTCGTCGTAGAGACCGAGACCGATGAACGTGAGCATAGCCGAACTGGTGCCGGCGCCCCCAAAGCGGTGTCCATCCGCCGGTTCGAGGCGTCGCAACCGGTTCGGCGGCAAGGCATAGGTGGGTTCGGGTCACAGCACCGGGCATGACCGACCCCGAGTCGGGCGCCGAGCCCGTCGACACGGCCACCGACGAGGGTCGCCCCCGTCGAGGAGACGGTGAAGTGGCTCGCCGTGGGGCTCTACGCCGTCCGGCGCCCGGAGTTCGACGCAGTCACCGACGGCGCGGTGTACGGCGCCGTTGCAGGACTGGGCTTTGCGACAATCGAGAACGTGCTCTACGTCGTCCAGGGGTTCCTCCAGGCCCAGGCGAACGGGGGCGGGGCACAGGCGCTCCAGGCCGCCGTCGGCACGGGCGTTTCGCGTGCGCTCGCTGGACCGGGCCACGTCATCTACTCGGCCCGGGCCGGCTACTACCTCGGCCCCGCGAAGCAAAACCCGGACAACTGCGGCCCGATCGTCGTGAAGGGGTTGCTCGTCGCCTCGCTCATCCACGGGAGCTACAACGTCATCGTGACGTATCTTCCCCGCGGCGTCTCCAGCGGCAGGTTCATCCTCTTCGTCGTGCTGTTCGACGGCGTCTTCTTCTCCCTGCTCTACCGGAAACTGGCACGGTACCGGGACGTGTACGGCGACGTCGTTGAGCCTACCGAGTGGGATGGTGAACCGGGCGGCGATGACGCGACGGAACCTGGTGGCGAGGCCACCGAAGCGCCAGCCGGAGGTGAGGGCGACGAACCGACGAGTGGTGCCCAGACCGATACGCCTGCGGCCGAGAACGTTGTTGACGACGAACCGACCGAAAGGTAGCCGCTCAAGCAGTTATCGAACGATTCAGGAGCGGGTTAGCAGGTCTCCGCGCCGAACGCGGCCTTCACGAAGTTTGGGACGGGAAGGCTACTCATCAGGTCGCTGAGGAAGTCAGGGACGAGGTTAGCGACGAACCCCGGCGGCCCGCCGTCGCTGGGGCCGTTTTCGGCGTTCTGGCAGTCGTCCGCGTTGGTGGCGCCGGGCGCTGCAGCCACTGCCGGGACTGAGAGCCCGATAGCGAGCAGTGCGACCAGTGCGACCGTCAGGGTGGTACGGGGAGTCATACAGACTGAACCAGGAGCTACAGAGGGTTAAACAGGCAAATTCCTTCGGCCGGGTTGGGGCGCTTATCGCCCATTGAAGGCGGATTAACCCGTTTGGCCCGATTCAGCGCGCCCATCTCACGGACGAACGACCGAGACGGGCTATTCATCACTCGCCCGCGAGGCGTGCGCCATGCGAGCCGGACCGCAAGCGGTGACATCGACGGGCTGGTTCAGGGTTGGCGCGTGCTCGTGTCGTAAATCGGTTGAATTGCGTTCCCGTGGGCTCTACAGCCACCGGTACCCTCTGCCGCCGCATCAATCTGGTTCGGTCTCGCCGGAGAACAACGCCGCGGTGCGGGGACTCCAGAGAGGGTGCCATCGGCTCCAGGGATCGGTAATGAGCGTCACGTGCCTGGAGTGCACTGGAGGCAGCCTCCGGTTCACGAATGAACATCGCGTGGACGATTCTTCGTAACCAATGGCTAATTATGAACTCACCTCCGTAGTCGTCGTTGGAATCATACTACTCGCTGCAAGATAGCATGTCCTGGGCGAGAGATGCGAGTCGGCGCTACGAAGACCAGACCCTCGAACCCACCTCGGCTCGAGTTGACCTGAACAGGACGAGCAGCCGAACAAGTGGCAAGGACTGGGCGAACCTCGATGTTCGAGCCTCTCGTAGTCCCGTTCGTGCGTCTCTTGGCCGGTGGCCGGGGTCATAGTGTCCACTTGGTCACCAAGCCAGCCAGTTGCTGAACCGACAGGGCACAGATATCGAAAACCGATCGAATCGATTTGCGAGTGACGCTCGCTACCGTACTCTCAGCGATTCCGAAACAGAGCGATACCACCGTGCCGACTCTGCGGCCTCAGTTGGCGGTCGACCCCGGTGGCCGCCGTTCGACAGCGCTCTGCCGGTAGGCAAGGTAGCCACCGACGAGTGCCGAAAAAACGCCAACCGGGAACCCGACAAGGAGTATCGCCGATGCGAGTCCGACGGCCTGCATCGAGATGACCGCCATCGCGAGCCCACCGCCGACGATGAAGCCGGCAGTCGCTCCGGCCAGCGTCCAGAGTCGTCGCCGTGTCCTCGCTGAGGCCCGTCCCGTCTCCCGCTGTTCTCCCCAGTACGTCAGTCCGAGATACGTGAGCGGGAGGACGACCATCCCCGCGACGATTCCGGCGGGTAACCCGAGCATCGCCGACGGCCAGATGTACGGGTCGAGCGCCTCCGTTACACCAACACCGATCACGACGAACGCCAGTCCACCTGCGAGGAGACTCGCGATCGACTTGAGTATCTTGTTCATACGCGTAGTACGTCAGCTGTCGAGATAATCTCAGCTGGCAATTCTCTGTCCGCGAGAATGAGTATGCGGCGAGAACGCAGGACAGATGACCGACTGACCGACGGTCCGATTGGTTGCCCACGAGTTTCCGGTTCCCGGCCGGTACTCGTGCCGGTCGGGGACAGCTACAGTCGACACGGGCTCCCCGTGGTCGTCCCGGGGCGATACTGACCAGGTTGTCCCACACTGCGGGAAAACTAATCAATATTTTACGGTGACGTGCCGACGGCTAGGTAATGAGTTTATCGTTCAGCAACGGAGAGCGTCGGGTCATCGTGTCCACCCTCGTTGTTGGGCTCCTTCTTTCGACGGTGGCGGGCGTCGTCGCTGCTCAGTCCGTCCAGGGGGCTTCAGGAACGATCGTCGTCGAGGAGGGTGAGACGGTCTCCAGAATCGACGCAGTCGCCGGGAGTATCGTGATCCGGGGAACTGTAACGGGTGACGTCTCTGGGGCCGCCGGGACGATTCACATCGCCGAGAGCGGGCGGGTTCAGGGGTCGATCTCCGGCGCCGCCGGTGACGTCCGCATCGACGGTTCCGTCGGCGGCGACGTGAATGCCGGCAGTGGAAGCATCCAGGTGAGCGAGACAGCCACGATCGGGGGTGACCTCGAGATCGGTGCGGGATCCGTTCTCGTCAACGGCCGGATCGATGGCGACGCCCGTGTTGGCGCTGGAACGATCGTGCTGGGACCGAACGCGGAGGTGGGTGGCGAGTTCCGCTACGACGCCGAGGAGTTCACCCAAGACCCGGAGGCGACGGTCGCGGGCGGCGTCGTGGCAGATCCGTCCATCCGGGGTAGCGACAGCGCCTTCGCGATTCCAAACTGGGTGACGCAGGGGTACGGCCTCCTCGCGAATCTGCTGCTCGGAGCAATTTTGTTACTCCTCTTTCCGGCGTTCTCGGCGCGACTCGTGGGGCACGTCTCCGACGAACCCGCAAAAGCCGGCGGGGTTGGGCTGCTGACGCTGGTCGTGGTACCGATCCTCCTGACGCTGGTCGCCGTCACGATCATCGGGATTCCCATCGCCATCGTCGGCTTCGTTGCGTTCGGGCTCGCGATCTGGGTCGGGGCCGTCTACGGACAGTACTCTATCGGTGCGTGGGCGCTCAGGCGGATCGGGCAGGACGACCGATGGCTATCGCTCGTGGCCGGCCTCGTCGGATTCACCATACTGGGCGCGATTCCGATCGTCGGCGGGCTCCTCGAGCTCGGTGCGCTCCTGCTCGGACTTGGCGCACTCGCGTTGGAACTCCGCAACTCGTATCGCACCAGCCGAGGCTCTGGCCCGAGCGATCGCCAGACGACGTTTGACGATACGTTCGACGAGAGTGGCACAGAAACTCCGGCCGGGGGAACGACTGACAGGTCCTGAGTTGGTTCTGCCATTGGCTCGTATCGATTTCTCAGGTGATGACCGGATGCGCTGTCGCCAACACGAGGTGTCTCATTGATGAACGCGTCTTTTCGAGAGCGTACACGTACGACCGGTATGGATTCATCGTCCCGGTCTGTGACGAAAACGGCGCCCGTCGACGACGAACGGACTACAATCCCTACGAGTGGACTGACCAAGCGCTATATCGGGACTCTTCGAGGTTCCCGACGAACGTTGACACCAACAACTGATTGCTGAACCTAAACAAATGTGGGCCCTGAAGGTTCGAATAAAGCGAATATTCAAGTAGGAGCCTCCCTGAAGGCGGTTAACGTTCCTAAGGGAGGCGTAGCCGACCTTAAGCCGGAGGAGGGATTTGAACCCTCGACCTATTCCTTACGAAGGAATCGCTCTCCCAGCTGAGCTACCCCGGCACGTACACGCTGATACCCGCAACACGAGCATAAGGGTTCCGAAATCAGGAGACGACGCTCACCCGGTCCGCTCCAGCCGAGCGTCCAGACAGATGTTGACCTCGTGTGGCGCGTAGGAACGAACCACGTGTTCCTCCAGCACCGTCACCGCGTACTCGGCGCCGGCGGCGTCCTGCAGTGCCGTTTCCGCCCGGTCGAACGCTCCGTCCTCGTGCTGGATGTCGTAGAGGTGGACCACACACGACTCCCCAACAAATTCGACGGCGGCGTCGGCGAACTCCGCAGCAGTGTGGGGAAGGTTCATCACCAGCCGGTCGGCCCAGTGCTCGTACTCGTCCGTGTGCTCCCGCACGTCGCCAACGTGAGCCGTGACGCGGTCCGCCACGTCGTTCCGCCGGGCGTTCTCGCGTAGATACTCGATAGCGGTCGGGTTGATGTCACAGGCGACCACCTCGGCGCCGGCGGCGGCCATCGGCACCGCGTACGGGCCGACGCCGGCGAACATATCCAGCGCGTTTTCGCCGGGTTTGACCTGCTCAATCACCCGGTGGCGCTCGGTTGCCAGCCGCGGGGAGAAGTAGACCTCCGCCACGTCGACGGCGAACTCGTAGCCGTACTCCCGGTGGACCGTCTCGGTCGGTGGACGCTCGTCCTCCGGGTCGGGGTCGTGAGCGAGCACCTCCCAGTCCCGCACTCGTGTCTGGCCTTTCACTTTCGAGGCTCGGTTGATCACGCTTCGCACGGGGATATCGGAGTTCATCACCGCCTCCGCCACTTCCTGGGCGCGCGCTGGCTCGTCCTCGTCGACGATGACGATATCGCCCAGCCGCTCGTACGTCGGGGCGTAACCGAGCAGGTCCTCCGGCGTCTGCTGGGGCGCCCGCGCGGGCACGTCCTTCTGGGTTACCGCGAACTCCGCGGGGACTGCATCGGGGTCGGTCACCGGGATGAAGAGCTTCAGCTCGTCCGTCTCGCTCTCTTCACCCGGCGGTTCGGCCTCCTCCACCACGATGCCGAACTCCTCGTCGATGAGGTCGGCGCCGGCGAGCCGCTGTCGGGCCTCCTCACCCGACTCTCGGGGAACCACGACGCAGGGACGCTTCATACCTGTGGGAGGCGCCCCACCGGAGTAAGGATGACGGATGGCGGCGGGACACGAAGTCACTGGCTGCGTGAGCCCGGCACCTGCAGCGAGTCAACGAACGCCGACTCCGTGATTGTGGCCCCGTCGGCGCGCAATGAACTGTAGAGATCTCCCGCCCGGTCGGACACAATCCGCGTTTCCAGCGCTCGCGTTTCGACACAGACCACGGGGACGTCGACGTCATCGACCGCCTGCAAGACCGGCACGAGTCCTTCCGTGAGCTCCACATCCGCGACGACGACGGCGTCGGCAGCCCCAGCGAGCGTTCCCGTTCTGTCCGCCAGGTCGCCGCCGACGCGTTCGAGCGGTCCGAGTTGGAGCGTCTCCATCCCCAGTGCCTCCGCGACCTCGGCGTCAGTGTCGCCGGTAGCGACTGGGCCCACTGTCGTCTCGACGTCGGCCCGGGAGAGCGCCGAGAGAAGTGGGCCGGCACAGCCGCCGCCGGCGACGACGTGGACGCGGTCGAACTCGGCTATCGGTACGCCGTCGTCGGAGCCGCCGTCGGGCGCCGCGTTCGGGCGTTGTTTCGCAGCTGAGAGTGCGGTAACGTGGGCCCGGTCGGTGACGGGGTTCTGGGTGACGACGGCATCGGCGTCGAACGCGCTGCGGAGCGTGTTTTCGGTGAGCACCGCTTCGGGTGGGCCATCGGCGAGCACGCCGCCGCCGGCGACGACGACGAGGCGGTCGCAGTAACGCGCCGCCAGGTTCAGGTCGTGGATCACGGCGACGGCGGCGCGCCCGGTATCGACCAGCTCCGCGACGGTATCGAACGTCCGGAGCTGATGGTTCAGGTCGAGGCTGGCCGTCGGCTCGTCGAGCAGGAGCAGCGGCGTCGACTGCGCGAGCGCGCGGGCGAGCAGCACTCGCGAACGCTCACCGCCGGAAACCGCCGTCACCGGTCGGTCGGCGAACTCAGTCACGTCTGTTTGCTCCATCGCCTGCTCGACGGCCTGGTCGTCCGCCTCTTCCATGCCACCGAACCGGGAGAGATGCGGCGTCCGGCCCATCTCCACGGCCTCTCGGACCGTGAACTCGAAGTTCACGGAGGTGTCCTGTGGGACGGTTGCGACGAGCCGACTCGCCGCTTTCGAGGGGAGGTCGTGAACCACCTCGTCTGCGATGGTGACCTGGCCAGAATCGGGTGCTAGCGTCCCTCGGATCGCGCGTAACAGCGTCGTCTTCCCCGCGCCGTTGGGGCCGACAAGTCCGACCAACTCCCCGGCTTCGACAGTAAGGTCGATGTCGCTGAGAATCTCCGTCCCGCCGAGGCTCACCGAGAGATCAGCGACTGACAGTACAGGCTTACCACCGCACCGGGCGGGCGGGTCGAGAGGTGGGCTGCTCCGGGTCATAGCTCGTGCACCCTCCGGCGACGGAGCAGGAAGAGGAAGAACGGCGCGCCGACGGCTGCGGTGACGATCCCGACCGGAAGCTCCTGCGGGCCGCTCCGGGCGAGCGTGTCCGCGGCGACGAGGAACGACGCGCCCGCAAGACTGGCGGCCGGCAACAGCACCCGGTGGTCGGGTCCGACGAGCAGGCGCATCACGTGCGGGACGACGAGCCCAACGAACCCGATGACGCCCGAGACGGCGACGGCGGCGCCAGTGATTACCGCAGACACCGCAAGCAGCAGGCGCTTGGTGCGCTCGACTTCGATACCTAGCCCGGCGGCCTCCTCCTCCCCCAACAGGAGCACGTTCAGGTCCCGGGCGTACGCGAGGAGGACGACGAAGCAGCCGAGGACGAACAGCGGGAGCACCGGAACGCCGGCGACGGGGACGAAATCAGCCCACGCGGCGTTGTCGAGGTTGCCCATCAGCCAGTACACCACCCGGCGCATGCTCTCGCCCGAGCGCAGGAGCATGAACGAGATAACCGCGCCCAGGAACGTCTGGACCGCGACGCCGGCGAGCAGCAGGGTTGCGACGGGCGTTCTCCCGCCCTCTGTGGCGATAGCGTACACCCCGAAGGCGGTGATCAGGGCGCCGGTGAACGCTGCGGCCTCCAGGCCGAAGCCGAACGGGAGCAGCGCAGGCGCGACGATGGTGAGGACGGCGCCGACGGCCGCGCCGGAGGAGACACCGACGATAGAGGGGTCGGCCATCGGGTTGCGGAAGAAGCCCTGCATCACCGTGCCCGCGGCTGCCAGCGCGAAGCCGACGAGTGCGCCCAACAGAATCCGGGGAAGCCGGATCGTGACGACGATGGCGCGGTGGGACTGCTTCAGCTCGAAGGCGTACGGCGTGACCAACTCGACGCGACCGCCAGCGAACTGCGGGGCCGGAAGCGTTTCGAGCACGGCTTTCGCGACGGTGTCGGCCGGCACGGGAACGGGGCCGATACCGGCGCTGACGACGACGACGACGGCTAACGTTGCCGATAACGCGGTCGACCAGAGCGTTGCTCGACTCGCGACACGCATAACCAAAGCTGAGTTGGGTTAGGTAAATACTTATTGCACTAGCTGCCACACGGTGACGATGCGAACGTCTACGACTTTGTTGGCAGTGTTGTTGGTTCTAACTGCTGGTGTCGCGCCCGCGGCGGCGGGTGGACCGGCTGTTGGCTCGACGAGTGACGCCCTGGCGACGGGCGCGTCCGCAGCAGCGACGAGCCAGCACGAGTGTTCGTTCCCGTTCACCGCGACCGACGCGACGGGAACTGAGGTAACGATCGAGGAGCCGCCCGAACGCGTGACGACGCTCGGACCGAGCGCGGCCCAGACGATGTGGGAGATCGGTGGGAAACCCCAGGTCGTCGGTCTCGACCAGTATGCGACGTATCTGGAGGGCGCCGAGAGCCGCACGAACGTCTCCGCTGGGGGATTCGGCTACAGCGTCGAGACGGTCGTCGGCACCGAGGCCGACCTGGTGCTGGCGGCGAACGTCGCCCCAGACGACACCATCGCGAAGCTTCGAGAGGCGGGGATGACCGTCTACAAGTTCGAGGCAGCCACCTCTATCGAGGCCGTGGCCGAGAAGACGACGATGACCGGGAAGCTGACCGGCAACTGTGAGGGCGCCGCCGAGGCGAACAAATGGATGATGCAGAACGTCGAGACCGCACGTGACGTCACTGCGGGTGAGGACAGCCCGCGCGCACTCGCGCCGCTCGGCAGCGGCTACGTGGTCGGCGATGAGACGTTCATCGACTCCGTGCTGACCGCCGCTGGCGGCGAGAACGTCGCGGCCCGGAACGCCACGGGCTACCCGCAGCTCTCCGACGAACTGATTCTGGAACTGGACCCCGAGATTCTCGTGCTCCAGCCGTGGATGGAGATGGCCGGGCTCGCCAACCAGGAGCCCTACGCGAGCACCACTGCCGGTGAGCAGAACGCGACCGTCGTGGTGAACGCGAACTATCTAAACCAGCCCGCACCGCGCTCGGTCGTCTACGCGACGTGGAACCTGACCGAAGGGTTCCACCCTGATGCGTTCGCGAGCGCGGAGTGGACTGCACGGAGCGAGGTGACGCTGGAAACCGAGACGCCGACGCCGACTGAGACGGCCACGCCGACGGAGGTCGTCGACGATACGGAGCCGACGACCGAGACGACCGAGACCACCACTGACGGACCTGGCTTCGGTGTCGGTGCAGTCGTCGCTGCGCTCGCGCTCGGGAGCGTGCTGCTGAGCCGACGGGAGTAGACCCGACGTTTTTCCAAAACCGCTTTCCGCTCGGACGGCCGACTCACGGCTATGATCGAGAACGTCGTCTATCCCGCCTATTTTGACAAGGCCCTCAGCCGGTCGGAGGGACGCCGGGTTCCTGAATCTGCGGCGGTCGAAGACCCCACGGTCGACGAGATCGCGAAGGCGGTCCAGCAGGTGGGCTACGACGCAGTCGTCGAACGTGAGAAGAGCTACTCCCGAGAGTACGAGGAGCGCGGGCGTGTGCTCGTCCGCGGCGCCGACGACGCCTCCAAGAACGACCTGGTGCAGGCCATCGCCGCCTACGTCGGCATCCTCCGGGACTGATGGAGCGAGTCGGCACTGTCTCACGGACGGCCCAGGGGCTGGCGGTTGTCCGCTGTGACGACGCGGACCACCCGGAAATCGGTACGCCCGTGGTCGACGAGAGCCTGAACAGCGTCGGCCGAGTGGTCGACGTGTTCGGCCCCGTCTCGCAGCCCTACGTCGCGGTCTCCCCGAACAACCGCTCGGGGCTCGCCGAACTGGTCGGGTCGAAGCTGTACGCGCGGTAGCCGAACCCGCTTTGCCGGGTTCCACGTCGCGACGCTCGGTCTCCGTCCAGGACCACAACCGCCAAACCGCTCCCGAGTGAATCACGAGTAATGACATCCCGAGCGTTCCGCGGGACTGCCTTTGCGGCGGTCATCTTCCTTCTCGTCCAGCTCGGTGCGCTCGCGCTCGTGCCGGATTTCGACGCGCGGGGCTACCAGCAGTTCGAGAACCCACAGGATCCGACGAACAGCCTGCTCTACATCGGGCTGATTCTCGTGATGACGGCGCTGATGCTCGCGGCGTTCAAATACGAGTTCGACTGGGTGGTCCGGGCGTTCGTCGTCCTCACCAGCGGGCTGCTCGCCTGGTACGTCCTCGGCGCGTTCCTCCCCGGCTTGCTCGCGATTTCACTGTCTGTCGGCGTCGCCGGGGCACTGTGGTTCTACCCCGAGTGGTACGTCATCGACGCCGCCGGGGTGATGATGGGCGCCGGCGCCGCCGGGCTGTTCGGCATCAGCTTCGGGCTCCTGCCAGCGATCGTCCTGCTGGCCGTGCTCGCGGTGTACGACGCTATCTCGGTGTACGGCACCGAGCATATGCTCGACCTCGCGGAGGGGGTGATGGATCTCCGCATCCCGGTGGTGCTGGTTGTCCCGCTCACGCTCGGCTTCTCGTTGTTAGACGAGAGCCCCGCAGAAGAAGCCCCACTGGAAGAAGACGCCGGGGAGCGGGACGGAGCCGGTGACGGCGAACCGACCGCGGCTGCTACAGCCGACGGCGGCGACTCCGCCGACACCAGCGGTGACAGTGTCGAGGAGGAGCCCCCGGACGTGACAGAGCGGGACGCCTTCTTCATCGGTCTGGGCGACGCGGTGATGCCGACGGTGCTGGTCGCCAGCGCCGCCCACTTCTCCCCGGCACCCTCGCTCGGTGTCGGCGTCGCGCCAGCGCTCAACCTGCCGGCACTGACGGCGATGGCTGGCACGTTCGTGGGGCTGTTCATCCTCCTGCGGATGGTGTTTGCCGGTCGCGCGCACGCCGGGCTCCCGCTGCTCAACGGTGGTGCAATCGGTGGGTACCTGATCGGTGCTGTGGCTGCGGGTGTGCCGGTGTTGCGGGCGTTGGGTCTGTAGTCCCGGTCGGTTCCGAAAGCGTTCACCGGGCCGTCTTCCCGATGACGAACCGTAGAAAAGCCTCCGTCAGAGTGTCCGGAACTCCGGAGCCATCCGTTGTGGGCTTCTCGACACCGAACGGCCCTCCCGCGCCATTCCCGTTGAGTCTGTCACCGTGTGTCTCTCCGGCGGTCGAGGACCGCTGCTGTGTCGTCGTAGGACGCCTGATTTCGCAGACAGCGACTACGTCGCTCCGCGCCGACAGACTCGTCGGACGGCGCCTCGCTGTCACAGACGCTCCCGAACGACTGCCGCAGGCGCTCGCTCGCCTCGGCTGCACGGCCTTCGGCTGCCAACTCCGTAGCTCGGTGCAACTCGGCTCGGATCGCCTGCGGCAGATCGACGCCGTCGAACAGCTCCGCTCGGACGGTTTCGACCGACTCGTCCGTGCGGAGGCCGATCCGACGCGCGACCGTCTCGGTCACGGAGTCATCGCTTCGAGCGCGCTCGCGCAGGACGGTGCGGAACTCGCCGATTGCGATCCAGCCCGCCTCCGAGATATCGAACCCGTCCGGTCGAATCTTCGCCGGGCAGCGGGTCGCGAACCGACAGCCAGGTGGTGGATCCCGCGGGTTGGGCGGCGTGCCGCGGAGGGTGATTCGACCGTGTTCGGCCTCGCGCTCGTCGCCAGTCCGAACCGTCGGCACCGCGGACAGGAGCGAGGCGGTATAGGGATGGGACGGTGAGTCGAACACCTGGGCCGTCGGACCTACTTCGACGATCTCCCCGAGGTACATCACGGCGACACGGTCGGCGATGTGTTCGACCACACTCAGGTCGTGGGCGATGAACAGGTACGTCAGATCGAGTTCGTCCTGCAGGTCGGAGAGGAGGTTGATGATCCGTGCTTGGACGCTCACGTCCAGCGCGCTCACCGGTTCGTCGAGGACGAGGAACTCCGGCCGCAGTGTCAGCGCCCGCGCGATGCCGACGCGCTGGCGCTGGCCGCCGGAGAACTGGTGAGGATACCGGTAGTAGTGCTCTCGCTGGAGTCCAACCCGGTCGAGGAGATGGAACACCCGCTCACGCCGGTCCTCGGGCGTCCGCCAGCTGTGGCCGTCGAGCGGTTCGCGGACGATCTCACCGACCGTCATCCGGTCGTTCAGGCTCGCCTCGGGGTCCTGAAACACGATCTGTGCGTCCTGTTGCCATCGCCGTAGCCCGCCGGCCGAGAGGTCAGTCACCTCGACCCCGCGGGACTGGACACTCCCGCCGGTTGCGTTTTCGAGGCCGACCACGGTCCGACCCAGCGTCGTCTTTCCACAGCCCGATTCGCCGACGAGTCCGAGCGTCTCACCTTTCCGCACGTCGATGGAGACACCGTCGACCGCTCTGAGCGGGTCCTCGAACGGGCCGCCGCCCCCGTAGTGTTTCCGGAGGCCGTCGATACTCACCAGCGTCTCACCACGGTCGATGGACTCGTCGAGGCCGGAAATATCGGTGCCACGTCCGAACATCACTCCGTACCTCCGTCCGTCTCCGCGGCGCTGTGGGTGTCGGCAACGCCGGGTCGTCCGGTTTCGGGCGTCACCGGCGTCGTGTGCTCCTCCTCGAACAGGAGACACGCGGCCGACTGCCCGCCCCCCTGGTCGACGTGCTTCGGGTGGACGTGGTCGCAGGCCTCGAACGCCTTGGGGCACCGGGGCGCGAACCGACAGGCGGTCGGCGCCTCGTTCGGCGTCGGTACCTCTCCATCGATTGTCAGGAGCCGGTCGCCGCGGGCCCCGACGCTCGGGATACTCGCGAGCAGTCCCCGGGTGTAGGGATGGGCCGGGTCCGAGAACAGGCGGTCGGCCGGCGCCCGCTCCACGATCTCGCCTGCATACATCACGTTGACGCGGTCGGCGACCGTCGAGACGACGCCCATGTCGTGGGTAATGAACAGTATCGAGAGCCCCGACTCGCGCTGGAGGTCGTCGAGGAGGTCGAGGATCTGGGCCTGGATCGTCACGTCCAGCGCCGTCGTCGGTTCATCACAGACCAGCAGGTCCGGATCGCAGGCCAGCGCAGTCGCGATGACGGCGCGCTGGCGCATCCCACCCGAGAACTCGTTCGGATAGGCGTTCACGCGTCCCGGTGCGTCCGGGATGCCCACCGATTCTAGGAGTCTGATGGCTTCCTCGCGGGCGGCCCGTCCGGTTAGTCCCCGATGAATTTTCAGCGCCTCGCGTATCTGATTGCCGACCGTGTAGACGGGGTTCAGGCTCCCTGACGGGTCCTGAAAGACGATTGCGATATCCCCCCGGGCATCCGTCCAGCCCACATCGGTGAGATCCCGCCCGCGGAAGCGGATGGCCCCCGACTCGATGCGACCGGGGTCGTTTATCAGCCCCAGAATCGACCGGGCGGTGACGGACTTCCCGGACCCGGACTCGCCGACGAGTCCGACCGTCTCTCCCTCCCGGATATCGAAGTTCACCCCATCCAGCGCGTGGACACGCTCCTTGTCCGTCCGGAAGACGACCGAGAGGTCCTCGACTGAAAGCATCGGTGCCTCGCTTCGGGCGTCGCTCATGCGCCACCCCCGCGTTCGACGCCGCCGGTGTCGGCGGCGTCCGTGTCAGACTGGGGGTCGATGGCGTCGCGGATACCGTCGCCGAGGGCGTTGAACCCGATGACGACGGTCGTAATCAAGACGCCGGGGACGATGGAGATATGCCACGACGGCGTCCCGATGTACGGTTGTCCCGCGCCGATGGCGCGGCCCCACTCGGGGGTCGGAGGGTTCACCCCGAGTCCGAGATACGAGAGGCCGGCGATCCCGATAATGACGCCGCCGAGACTCATCGACCCGTACACGAGCAGATAGCCCATGACGTAGGGCAGCACGTGTTTGCGCATGATGGTGCTCGGGCGGAGGCCGAACCCGCGGGCGGCGTCGACCCACTCCCGTTCGACCGTCTGGAGCGTGGGGCCGCGTATCGCCCGCCAGAGCCCGGGCCACCCCGTCGCAACGAAAATCAGCGACAGCAACAGGCCGCCGCTGTAGATGTTCGCGAGCCACGTCCCCCCCAGTAGGACCGATAGCATGATTATCACGAGGAGGCCGGGAAGCGCCATAATCGAATCCGACAGCAGGACCAGCGCGAGGTCGACACGGCCCTTGTAGTACGCGGAAACCATGGCGAGCGTGACGGCGATGCCCGTGGTGAGTCCGACGGTGATGAGGCCGATGATAAGCGAGAGCCGTGCCCCGTACATGATGAACGTAAAGAGGTCCTGACCGCCCGGCAACGTGCCGAACGGGTGGAACCGCCCGTAGTCGTCGTAGGACATGGGGCCGACGTTCGTGCTCCCCGTCGAGGACGACTGACTGTTGGCGCTCCCGACGGTCGTCGTCTCGACGGACTCGGCCTCCGCGTCCCAGTAGTTGATTTCGTAGCTGTACGGATCGACGTTGTCGACCTGATTGGTCGTCGTCGCGAGCGCCGGGCCGAACAGGACCGTCGTCAAAAAGAGGAGGACGACCAGCAGGCCGAACAGCCCCCAGTAGTGCGATCGGAGCCTGTCCACGACGTCGTCCGTGGGCGTCCAGTCGGCCACGCGGTAGTCCCTTCGGTACCAGTTGTAGCCCGTCCAGAGCCACGCTACCCCCGCGAACGCGTAGGCGTACACGACGACGACTCGGAGCGCCCACGCGACAGCTGGCTGTAGTCCGAGGAACGTTCCGACCCACTCCTGCCCGTCGTAGTAGACCGGGCCGACAACCCATTCCTCAGACTCACCCGAGTAGTAGCCGTGGTTGGGTATCGTTTCTCGGGAGAGCAATCGGGGGAACTCCGCGGCGGCCTGTTCGAACCCGAGCAACGTTTCGACGCCGACGCGCCCGGGGAGTGCCTCGATTCCGTTGAACGCGCGGACCGTGTCGACCGCAATCGAGCCCCCGAATTCGAAGAGCGCACCGAGTTGGAGGGCCAACAGACCGGCCGCGACCGCCGCCCAGACGGCCGCCGGCCAGGGGGTCTGTCGCAGTCGCTCGCTGACCGCCGGCGCCGCCTCGGCGCTCGTCGGGCGTGCGGTCGTCATTCGGGCTCCTCCATGGCGATTCTGGGGTCGATGACCGTGTAGAGCACGTCCTGTAGGAAGTTGACGCTCACGAGCACCAGAATGAAAACGTACATCAGGCTCCCGAGAACCGGGATATCCCCGTTGATTGCGGCATCGAGGAACAGCGTCCCCATGCCGTTGATTCCGAACACCTTCTCGACGAGCACCGACCCGCCGATGAGCAGGAACGCCTCGGTAGTGATGATGGGGACAAGCGGGATCAGCGCGTTCCGGAAGACGTGCTTCCAGACCAGTCGCGTCCCCGAGACGCCCTTCGCTCGGGCGAACTCGACGTACTGTTCGTTTTTGACCTCCATCACCGCCGTCCGCCCGATGCGTATCTCGTTGCCCATCGACGCCGACCCGAGCACGAGCGCCGCGGGCGCGACCCGCTTTATCGCAGCGAGCGTGTTCCGCGGTTCAGTGATCAGTGCGAGGGGGTTCCCGGCCATGTAGCCCAGCCCGGGGTTGCCGGTGATCGTCTCCGTCTGAATCCCGAGAGACTCCCACTGAAACCCGAACAACGTCTCGGAACTGACGAGTATCGAGAGCAGTACTGCGGCGAGCCAGAAGTTCGGCATCGCACGCCAAGAGATCCCCGAGAATGACGTCAGGTAGTCCGCGAGCGTGTTCGAACGCGTCCCGGCGTAGAAGCCGAGCGGGACACCGACGAACACGGCTATCAGTACCGACCAGAAGCCGAGCCAGAGGGTCCGGGGCAGGAACTGGAGGATCAGTGCGTTCACGTCGCTCCCGGAGTAGACCACCCACGTCTGCCCGAGGTCGAACACGAGCACGTCGGTCATGTAGTCGAGGTACTGCTGGAGCGGTGGCTGGTCCAGTCCCAGGTTCGTTCGGATGTTCTCGTACTTCCCGGAGCTCGCCGGGTCGGTCTGTCCGACCAGGGCCGCCGCGGGGTCTATTGGCCCCATGAAGATGGCATACCACGTAAAACTCGTCCCGAGCCACACCACGGGGATCGCCAGCAGAAACCGTTTTGTTAGGTATTTTACTCGTCTCACTGTGTGTGTTGGCCGTCAGGCACCCGTTCAGTCAAAATCGAAAACACAAGCGCTCGCGGTTAGCTCCTGTCGATGGAGACGCCGTTGTACTGTTTGTCGCCCATCACACCGGGTGGGTCGTAATCGAGGTCCGTACTCCAGTACGTGCGGTTCACCCGGTAGACGAGGTTGATCTTGTAGACGGTCTCCATGTTGGCCTCCATCAGCGTGAGGTAGGCTTTGTCGCGGTTACGGCGGTTCGCGTCGCCGGGGCCACGGTGTTTGAGGTAGTTCTCGTCCCACGTGTCAGCAGTCACCTGCTGGACCTCGTTGACCCAGGAGCCGTCGTCGTTTTTTTCGCCCCACTGGGTTACCTGGTCGATAGCGACTTGCGGTGGGAAAAAGCGAAGCAGGTTGTCGGACTCGGGCCACTCCATCGAGTCGCCCAGCGAGTGGAAATCGAGTTTGTGCTCGAAGATTCCTTGACTGATGACGGTCCCGTAGTTGGCGCGTTCGATGGTGATGTTCAGACCGATTGCCTCGCCTTTCTGCTGGACTCGCGTCGCCACGTCGTCCCAGGCCGGGCCTTGGTCGTTGTAGACCGTGAACGTGTACTCTCCCCCCTCGAGGCCCGCATCCCGAATCAGTTCGCGGGCCTCGCTGATTCGAGCCTCGTCGATTCCGTTCTGGTAGCCGTCGGCGCCCCAGGGCGTCTGAGACATCGCTCCTTCGGTGTAGTGGGCCTCGTGAGCGTCCGCGGGCGTGTCGAAGTCCCCGATGGTGTCCCATCCGGGGTAGACTTCCGGCGGGACGTTGACGTACGCCGGCTCTTGGTCCTTCCAGACCTGGTTCGCCAGTTCGTGTTGGTTGATGGCCAACGCCAGCCCCTTCCGGACCGGCTTGGGGACCTTCTTGCAGTTAAAAATTATCGTGTGGACGCCCAGGTCGCCCACCTGTGCGGTGTTTACCTCGGTGCCGTTCTCCATCTCGTAGGAGCCCACCTGCCGGCCGCCGCCGATGTCCTCGAGTTCCGAGCGCCGGCCCGGGTCGAACTTCGAGGAGGGGATCTCGAAGATGTCGAGGTTCCCGTTCTCCGCCCGCTGGTAGATGGCGTCCCCGTCCGGCAGGATGACGATTTCGACAGCGTCGATGTTGGCCACGTCGCCGTGGTACTCCTCGTGTCTGGTCAGGCGCAGTTCGTCGCCTTTGGACCAGCGGTCAATCTGGAACGGCCCCGTCCCGACGATGTTCGGCCCGTCGCCCTCGGTGCCGAACGCCTCCTGATACTCGAACTTCCCGTCGGTTTCCACGTCGTCGCGTTCGATATCGCCTACGGTGTTTTCGGGGTAGACGATGAACGAGCTCTCGGCGCCGATCTGTGCGAGCGTGGAGTGAAACGGCGCCCTGAGGTCGAACTCGAAGACGTACTTCTCCGGTGCTCGGACCGCCAGCGTCCCGGCGACGTAGTCCGCGAACTCCGACTTTTCGGGGTCGTTGCGCGACTTGTCCTTCTCGTGGTCGACGGTGAACGTGCCGCCGATGAGGTCGTCGTTGTTCTGGGTTTCTGGCGACTGTGCGAGTCGCTCCCACGAGTAAACGATGTCGCTCGCGGTCAGTTCCGAGCCGTCGTGGAACCTCACGCCCTCTTTGAGTTTGAACCGGTAGGTCGTTCCGTCGTCGGACACCTCAAAGCTCTCAGCGAGCAGGGCCTGCGCCGGGAGCCGGCCGTTGTCGAAGCCGACGAGTGTCTCGCCCCACTGGTCGATACCGCCGACACCCTTGACTACGGGGTCCATCGACGTTATCTGGCCCGCACTGGCCAGTTTCAGCGTCCCACCGTCGGAGCCGCCAGTGTTTGCCCCTTCCGTGTTGGTCTCCCCTGTGGTCCCGTCGTTGGCCTGTGTGTCCGTGGTTGTCGGGTCTCCGTCGCTGGACCCACCGCCGGCACACCCAGCAACGGCCGCCGCCGTCCCTGTTACTGTGGTTGTGAGAAATCGCCGCCGAGTTTGTTCGTCTGTCACAGCTGCCACTAACGAAGACCGGCATAATACCGTTTCTAATAGGTGTATACTGCCGTATTGTCGATTTCGATTATCTTGGTTTCGATACGGTCGGCTATTTCCAATCATCGCCCTCCTGTCCGTACGTTGTGCTATATATTACTATAGCTATATCTCACGAACGAAACACTTTGGTGGGTGTTCGACCGACGAGGGAACGATGAACGATATCGAAGAGGCTGAGACGCTTGGACCGTGGGAACAGACGCTCGACGATATGCGCGATGTAGCCAGTCAACGGGCAACAGAGGGGTGGGAAACCATCACTGTTCAAGCGGGCGATACCGCACCGGAACCGCCATCCGCAGGGGAGTCGAATCGGTTCGGCCTCGTCTACACGGTCCCGAACGACAGCGCGGAGGGGGTTCGGTCCTTCAGCGAGAGTGCGTCGGTCGACGGCTACACCGTCTACCGCCGGAAGGCGGGGTCGAAGCTGTTCCTCGTTACCGAGATCTCCGACAGTGACGCACGGATTGCACTGTTCATCGCCGGTGTGGTCGACTTAGACGTGGCCGACGACCTCGTCACCGCCGCGGCGAACGCTGGCGAAACCTACACCCATATCCGATTGCTCGATTCGACGCAACTCGGATCGTTCCGTCACGACGACCCGTCCGCGTTCTTCCTTTCAATCTAGTACTAAACAGTCGTATCGATGTGTCGCTGTATCGGGTTTTTGATTTCAGGGGGAAACCGATTGTCGTGGGACATCAGAGTACAGACGAGTTCGAACCCGGTGCACATCCGGGAGTAGTGATGGCCCGCTTAGCTGGACCGACCGCGGCGACGGAGACGACTCTCGCCGTCATCGCCGATCCGCACGTCGGGCTCCGTTCGGAAGGCACCTCGAAACCGTTCGGCCGGACGGAACAGCAGTTCAAGAACGCGGTTGACGACATTCGCGAACGCGACGTGGATGCGCCACTCGGTCCAGGAACGCCTGACAGACTCCGTGACTGCTCGGGAGCTCACCGCCATCGCTTCGGACCGACTCGCCCGCTTTCCAGTAGTCGACGAGTAATCCTGCAGTCGGTCGGGACCTCGTCTTCGCTGCTCGCTCGACCGGGGTACCCCTAATCCCGCACCTGTCATTTTCCGGGGCTGGACGACGCCGACAACCGGATCTTACTCGGTGTCGACGTACTCGTCCACGCCCTCTCGCACTTTCACCGCCATCCCGCTGTGGAAATCCACCAGTCCCTGCGCCGACAACTCAGCCCGCCCAACAGCCAACAGTTCACCCGACTCGTGCACGACCAGCACGTCGTCACCGGGTCGGATCTCCGGCCCGACGCGGCCGACGAACTTCGCGAAGGCGTTCTCCCCGTTCCGAACGAACGGTTCTGACTCGTCGCCGACGAACACGCGATAGGCCGGCGAGACGAGTGCGTCGTGGAGCCGTCGCCCGCCCGCGAACCCCAGGGTGAAGCGACCGTCGGTCCCCATCGACGCCAGTCGGCCGTCCGGCGCGTGAATCTGATTGGGGCGGCCGCCGCTGGAGTAGTCGATCTCCAGTTCCGCATGGGCGGGGAACAAGGCGTCGCCCGCGCCGCGGCCGAACTGGTAGTCGGCGGTGGTCCGCAGATCCGCACGCGAGGTGTTGGGCATGCCCCTTGGTGGTGGCGCTCGGCGGTTAAGGCTCTCGGGACGGGTTTCGTTCGCGACAGGTCACACAGTCACGGCGTAGTCTCATCGATCACAGCACGAGGCTGTGATTGGTCGCCCGCCGTGACTGGCTACGCGCGCCGTGACCGGTTACAACAGGAACTCTTCCTCCCGATCACCCATATCGTGGAAGCTGTCGGCCGCTTCGATCAGCTCCTCGGCCGTCGAACTCTCGAAGGAGAACACCTCGATACGAACCCCCTCGTGGCGGAGGTGCGAACAGAGCCGGGCGAAATCGCCGTCGCCCGAGGCGAGCACCAGCGTGTCCACCTTCGAGGCCAGCGTCACCGCGTCGAGCACGATGCCAACGTCCCAGTCGGCCTTCTTCGACCCATCGCCGAACGTCTTGATGTCCTTCAGCTTCGTCTCGAAGCCGATCTCGCGCAGCGCCTCGAAGAACGACTCCTCCTCGGGCGACTCCGCGCGGATGACGTACGCGATGGCGCGAGTGAGCTCCCGGTCCATCGTCGCCTTGTCGAGTAGCCCCGAGTAGTCGACGTTCCGTGAATAGATGCTCTGGGCCGTGTGATAGAGGTTCTGGGCGTCCGCCAGCACCGCGACGCGCTGCCCATCGTGAATCTCGGTCATTAGCCTCCGCTCGGGCTGCTCGGCGGTTTAACCCTGTGGTCTGGCTGAACAAACAGACACTTCCCGAGACAGAAGCGTTAAGTTCGTGACCTTCACTCTAATTACCGTGACTCCGACACCGGCCCACGCCGTTGGCCGCTCCTCCGGAGCGCCGGCTGTCGGGATGCGTCCGGCCAAACGCAAACGCTGATTTTCCGCTCTCGGCCGGGTAGCGTCCGGTCGATGGTGGGCCTCTGATCTGTATCGGATAGCGACTGCTCCACACCACACTCAATGACGACACCATTCAGCGGGGTCTATCCCGCCATGACCACTCCCTTCCGGGAGGACGACAGTATCGATCACGACCAACTCGCTGCCGACGCTCGCCGCCTCGAACTGGCCGGCGTCGCCGGCCTCGTCCCCGTGGGCTCCACCGGCGAGTCCGCGACGCTCACCCACAGCGAACACGCGAGGGTCGTCCGGACCGTCGCCGACGCCGTGGACGACCTCCCGGTCATCGCCGGCGCCGGTTCGAACTCGACGCACGAGGCGGCCTCGCTCGCCGAGGCCGCCGAGGCCGCCGGCGCCGACGCACTCCTACTCATCTCGCCGTACTACAACAAGCCCGAAGCCGATGGGTTCCGCCGGCATTACCGAACCGTCGCAGACGCCGTCGACCTGCCGCAGATCCTCTACAACGTCCCCTCGCGAACGGGACGGAACATCCCCATCGACGTCGTCGCGGAGCTCGCGAGCCATCCGAACATCCAGGGCTACAAGGCCGCGAGCGGGGACCTCGGCCGGGTCTCGGAGGTCGTCGAGCGGACTCGCGACGAGTCCTTCTCCGTGCTCTCGGGCGACGACGGGCTCACGCTCTCTATCTGTGCCGCTGGCGGCACAGGCGGCATCAGCGTCACCGCGAACATCGAGCCCGAACGCGTAAGCGCACTGGTCACAGCCGCCAACGCCGGCAGCCTCGAACGCGCCCGCGAGATCCACTTCGAACTGGAGCCGCTGAACCGAGCACTCTTTGCCGAGACGAACCCCATCCCGGTGAAGGAAGCGATGCATATCCGCGAGAACGCCCCGCCGACCGTCCGCTCGCCGCTGACCCGACTCTCCGAGGAGCCACGCCAACAGCTCGTCACGGCGCTCGCGGAACTGGCCGCCGAGCCAGTGGAGGCGTAGATGGCTGTGCCCACAGACGACACCGCGGCTTCTGTCGAGCCGACTCGTCTCGTCGTCACTGGTGCGACCGGCCGGATGGGCGAGGCGCTGCTCGACGCCGCGGACGACCGTGAGGACGTGCTCGTCGTCGCCGCCGTCACCCGCCGTCCGGGGCACGTCACTGCAGAGGCCGCCGTCGGCCCCCATCTCGACGCCACGCTGGCTGCGGAGGAAGATATCGACTGCGTCGTCGACTTCACTGCTCCAGAGGCGACCGCCGAGTACGCGGACGTTTGTGCCGACTGCGGCGTCCCGTTCGTTACTGGAACGACCGGGCTGGCGGACCACGAGGCGGCCCCTCTCGCCGCGCTCGACGCCGCCAGTGAGACGATTCCGGTGCTACACGCCAGCAACTTCTCCCGCGGTGTCGCCGCCCTGCGCAGGGCCATCCGCGAGGCAGCGGCCTCGCTTGCCGGCTACGACGTGGAAGTCACTGAGACCCACCACAACGGGAAACAGGACGCGCCCAGCGGCACCGCGCTCACCCTCATCGAGGATATCGAGGCGGAGCGCCCGGACCTCACCGAGCGCCAGCACGGGCGAGAGGGCGAGAGAGCCCGTGATGATGCGGAAATCGGCGTCCATACCCGCCGGGCCGGCGACGTGACCGGTGAGCACGAAGTTCTGTTCGCCGGCAACCACGAAACGCTCTCGCTCTCCCACCGCGCGGGTGACCGCGGCGTGTTCGCGGCGGGCGCCCTCGACGCCGCCACCGAACTCGCCGGCCGCGAGCCCGGCCGCTACGCCTTCACCGACCTGCTCTGAACCCAAACCACCTTACCACCCTGCCACCCAACGCTCCCCCATGTCCCTCGAATCCGCTATCGCCGACCTGTGGTACCGCTACGAGGACGGACTGACGGCCGCCGACGCCGATGGCGATGACCTCGCCACGCTCGACACGTTCCTCCGTATGCTGGAGGCCGGCGAGATTCGTGCTGCCGAGCAGATCGGGCCCGTTGACTGGGCGGCCGTCGGATGGGTCAAGCGCGGCGTCCTCCTGAACTTCGCGCTTCGAGAGACCCAGCCCCGGAGCTACGGCGGCGTCGACTACTACGACGTGCTCCCGCTACGTGAGACAGCGGACCTGGGCGAGCGTGGCAGCCGCAACACCCCAGATGGAACGGTGCTCCGGCCGGGCAGCTATCTCGGCGAGGACGTCATCATGATGTCGCCGAGCTTCGTCAACATCGGCGCCCGTGTCGGCGACAACAGCCTCGTCGACTCCTGTGACGTTGTCGGCTCCTGTGCCCAGGTGGGCGACGGCGTGAAGCTCGGCGCCAACACGCTCATCGGCGGCGTGCTCGAACCGGTCGAGGACGCACCGGTCGTCGTCGAGGACGGCGCTTCACTGGGTGCGGGCTGCCGGGTCACCTCCGGCTTCGTTGTCGGTGAGAACTCCGTCGTCGCCGAGGATACGCTGCTCACCCCGCGTATCCCCGTCTACGACCTCGTGGCGGACGAGGTCCACTACGGCCATCTCCCGCCGGAGCGTCGCGCGTTCCAGCGCTACGTCGAATCCTCCGTCTCGGAGGAGGAGCTGATTCCGGGCTCCGCGTACAAGCCGGCGGTCGTCGCCACGAGCCTCGAAGAAGAGACACTGGAAGCGACCCAGCGGGAAGGAGCGCTCCGCGAATGAGCGATTCAGTTGACCGCCCGGATGAGGAGTCGGCACCCGCAAGCGGTCCGGATATCCGCCGGCTCGCAGACTGGGACGCTGACCGGCTCCACGAGCTCGCCAGCGAGTTCGAGACACCGCTTTACGTCCTCGACCCCCAGCGAATCCGCGAGAACTGCCGGCGGCTTCAGCGTGCGTTCCCGGCTGCCGAAATCCAGTACGCCGCGAAGGCCCACACCGGTCGAACAACGCTCGAAACGGTCCACGACGAGGGCCTCGACGTGGAGTGTGCCTCAGCTGGCGAGGTGCGCCGTGCGCTCGCCGCCGGTGTTCCGGGCGCGGACGTGACCTACACGGCAGTCAACCCGCCCGCTGGAGATCTCGACGACTTCGTCGACGCCTGGGCCGAGAACCCCGGGCTCACGGTGACTGCCGGCGCAGCCGACACGCTCGACCGCCTCGCTGACCGCGAGTTCGATGGCCGGCTCCGACTCCGAATCAACCCCGGTGTGGGCGCGGGCCACCACGAGAAGGTCGTCACCGGCGGCCACCCGAAGTTCGGCGTCGGGCTGGACCGCGCGCCGGACCTCGCCGAATCGGCCGCGGCCCGTTTCGAGTTCGCCGGGATCCACGCCCACGCCGGCTCGGGCATCTCGGGCGAGGGGCTCGACGACCACCGCGAACTAGTTCGACGAATGGGTGAGCTCGCCCGGACGCTGGACAATCGCGGTCTCTCTGTCGAGACTGTCGACGTCGGCGGCGGCTTCGGCGTCCCGTACCGTGAGGACGCACCGCCGCTGGACCTCGACGCCGTCGCTGGGGCGACACGCGAGGCGCTCGGCGAGACTGACGCGACGCTTGCTATCGAACCCGGGCGCTACGTCGTCGCCGACGCCGGGCTGCTGCTGACCCGGGTGAACACGGTGAAGGAGACGCCGGAATCGGTCGTCGCCGGCGTCGACGCCGGGATGACGACGCTGCTCCGGCCGGCGCTCTACGACGCCTATCATGCGGTGCGGAACCTGCAAGCGCCGCCGGCGAGCCGAGAGACCGTCGGCGTCACCGTCGCCGGCCCGGTCTGTGAGACCGCCGATCTGCTCTGTGAGAACCGACCGCTCCCCCGGCCCGAGCGTGAGGACCTGCTCGCGGTGGGGAATGCGGGCGCTTACGGTTACGAGATGACGTCGACGTACAACTCTCGGCCCCGACCGGCGGAGGTGACCGTCGACGGTGAGCTGCTGCGGCGCCGGGAAAGGCTCGCGGACGTGACCAGGGCCGAGCGACCGCCTTCGGAAGCGAATGGGTTTCGTGCACGGGACCCGGACACCGACCGATGAGTGAGCGCGTCCCGTTCGAGAAGTACGACGGCGCAGGCAACGACTTCGTCGTCGTCGCCGCCGAGTCGCCGGTCCCGGACCGCGCGGCGTTCGCGCGTGCCTACTGCGACCGGGAGACCGGCGTGCGGGACGAGGATGCCTCCAGAGTCGGCGCCGATGGCGTGCTTTTTCTCTGCCTCGACGGCGATTCTGCGCCCCCGAGGGTGACCATGACACAGTTCCAGCCGGACGGCTCGACCGCGGCGATGTGTGGCAACGGCGTACGCTGTGTCGCCGCCTGGGCGGCCGACCGCGCTGAGGCGACCGCCTTCGATATCGTCACGCCCGCAGGCATCCGCCACGCGACTGTAGACGGCGACCGGATCGCGGTGGAGATGGGCGAGCCACGGTTCGGCCCCGACGCCGTCCCCCTTGCTGGGGAGACGCCCCTCGTCGACCAGCCACTCGCCGAACTCGACGGCACCCCCGCGGCGGGACTGGCCGTGACAGCGGTGAACACCGGCGTCCCGCACGCAGTCGTCTTCGTTGATGCGGTAAACGAGGTCGACATCGACGCAGTCGCGCCGCCCATCCGCCACGCGACGGTGTTCCCTGAGGGGGCGAACGTAACGTTCGCCTCGCTGGGTATGGACGGCTTCGACCAGCGAACGTTCGAGCGCGGCGTCGAAGGAGAGACGCGTGCCTGCGGCACCGGTGCCGTCGCCATCGCCGCCGCGGCGAACCGACTCGGCCGACTGCCCGTGGCCGCCGATGCAGACGGCTGGATTCAGGTGACGCTACCGGGCGGGGATCTCGCGGTGGCAGTGCCGGAGGAGGCGCCTGCGCGGCTCCGCGGCCCCGCTCTCGAACGCTTCGAAGGGACGCTTCCAGCAGCCCCCGAGAGTGATCGGATCGCGGATGACAGCGACGAGTCGACGCTGGAGGGCTGCAGGAACGGCGAGGTGGAGGAGTGACCGACCCAGTCGTGTTTCTCGAACGCGCGGTGCAGCACAACTCCACGGAAGCGGTGGACGGGATACGGGAGCTCCTTCTGGGGACGCTGGAGCACGGTGGCGTCGAGCCGTGCGTCGATGCCGCGGGGAACGTCCGGGGCAGTCGAGGGTCGGGTGGACCCCATCTTGTTTTCAACACTCATCTGGATACCGTACCGCCCCACATCCCGTTCGAGCGCGATGGTGAGACGATCCGCGGCCGGGGCTCCTGTGACGCGAAAGGGCCGCTGGCGGCGATGGTGACGGCGTTCCTCGACGCGGAGTGGGCGGGCGAGGGAACACTGACACTCGCAATCACGCCGGACGAGGAGACGCTCTCGACCGGCGCAGATGCGCTCGTGACTGGCGAGGTGGCGCCCGGCGGCCCTGGGGAGACGGGGGCGACTGTCGACTCGCTCTCGGCCATGGAGCCAGCGCCGGACGCCTACATCGTCGGCGAACCGACAGGGCTGGATATCTGTACTGCCGCCCGCGGCCGGTTCGAGGGGACTATCGCTGTCGATGGCGTCGCTGCCCACGCGGCGAGCCCGGCGTCAGGTGTCAACGCCGTCGCCGCGGCGGGGCGGCTGCTCGCCGCAGTCGAGGAGTTCGACAATGTCGGCGCCCACCCCGCGCTCGGCGAGCCGACGCTCGTCCCGACCGTGATTGACGGCGGTGAAGCGACGAACCAGCTACCCAGCGGCTGTGAGATAACGATCGACCGCCGGAGCGTCCCGCCGGAGACCGCCGAGGGGTTCGAGGCGGCGCTCACCGCGCATCTGCAGGCGGCTGCCGAGCGCGGCCTGGATGACGCCGCGGAACCGATTGTCGAGTTCTCACTCACGCCGCGCGAAACGCCGTTCCTGGAGGCGTTCGCGACCGATGCGGACGCAGCAGCCGTACAGACGCTGTCGGCGGCAGCCGAATCGGTTGCCGCAGACGCTGAACTGGGCGAGCGCGGCGGGATTCGCCCGTTCGGCGCCGCGACGGAGGCCTCGTACTTCGCGCCGGCGCCGACGGTCGTGTTCGGTCCCGGACGGCTCGCCGACGACGGGGGAGCGGTCGCCCACGCCGAACGGGAGTACGTCGACACGCGGTCGGTACGGGCAGCCGCGAAGGCGCTGAGGCAAGCCACTGAGCAGCTCCTCGAATAGAGGCACTAGGTACCGGCAACTGGCGAAGGCCACGATCGCCAGTAGCACCTTCAGGCAAACGATTACCTGCGCTCGAGACGAACTCTCGTCTCCCGGCTCGGCACGCCCCCTTCGTGGATCGAGGTTCCTGGAGTACGTCGATTCTACGACCTCCTCGTCGGTAATCGCTCGCAGAACGATGTCGTGCAGGAACACGAATCGTTCGATCGCCGTCTCGTTGTCAGCGCTCAGAGTACCTCTTGCGGGATGGAGAGACTCGCTCCCGTATCCCACAGCGAGTTGCCCGGGTGCTGCACTCTCTGGTCGGAGCGCAGTCGACTCACTCGGGTATCGTCCTCTTCGTCGACCCAGAACGTGTACTCACCGCACCGTTTACATCGACTACTCCGACTCGTCACTGGAAGGGACTCAGCGAGGCGATCTGAGTTGCGCTGTCGGTGGACCGATAGCGGTCCACAACGAGAGTTATGGATTTAGACCACGAGCAGTGGCTGAAACGCCCGAAATTGGCGGAATTTGTGGCCTTTGGCGCCGTTTCAGGATTTACTGCGGGTGACTTATGTGTGTTGCAAACTGAGTAGAACTATAGGTGAGGATGGAATGGGACAAATAAACGGGGGGCCAGTGTTGGGTACTCTGCTCGACCCGACAGGCGATACACAGGTCCGGGAGCTCTCGATAGCGCTCGCGGGAAAGAACGGAGCCCCTGTGCGCTTTCTCTCGCCGCGTCGCACGTCGGACACCACGGCTCAGCAAACTGCGCCAGCATCAGCATCGGTCTCAGTATCAGCATCGGCGTCCGCGACGACGAACGGGCCGCCGGTCCGGTTCGCTTCGGTCGAAACGACCGAACAGACGGGCCGACCGCCGGAACGCATCGTCACCGAAGAAGCCGCCAACGCGAGCGCCGATATCGTCGTCGTCGAGCGATCCGCCGCAGAATCAGCCGGATGGGGCATCCGACGTGGGCTGACTGACCGCATCGTCGCGAACGCACCAACCGACAGCGTCGTCGCCAACGGCCAGGGCGACCTGTCGGAGCTGGCCTCCATACTCGTGCCGGTTGCGGGCGGGCCCCACTCCGAACTCGCGGTCGAGGTGGCCTGCGCGCTGGCGGAGCATACCGATGCCTGGGTGGAGCTGTTCACCGTCATCCCGGAGAACCCGACCGCCGACGAGCGCTCCGCGGGTGCTGAATCTCTCGCGAGGGCCCGACAGAGCGCCGACGGCTTCGAGAACCTCGACACCTGGCTCTACGAGGACGACGACCCAGCGATGGCGATCGCCGAGCAGTCCGAGTACTACGACGCCGTCGTGATGGGCGCGCCAACGAAAGGCCGTATCCGCCGCACCGTCTTCGGTTCGACCGCCGACAGCGTCGACCGATCGGTCGACATCCCGGTTATCACCGCCGTCTCAGCCGACCGGTAGGGCTCCTGCTCCTCACTCGAGTTCGTCGACCAGTTCCGCCGCGATACCCGTATAGCCAGCCGGCGTCAGCGCTTCCAGTTCCATGCGGACCGCTTCGGACACGTCGAGGTCGGCGAACAGATTACGGAAATCAGCGAGCGTCACGCGCTGGCCGCGAGTGAGCGCCTTCACCCGCTCGTACGCCTCGGTGTCGCCCTCCCGCCGGAGGATGGTCTGGACGGCTTCGCCGATAATTTCCGGGGTGTTCTCCAGGTCCTCACGCATTACCTGCTCGTTGGGGACGACCTTCCCGAGTCCGGTTGCCGTCTTCCGGTAGCCGATGAGGCAGTGGGCGAAGGCGGGGCCGACGTTCCGCTTGACCGTCGAGTCCGAGAGATCACGCTGGAGCCGCGAGGTGGTGATGTACTCTCGGAGGAACGTGAGGTCGGCGTTCGCTTTCGAGAGGTTCCCTTCGCTGTTCTCGAAGTCGATCGGATTGACCTTGTGGGGCATCGTCGAGGAGCCCGTCTCGCCAGCCTCGCTCTCCTGGCCGAGATAGCGGTCCGAGACGTACCGCCAGATATCCCGGTCCAGGTCCAGCAGGATGCTGTTCACCCCCGCCAGCGCGTCGAACAGCGCCGCCAGGTCGTCACAGGGGTTCACCTGCGTCGAAAGGGACGTGTGCTCCAGGCCGAGTGCCTCGACGAACGCTGCCGAGAACGCCTGCCAGTCGATATCCGGATAGGCGGCGACGTGTGCAGCGTAGGTGCCCGACGCCCCAGCGAGCTTTCCCGAGAGCGAGTCCGTCGCCTCGCGAACGCGGGCTTGCGCGCGCCCGAGCCGGGCGGCGAACACCGCCAGCTCCTTGCCGAACGTCGTCGGCGTCGCGGGCTGCCCGTGCGTGCGCGCGAGCATCGGCACGTCACGATGCGCACGGGCCATCGCCGTCAGCTGCTCCCGGATTCCCTCGATTTCGGGGAGCAGCACCGTGTCGACGGCGCCAATCGCGTTCAGCCGGTGGGCAAGGTTGTTCACGTCCTCGCTCGTGAGCCCGAAATGAATCCAGGGGTGGAGCCGTTCGGGGGTTTCCGTGCGGAGGAAATACTCGACGGCTTTCACGTCGTGGCGGGTCGCGTCGAACTGCGCGGTACCTTCGGTTTCGATCTGTTTGACCAGCGCGGCGTCCGCGGCGTCGAACCCCTCGAGTACCGCCCGGATGTGGGCGCGTTCGCTCTCGCTAACGTCGCAGGCGACGGCGTCGTGGTCCGCGAGCGCGAGTAGATACTCCCCCTCGACGCGCAGTCGGGCGCGGATGAGCGCAGCCTCGCTCGCGTAGGGTACCAACGGGTCGGTCGTTCCGGCGTACCGGCCGTCGAGCGGCGAGACCGCAGCCAGCGGCGACTCTCGTGGCAGGTCGTCCATATCGCTCGGTCACCCCGGCAGTCGCAAAAGCCTGCCGGAGCGAGCCGGCGCGGGAAGCATTGTCGTGCATAGCTACGGCGAGAATACTGGTTTTGCTCGTGGTTTCTATGCTCGAACGTGCGTACTTCTCGCCGAACTCGCCGCAACCGACCGCAACGCTCTTTGTGCGTTCGCCCCCCGGTTCGACCATGCAGATAGCCGGCCTCGCGAGCAACCGCGGTCGAAACCTTCGCCACATCGCTGCTATCGAACCCGGCGGCGCCGAGCTTTCGGTCGTCGTCGCGAACCACGCCGACGCGCCGGTACTCGACGCCGCCAAAGCGCGGGGCATCCCCACTATCGCCGTCGAACGCGAGGAGGACGAGTCCCGGGAGTCCCACGAGAAGCGGATTCTCGACGCGCTCGCCGACTACGAGTTCGACCTGGTCTGTCTCGACGGCTACATGCGCGTGCTCACCTCGACGTTCCTCGACGCCGTCGACACCGCGCTCAACGTCCACCCGTCGCTGCTGCCGGCGTTCCCCGGCTACGACGCCCACCACCAGGTGCTCGAAAGCGGCGTCCGGACGTCGGGGGCCACGGTCCACGTCGTCACCGAGGAGGTCGACTCGGGGCCGGTCGTCACACAGGAGTCCGTTCCCGTCTTCGAGGACGACGACGAGGACTCGCTGAAAGACCGGGTGCTCTACGACGCGGAGTTCTCGGCGTACCCACGGGCGGTTCGTCTGTTCGCTGCGGACCGCGTCAGTGTCGAGTCCGACGACGAGGGGACTCCCATCTCGGTCGAGATTGCGGGTGATACCGGCGACGACCTGCCGGCCCGTCGAACCGTCTCTACCCGCCGGGAGGCGTCGCTGCGATACGGTGAGAACCCGCATCAGGACGCGGCGGTGTACGCCGCCGACGCGGGCGAGGAGCCGAGCGTCGTCGCCGCCACGCAGGTCAACGAGGGTGCGAAGGCGCTCTCTTACAACAACTACAACGACGCTGACGCGGCACTCAACCTGATCAAGGAGTTCGAGGAACCAGCCGCGGCGGTCATCAAACACACCAACCCGGCAGGTGCGGCGACCGCCGACTCGCTGGCGGAGGCCTACCGCGACGCGCTCTCGACCGACGCCAAATCCGCGTTCGGCGGCATCGTCGCGCTCAACCGCGAGTGCGACGCGGAGACGGCGACGGAGATCGTCGACTCCTTCAAGGAGGTCGTCGTCGCGCCGGGTTACACCGACGACGCCCTCGACACGCTGTCCGAGAAAGGGAACCTCCGCGTACTCGATGTGGGTGCGCGGACGGACGGCACGCTCGGCCCGGCGGACCGCACGGAGCGGTTCACGGAGAAGGCGCTCGTCGGCGGGCGACTGGTCCAGGAGCGCGACCGCTCGACTGTGACCCGCGATGACCTGGATGTGGTCACCGAACGCGAACCAACCGACGAACAGATCGAGACGATGCTGTTCGCGTGGAAGGTGCTGAAACACGTGAAATCCAACGGCATCCTCATCGCCGAGGGAACCGAGACCGTCGGCGTCGGGATGGGGCAGGTCTCACGCGTCGACGCCGTCACGCTGGCGGCGATGAAGGCCGAGACGGACGCCGAGGGGAAATCCGCCGACGGCGCTGTCGTCGCTTCGGATGCCTTCATCCCGTTCGCGGACGCCATCGAGGCGGCCGCCGAGGCCGGCATCGAAGTGGTTATCCAGCCCGGTGGCTCGGTGAACGACGACGACGTCATCGAGGCCGCGAACGAACTCGGGCTGGCGATGGTGATGACCGGGCAGCGCGCGTTCCGACACGACTGAGTTGGGTCACCCCTCCTCTTCGTTGCGCACACGGGACTGGACCATTATCGTCCTCACCGTCGTCGTCGCCTCAGCCACAATCGCGGCGTCGACGATGGGGATCGGACCCTTCTGAGGGAGAGCGTCGACGACAGACCGGGTCGACACGGACCAGGGACGTTCTCCCTCGACATTCAGATTCGCGTACAGCGGAACGGAACATGTTCACTCGTATTTTATGGCCTTCACGTATCTTCCGCTTCGCCGATCGGTTCCCGCCGGAGTCCTCGCCTACCTCCTCGGATACCTGGTGAGCGTTGCGGCGATGGTCGGTCGGGTGAGTTCGGTCATGGCTGTCCGAATCTTAGGCGAGTACGAGAGTTCTGTGGCCCTGAGTGAGATACCCGGCACACGCCCGCCCGTCTGGACGG
>NZ_JAZKRY010000021.1:0-36146 GCF_036626355.1 Halolamina sp. | reverse complement strand
GTGAGAGCCAGAGACTGGTGAGCGAGTCTGTACTGACTTCTGTCCGGCAGTATGAATAGGTGATGCCGAGTCGGCACTGATCGTTCCCTATACTCCGGAGGGATTTCTCTCCAGAGCTTTCCGGAGTCTGGGTCTCAGTAGGTAACTCTGTAGTTACCGTACGGTTAGGTGGGTTGCCCGATTTCAGTACCGCACGAATGGCGTCGGACACACCCACCAGTGGTTCTGCACCCATGGAGTGGTACAAGGCACTTGAGCCAGGGGAACTGCCAGAAGGCCGGGTCGAACCGGTCAGCTGTGGCGATTCGACCGTCGCGGTAACCCATTACGATGGCGAGTACGCGGCCCTCGACAACAACTGCCCGCATCAGGGCGGCCCGCTCGGCGAGGGCGCTATCGAGACGGGCCTCCTGCGGTGTCCGTGGCACGGCTGGGACTTCGACCCGCTAACCGGCGAGACGCCCGGCCCCCACGACGACTGCGTGGAGACGTTCCCAGTCGAGGAGCGTGAGGACGGGATCTACGTCGGGTTCCCACAGGAAGCGCCTCACGAGCGGACGGTCTCCGACGTGATCGCCGAGACGCTGACCAACTGGGGCGTTCGACAGGTCTGGGGCATCGTCGGGCATTCGAACCTCGGTCTCGCTGACGCGCTCCGGCGGGAAGCCACGCAGGGGAACCTCACGTACTACGGCGTCCGCCACGAGGGAGCCGGCGCGTTCGCCGCATCGGCCTACGGGAAACTCACCGGTCGTCCTGCCGCCTGCTTCTCGATTGCGGGTCCCGGTGCGACGAACATGCTCACGGGGCTGTGGGACGCCACCGTCGACCGGTCGCCGACCATCGCGCTCACCGGGCAGGTCGACTCACAGGTCCTCGGTACGGGGAACTTCCAGGAGGTCGACCTCGAAGCGGCGTACGGCGAGGTGGCCGAATTCGAGGCCACCGTGCTGCCCGATAGCCAGCACGCCGAGCTCGCGACCAGAGCGGCGAAAACGGCCATCCTCGAACGCGGCGTCTCGCACCTCATCTTCCCGGACGAAATCCAGACCCAGTCTGCTGAGGGTGTCGACCCCGGTGACCCCGAAGGCCGCATCACCGAACGCGACATCAGCCCACCAGCGGACGCACTCGACGACGCGGTGGACCTGCTCGAAACCGCGGAGCGACCCGTCATCGTCGTCGGCCACGGCGCCCGGTTCGAGATGGACGAAATCGTCGAGCTAGCGGAGCGACTCGACTGCCCGATACTGACCACGTTCAAGGCGAAAGGCCAGGTGCCGGACTCCCACCCGCTCGCCGGCGGCGTCCTCGGCCGTAGCGGGACGCCTATCGCGAGCCACTTCATGAACGAGTCGGATCTGCTGGCCGTGTTCGGCGCGAGCTTCTCGAACCACACGGGGATCGCGGAGTACAAACCGACGATTCACGTCGATTTCGACGCGATGACGCTCGGCAAGTTCCACAGTATCGACGTACCTGTCTGGGGTGAGATCGGCGTCACACTCGAAGAACTCCACGAACGTATCGACGGCGTCGAGGCGGAGAGCCAGCGCGCGGAACTCGCCCAGCGGTGGGAGATCTGGCGCGAGGAGAAGGCGACACGGCGGGCAGAGACGCCCGAACGAGGGGTCAACTACGCCACGGCCTTCGATGCGATGACCCGTCTCCTTCCGGCCGACGCAATCATTCCCGTCGACGTCGGTAACAACACCTACGCATTCGGCCGGTACTTCGAGCCCCAACACCAGTCCGTGCTCATGTCAGGCTATCTCGGCTCGATCGGCTTCGCGTTCCCGGCGGCGCTGGGCGCGTGGGCAGCCACGCAGGAAGCGGACACTCCATTCGCCGGACGCAAGATCGTCTCCGTCTCCAGCGACGGCGGCTTCGGCCAGTACATGAGCGAGTTCACGACCGCCGTCAAGTACGACATGAACATCACGCACGTCCTGCTCAACGACGACGAACTCGGCAAGATCAGCAAGGAACAGCGGACGGGCGGCTGGGACGTCTGGCAGACCGACCTGCAGAACCCGAACTTCGCCGAGTTCGCCGAGAACTGCGGCGGTCACGGCGTCTCCGTCGACGACGAGGCCGACCTCGACGATGCGCTCGAGACGGCCATCGACCACGACGGGCCCGCCCTCGTCGAGATCATCACTGACTCGGAGCCGGTCTGAATCGGTCGAACGGCGGCTCCGCGGGCCGTCTGCATCCGCATACTCACAACAGTTCTGAGCTAACTCACTCCTGTGCGCGCTCCATCTCGTAGCTGAGTCGGTGGGGCATGATGCTCAGCGCGCGGACGATGGCGACCAGCGCGAAGAAGATGCCCACGAGGATATGCCCGACACCGCCGAGTTTGAGCCACAGCAGCGTCGAGGGCCACTTGTGGATGGAGGCCAGCGCCGAATTAACCTGCCCGCCTCTCGTCCCACCGCTTCCGCCGGCGAGACTCGTCTCGGGGAAGGAACTGAAGAAGCTGTCCAATAGCGGATGGAACGAGGTCAGCTCGAAGAACAACGCCATGCCGATGAGCAGGTAGCCCACGAGGGCGAAGACGGCTCCGACCACGAGCATCTTCTTGATCGAACTGATCGTCGATTCGATTTGACCGATTGGCTGGCGGTCCGGGTAATCCGTTGCCATACCCAGCTATTCGGGCTATTGATAAATAGGGGTGTATCGGCCGTGGAACCCGGTTGCACGGCCGCATGAACGTTCTATGATTCGGGCTGAATTGCTCCGCTGTGAGCGAAGCAGCCAGGGGACAACGCAACGGTAGAAGGGCGATGTATCGACACCCTCCGCAGCCGCGCGTGGCGATTGTTGTCGGTGACCGCCCGTTCGAGAGTCTATCGAGCCTCGACGGCCGTGTTGCGAAACCCATGACGACCAGACGTACCAGCAGAACGTCCCGAACACGCACGAACCGCTCGGCTCGCGGGCCGAACCCGGCGACTTGCCGGTGGCATCGATGACCCGTTCCAATGCGCGCTCGCCGGAGCACGTTGCAAGCTGGAGCGAGCTCGAAGACCGCGAACCGGCACACGCGCGAGCCGACGGGGTCGACCTGGTCGTTATCCGGGACGACGAGGACGTGTCGGTCCTCTACGGCCGCTGCCTGCATCGCGGCGTGTTACTGGGCGACGGCTACGCCGAGGGACAGAACCTCATCTGTGGCGTCCACGGGTGGGACTACCGCTACGACACGGGCGTCAGCGAGTACGACAACTCCGAAGTGCTGGAGAAGTTCACCGCCTGGGTCGAGAAGGACGACGACGCCGTGTTCGTCGACGCCGCCGAAGTCGCCGAGTGGGCCGGGGAGAACCCGCAACCGTACGAGGAGCCCGAGGACCCGGATAGTGCCGGAAACCCCGATTCTACGGCGATCCGAACCCGGAGAAGGAGCCCCACACCCAGTATATCCAGGAACTCGCCCAGAAGGGGCCCGAGGGGATCGGCGACCATGGATGCATCTCGGCGATTGGCGTTCCCCGTAACGAACTCCCCAGTTGGGACGACCTCCAGATACTGACTGCACAACTCGCCAGCACGCCCCTCGACGACGCACCCGTGGAGACGGAACCGGTTATCGGGCCGAACGCCGGGACCCCGCTGACACTGGACATCCCGGTGTTCGTCAGCGACATGAGCTTCGGTGCCCTCAGCGAGGAGGCAAAAATCGCCATCTCGCAGGGCGCCGAGCAGGCGGGTACGGGCGTCTGTTCCGGTGAGGGGGGAATGCTCCCCGAAGAGCAGGAGGCGAACTCCCGGTACTTCTACGAGTACGCGACAGGGGAGGTCGGCTGGGACATCGAGCTCGTCGAGGAGGTGCAAGCGTTCCATTTCAACGCCGGACAGGGGGCGAAGACAGGGACCGGCGGGCACCTGCCCGGCGAGAAGGTTCAGGGGCGTATCGCCGAAGTTCGCGACATCGAACCGGGAACCGATGCGGTGAGTCCGCCCCGCTTCTCCGACCTGCGGACGCCCGGGGATTTCGCGGACATGGCCGACCGCGTCCGTGAGGTCGGCGGCGGCATCCCGATCGGCTTCAAACTCTCCGCCCAGCACGTCGAGGACGACATCGACTTCGCGCTCGAGGCGGGCGCGGACTACCTCATTCTGGACGGTCGTGGCGGTCGAACTGATGTCTGTCATGGCGCGTGCCTGTGGCCACGACAGCCTCTCGGGGTTCGAACGCCGAGACCTGACGACCTGGAAGAAGGAGATCGCCGACCTGACCCGCGTCGAGTACGCGGGCGTCGGACGGGGTAACTAATTGCCACCCACACGTATCCACCCTGTATGGAACTCATCTCAGTCGCCGCAGTGGCAGAGAACGGGGTTATCGGCAAGGACGGGGACATCCCGTGGCCGAACATCCCGGAGGACACACAGCAGTACCGCGAACGGATCGCTGACTCGGCCGTAATCATGGGCCGGGTCACCTTCGACGCGATGCGGCACAACCTCCCCGGGTCGGCCCAGATCGTCCTGAGCCGGTCGGTCACTGCGTTCGATGCGGAGACGGCACACCACGCTGCCGGCGTCGACGACGCGGTCGAAGTCGCCGAGTCACTCGACGCGAATCGGGCCTACGTCATCGGCGGCGCGGGCATCTACGACCTCTTCCAGCCCGTCGTCGACCGGATGGCGCTGAGCCGCGTCCCGGGTGAGTACGAAGGCGACTCGTACTTCCCGAATTGGGACGAGGACGAGTGGATTCTGCTCGCCCGCACCGAGTACGACGGGTTCACCCTCGAAGAGTGGGTTCGGCGGTCGGCATCCGCGTAGCTGGATGTAGCGCAACGGAGCCGGTGTGGTCGTTCAGGTGACCGGTGGCGATGAATCCGACTGGGGACAAACACTGCAAGATATCTCGAAGATATGATGAAAATTGCCCCGTCTGCCCACCCCAGGCTACTTCTGGCCTTTGGATGGATGGGCCGACCGATCAATTCGTACCTCGTCCTCGTCGAACATGAAGTGGATAAACGGCTGGGGCTTTCCATTCGGGGGTTTGAACGCAGTCTTTAGGGGGACGCGTCTGGGGCCGTCATCCGTTTCTTTGATCGGCGGGAGAAATACGTGCGTCTGGGAGTGGCTGCCGAGGTACGGGTCAGGGTTTCCATCGTCACCCAGCGGGAGTTCCTCGTCGATGGCGAGGTTGTAGTCCGCCGTCCGGACGGTCTGGGTGGTCATCAGGTGGATAGTGCGATCCCTGTTCTGCTCGGCGGTTACTTCGCCGTTAACCAGGAGGTCACCCACGGCCCAGAGGGAGCCGAAGGCGTACTGTGTCGGCATGAGGGGGGTGCCGATGCTGGTTATCCCGTGCATGTACGCGCCCGTCACCACCCCCCGCCCGTGGAGGTGTGCTCCGTCGTGACGTTCGAGGTGGTGGATGTCGAGTTCGTAATCGTTCCCGGCCGGGTCAGTAAACCAGATGTCGAGATCGATCTCGTCCTCGCCAGTTTCCTGTCCTTCGAATCCCGTCCTGTCGATGTACGTCAGGTCTAAGGCTCCGTCGAGTTTCTGCTTCTCGTCCGACCCTGCCACATTGTCGCCGAACGGAACCGGTATTTTCGTCTTCGTGTATCGATCGCCTTCATCGTTCGTCTTCCTGGCCATCTCGGGCAAGCCTACTGGGAGCGGCAGGGGATCGTGATCGTCGTCGCCCGCCAACAGCCCGACGACGTCCGGCCGGTTTTGCTCGAAGTACCATATCTTGTGCGCGATATGGTCGTCGCCGCGTTGCGGGGTGCTTGGACCGCCGGACGGGGTTCCGAACACATATGGGTCGATCCGTCTCGGCCCCGGGAGGATCCAGTGGACGCTGTTCCCGGCTGATTGGGTGGTTTCGACGGCGAACTGTTCGTTCGCGCGTTTGTGTTTCTCGACTTGTTGGGCTTTGGCGGCCGCCGGGGTCGACCCGAGGATACCGGCCAAACCGGCCGTTCCGGCACCGATAAGGACTGAACGTCTTGGCAGTTTTGACATGGTAACTAATACCATGTCTCTGTAACAACCCCAGATGCGTAATAATATAGGATACTTGATAGTTACCCCTTACCGCCGAGTTACCCGGAATTCTGTACAGCAGAGACAGATACCGCACGTGCCGTGACAGTCGGTACTGTTCAGGGATCTGATCGACCTTTCCCTTCTCGGTCAGGAGTCGCCTCTCTACCGTCGGCAGCTCTTTCGGCTGCTACCAGTTGTTTCCTGGACTGCCGACAACGACGAGGACCGCGTAGGAGGGTAGTTCACTTGTCCTCCTGAATGCCCCAGTTGATCATCTCCTCGATAACCGGGCCGAGTGCCTGACCCTGTTCCGAAATGGCATACTCTACGCGGAGGGGTTGGTCGTTGAGCAACTCCCGCGTGACCAGTTCTGCGTCTTCGAGGTCCGAGAGGCTTTCCGAGAGCATCTTCGAGGAAATACTGTCAGTACGCTCTTTGAGTTCGTTGAATCCCAACGGTCCGTCCTGAAGCAGATAATACAGCAACACAGGATGCCACTTGCGGCCGACGATATCACGCGTTTTGTGTAGCGCCGTCTCGGCATCGGTAAACAGTGGTGTCTCGATGGGCTGTCGCTCGCTCCTCCACTCGGTTGTCGGGTGGTGTTCGGAACTCACTCTCCTACGAGAACGGACGGGTCACAGCCCAGTTAAGGTAGCTCCGACTGGTAATTCCAGGCCACGTCCCCGTTAGATATTTACGAGTGTATCCGGCCTCCGGTGGTACTCTCTCACCACCTGAAAAGTTCTTGGGTCCCGTACTCCACGGTAACGATGCCGACAAAGGTAGCCGCGCCGGTCAGCGCTGCGGCTCCTCCAACGAAGAACACCCACTCCATTCCGATGCCGTCCATGAGGTACCCGCCCAATAACGGGGCAAGAAGTGCGCCCGGTCGCCAGACGAGTCCTCGGATGCCGAAGCTGCTCGCGATACCGCTCCCTTTGCCCTCGTCCGCAAACAGCGCCATACTCGCGGGTTCCCGGAAGCTATCTGCTGCCCCGAGAAGCCCGTTCAACCCGAGCAGGACAAAAAACACCGCAGGGACTGTTCCGAGGAACGGCACCGTCGGGGAGAGATCGAGATGTTGGCTTATCGCCGGGGCGAATGGAATGAGCAACCCGACAACCCCGTAGCTCGCGCCTCCGACTGCGACAAATAACCCACGACCGTACGTATCAGAAAGCCGTCCCGTCAGTGGCTGTCCGAGCATGTTGGTGAACTTCTCCGCTGCGATAACCGCACCAACGGCGGTCGCACTCAGGGCAAGCCCACCTCTGGCGACCGAGAGGCCAACGAAGATCGGCACCCAGTTCCGGATGAGTGTCACCGAAACAGCGTACTGGGCCCGGAAACTCGTGATCGTGAGGATCCGGTCGTTCAGCGCCAGATCGAAGAACGCGAATCCCTCGATACGCGTCTCGTCTGCCTCGACGAGGAGCCAGATCGTGAGGATAGCGAGGACGAACAGTGCCACCAACGCTGCGAATATCGGGTCGAACCCATAGAAATCGTACAGCGCGCCGGCACCCAACGTTCCGGTAATCCCCGCAGCCATCCGCCAGGAGTTGTACTTCCCGATCTGATTCGCTCGTTCGTCGGGGGTCGCAGTCTCACCAACCAACGCCAGGCTCACCATCCCGGTCCCGACGACACCTAACCCCTGCAGTGTCCGTGCTAAAATGAAGCCGAACGACGTTTCGACGAGCGTAAAGAGGGAGTACGCGATCGCACTGGAGATCAGCGAGATGAGCAAGACCGAACGCTTGTCGTAGCGGTCCGCAGCCCAACCGACCGGAATGATCGCGACCGTTCTGCCGATTCCCAGAGCCGTGACGAATAGACCAGCGACGACCCCCGTCGCCCCGAGCGTTTCGATGTATGTCGGAAGCAGCGTCAGTAGGGTTATGAACCCGAGACTTCCGACGAACCGAGTCAGATAGAGCGGATAAAACTGAAACCGGCGTTGCATACAACGTTCTGTGACGGCCCATCGGGTAACCCCTCCCACTTCGGATAATTCGGCCGGTATCAGCCCAGCGTGGACTGAGTATTTTGACCTGCAAGATCGAACTGCGTACAGCAAGAGCTGGTTGCGCATGGAGACGGCTTACCCCGTCCCACTCGCGGACCCGGACGATACCCTGAACTCGATATCAAAACAACTTGAAGGGCTCGGGGAGCTCGCGGTCGTTCTGGTGGCGTTCGAGATAGTACCTGACACCCGGCTGGTGCGCTGCACCGACGATGAGATGGACCTCCGCAGCGTTGCCGGCGTGGTAGACGGCGTAATCGGCCATCCGTCCGTTCCGTGCATGTGTGACGATCTCGAGTTCCGGATCGTGCGCTCGAAGCCACTCACGTTCGAGCGGTTGGGGGAGGAACGTCCGATCGTAATACCGCTGGAGCGCACCAAGTTGCGTCGGGTTTCGGCTCGCAGCACGACTCAGGGAGAACGCCGTGTAACTCTCGCCGATTGCCAGGTCTGCGTGATCCGTCGTGAACGCGGCGGCGACGTCACCCAGCGTTCGCTCGAACTGGTCGCCGTATATCGAACCTCCCGATTCGATGAGCGAGAACGTCGCCTCGCGGAACTGGCCGGCAACCGATGCGATGTCCTCCAGTACGGCGTCGAATCCCGTTTCGGGAACTTCCGCAAGATGTGAATCGATATCCATCGATGCACACTCCTGCATCGCCCACCTGTAGTCGTCCATCTCACAGACATCGTCGAACCCATCGAAATACAGCGGCCGGATACCCTGCTCGCAGTAGACGGCTGCATCACGGGCGAGAAACTGCGCGACGTGATCGCGGAGGAACGACCGCTCCGCTTGTGTGCCAGCGTGTGTGATGCCGTGGACGTGAAAGTCGGTTCCGCCGATCACGATGGTGCTTCCGGGTAACCCCGTCGGAGCCGGTGTCTCTCGCTGGTGCGCTGCAACGGCAATCTCCCAGTCCCGTTTCGCCCGGAAATACGCCTCATGGTGGGACCCAACCCCGTACCACTCTGCGAGCGCGCCCAGATCCGTCAGACTGCGGATCGTGTTGAGTCGCTCGTTGGTTGACGGAAGCGTCACTGTACAGGCGGAACGAGGAACCACGAGCATATCAAAACGTCCCTGTTGTGTAAGAGAGCCACACAGAGAGCCGGTCCCGGTCTCATTCGGTGTCTCTCCGTTACCCGACAGTGACCGGGATCCAAACGGAGCGGCGGCATTGCAACAGCGACGAACCCCCGCGAGAGGTTCTTTATGATGGCTTTGAATGGTACGGTACGTATGGCTGAGTTCGACGTTCTCGTAATCGGTGGCGGTACAGGCAACAACGTCGCTGCTGCCGCAGCGGAGGCGGGGCTGGAGACGGCACTTGTCGAACCCGGGCCCCTCGGTGGGACCTGTCTCAACCGCGGGTGTAACCCCTCGAAGATGCTCATCCAGGCCGCGAATGCGGCCAACCATGTCCGAGAAGCCGACCGGTTCCACGTCGACGCAACGATAGCGAGTACCGACCACGCGGCCGTTGTCGACGAGATGGACGAGCTGCTCGGCGCGATCGCCGAGGAGATGGAGGCACGCTATCGTGAAACCGAGCACCTCACGCTGTTCGACGAGCGAACGAAATTCCTCGACGAGCGGACCGTCGAACTCGGCGGCCAGGCTGTCACGGCCGAGAAAACCGTCGTCGCCGCCGGGAGTCGGCCGATCGTGCCGCCGATAGATGGACTCGACGAGGTCGACTTCCTCACGAGTCAGGATGCCCTGTCTCTCCGGGAGCCACCCGAGAGCCTCGTCATCATGGGTGGCGGTTACATCGCTGTTGAACTCGGCTACGTCTTCGAGTCCGTGGGGACGGACGTGACCATCGTCGAGATGATGGACTCGCTGCTCCCTCGCGAGGACGATGACGTCGCCCGGACGTTTACTGAGATCGCCGCCGACCGTCACCACATCCACACTGGATACCGCGTGACAGCAGTCGATAAAATCGACGGTGAGCATGCCGTCCACGCCGAAACCGAGGCCGGAGAAGAACTGACCGTTACCGGAAGCGAGGTGCTGGTCGCCCTCGGCCGCCGTCCGAATAGTGACACACTCGACGTCGACGCCGCGGGCATCGCCGTCGACGACAACGGCTTCATCGAGACGAACGAGTACCTGGAGACCAGCGCGGAGAACGTCTGGGCACAGGGAGATATCGCGGGAAATGCGCTGTTCAAACACTCGGGAGACTACGAGGCTCGCGACACCGTTTCGAACGTCGTCCACGAGGAACGGACCCCGATCGACCTCTCCGCGATGCCTCACACGATCTTCACCGAGCCACAGATTGCCGGCGTCGGCGCGACCGAGCAGGCCCTCATCGAGGCCGGGACGGAGTACGTGGTCGGGCGGGCGGCGTACAGCGACTCGGCGATGGGGCGTGCGAAGAAACTCGAACATGGGTTCCTGAAGCTGCTCGCCGCACCTGACGGCGAGATCCTCGGCGCGCACGCAATCGGCGAGCAGGCCTCGACACTGCTTCACGAGGTTGTCCTCGCGATGCGAACCGGGCTCACCGCCGAGGAGGTCGCGGGGACGATCCACGCCCATCCCACGTTGAGCAAGATCGTCGGATCGGCGGCCCGTGATGTCTCGGAGTGAGCGACGCGGTCCGAGCGATGGGCCCGTCGCGTCCCCGCAGATCCGGGCTCGGACCAGGAAAATCGACCGACTGACACCTGAATGAGTCTCCGGAGCACTCGTGAACGGCTCGGTTCTGTACTCGATACCGGGGTTGCCCTCCGCGGAGCGTTCGCTGAACTGTTCGCACAGGAGTTCTCGTACTCTGCGGGGCACCTCGCGACGATACTGAACGGCTGTCTGTTCGCTCCGTCGCTGCTCACGTTCTGGTTCGTCAACGGCGTTCTCGATTTCTCGACGGCCGTCGCCATCGGTGCGGTCGCCACGCCTGCAGGGCTCCAGCTGCGACTGTTCGCGTATCTGTTGCTTCTGCCGATGTTCCTGCTCGCGAGAGCGACCCTCCACATGCTTCACCCGGTGCACCGAGCGCAGCTCCTCGCCGGGGCGTGTCCAAAGACGAGGCTGCTGAGTCTCGATTGGATCAGTATGGGGATCCTCGCGACTGGCCTTCCCCTCGCGATACAGAACTTCGGCCCGTGGTTCGGCATGAACGCCGTCTTCGTCCTGGGCGTGTTCGTCGTTCCCCGACCCCTCCCGACCCGTCGAACGGGGACCGTCAAACTCCTGGCAATCGTATTCGGGAGCGCCCTGTTCCTCTATGCGAACTACGGCAGCGCAGTACACGTGCTCCCGGCCCCATCGATTGTCCTCGGGCCCATCGCGACGTTTTCGCTCACAGATTCCACCACCACGAGGCTGTTTCGACTGCTCAACAGCGTCACTACGGGCCCGCTGCTCGTGGGGACGTTCGGCGTCCTGATGAACCGCTTCCTGACCCGACCGGAGCTCACCGACGTTCCCCTCCTGCGCCACGCACTGCCCCAGCGCGACCCCGACCTCGTTGTGGCGACGAACGCAGCGGTCGGGACGACGTTCTATCTCGCGGTCGGCAGTATCGCGACAGGACAGCCACTACTCCTGCCGTAGCAACACGGGAGGAGTATCAGGCTATCGTCCCATCGGCGTGTGACCCCTTACCGAACGGTTACTGATGGTTTTTATACGTATCCCGTTTCAGGGCGACCGTAGAGAATGTTTTCCGAGAAACGCCGAGTGCTGTTGCTGATCGCCGCCGCGGAGTTGCTGGCGATGTCACTCTGGTTCAGTGCGACTGCCGCCGCTCCGGAGTTAGCCACCGAGTGGGGGTTGACAGCGACCGAGACGGCCTGGCTCACTATTTCCGTCCAGATCGGGTTCGTCGTGGGGGCGTTCGTGTCGTCTGCACTCACGCTATCGGACGTAATCCGTCCCCGATACCTGTTTGCCGGTTCTGCCGTCGCCGGTGCAGCCTTCACAGCCGTGATTGCCGGTGTCGTCACCACCGCGGAACCGGCTATCGCGTTGCGGTTCCTGACCGGGGTCGTACTCGCAGGCGTCTATCCACCCGGAATGAAGATACTGGCTGGCTGGTTCAGGGAGGGACGAGGGTTCGCCATCGGCGTCCTGGTGGGCGCGCTCACGGTCGGATCGGCGCTGCCGCATCTCCTTCGTGCAATCGGCGGCGTTGGGGAGCCGAGGGTCGTCCTGTACGGTGCCGCTGGACTGGCAACTATCGGCGGGCTGCTGGCACTGATGGTGAACCCAGGGCCGTACCAATCACCGGCGGCTCCGTTCGACCCGTCCGCAATCGGTCGTATTCTGCGAGACCGCGGAACGATGCTGGCCAACGGTGGGTACTTCGGCCATATGTGGGAGCTGTACGCGGTTTGGACGTGGATACCTGCGTTTCTGATCGCGAGTATGGCCGCAAACGGTGGGAGCGGCGAGTCGTCCGGTCTCGCCTCGTTGCTCGCTTTCGGCGCAATCGCGATCGGCGGGGCGGGAGCGGTGGTTGCGGGGGTGGCTGCCGACCGGTTCGGACGGACGACTATCACCAGCCTGAGTATGGTGCTCAGCGGTCTCTCCTGTCTTCTGGCAGGGGTTCTCTTCGGCCGGTCGCTGTTCCTCCTCGTCCCATTCGTCCTGATCTGGGGATTCGCTATCGTTGCGGATTCAGCCCAGTTCTCGGCGGCGGTTTCGGAGTTGGCCGAGGAGTCCTACGTCGGTACCGCACTGACCCTCCAGACGGCAATCGGGTTCCTCCTCACCACGCTCTCCATTCAGCTGGTCCCAGTGATCGTCGATATCGTCGGCTGGCGGTGGGCGTTCGCGCCGCTGGCGATCGGTCCCGCAGTTGGCACGCTCTCGATGCTCCGACTCAAATCGCTTCCCGTCGCATCGAAGTTAGCAGGAGGCCGAAAATGAGCGCAGAGCGCTCTCAGTTCAGCTCCGTCGCGTAGTGGCTCCCTGGTAACCGGGTAACGCCGGGGTTCACGAACAGTTACAAGTTACGAGACGTAACTACCTCTTGGACGGGAAACGAATCCCGAGCACACGGAGCACAACCAATGGCCCTCGATACACCAGACAGATTCCGCCGGTCCCCATCGATCGGCATAGATGCAGTGTCTCTCGACCGATACTCGAACGTCGAAACCCGTGACGGGGAACTCATGATCTACGACGAACAACGCGAAGATGGATGGATCCAGTGTGACTGCTGGACTCCCGTAGAATCCATGGAGTGAGCCATCTCGCTCGCTTACTCGCTGGACCTCCACCCGCTGTACCGAGCACTCCCCGACAGCCTACCCAAATCTCGGGGAACTCACCGGGACAGCGACAACTGTCACTCACCAGCGAGCAATCCGTAGCGGAATCACTCCCACACGTACTCTTATTTTACCCCAGACCGGAACCCACCTTATCCGCGCGAGATGATTACCGATGAACGTAACAGAAGCCATCGCAGAAGCACTGAAAGAGGAAGGGGTCGAGTATCTGTTCGGGTTCCCGAGCAATCCGCTTTTTGACACCGGCGCTGCCGAGGAGGTTGGTATCCGCACAATCATCACCCGCCAGGAACGGACGGCAGTCCACATGGCCGACGCGATCGGTCGACTCACGTCCGGCGACGAGGTCGTCGCCTTCGCCTGTCAGCACGGCCCAGGGACCGAGAACGCCATCGGCGCCATCGCACAGGCGTATGGCGAATCCGCACCGCTGGTGGCGATCCCGGCGGGTTACGACCGGTCGAAGACGGACGTCGACCCGAAGTTCAACTCGCTGGTGAACTACCAGCCCGTAAGCAAACGCTGCGAACAGCTCACTGATCCCGATGCGGTTGGAGAGACACTCCGCCGGGCATTCAGCGCGGCGCGCAACGGCCGCGGTCGCCCGGCGGTCGTCGAGGTCCCGAAGGACGTGTTCTGGGAGGACGCCCCAGAGAACTTCGAGTACAGTCCGTCGAGTAGTAACCGCGCCGGCCCGGACCCCGGTTCGATCCCGGAGATCGCCACAGCCCTCGCCGACGCGGAGAATCCAGTTATTTTTGCCGGACAGGGCGTCCACTACGCCAGGGCGTGGGACGAACTGCGAGCGCTCGCCGAAACGCTCGAGGCGCCAGTCGCCACCAGCCTCAACGGCAAGAGCGCGTTCCCCGAGAGCCATCCACTCTCGCTGGGCGCCGGAAGCAAGAGCGAACCTGCGCCCCTGGCACACTTCTTCGACGAATGTGACGTGCTCTTCGGTGTCGGCTGTAGCTTCACGCAGACTACGTATGGCATCACCGTTCCCGAGGGGAAGACAGTCATCCACTCGACGCTGGACCCAACCGATATCGACAAGGACGTCGCCTCGGATCTGTCGCTCGTCGGTGACGCGCAGCTCGTTCTCGACGCGCTGGTCGACGCGGTCGATGACAACGTGGCCGACGACCGGGGCCGGTTCGACGACGTCGCCGACGAGATCGCGACGGTGAAATCGGACTGGCTCGACGAGTGGGAGGGGAAGCTGACCGCCGAGGAGACGCCGATCAACCCGTACCGAGTAATCCACGAGATCACGAACGTCGTCGACCCCGCAGAGACCATCATCACGGCCGACGCCGGCAACCCACGGGACTTCCTCGCGCCGTTCTACGAAACGGACGAACCGCTCTCCTACATCGGCTGGGGAAAAACGACGCAACTCGGCTACAGCCTCGGACTCGCGATCGGCGCGAAGCTCCGCTTTCCCGAGAAGCTCTGTCTCAACATCATGGGCGATGGGGCAATCGGGATGACCGGGATGGACTTCGAGACGGCGGTCCGGGAGGACGCCCCAATCCTCACAATCCACCTGAACAACTACGCGATGGCGTCGTACGACACGCCCTTCAGCGGCGACTTCGCCGATGTCGGCGACGCGCTCGGCGGCGACGGCGAGCGCGTCGAGGATCCCGAAGAAGTTGCACCGGCGCTCGAACGCGCCATCGAAACGACAGAAGCCGGAACGCCGGCCCTGCTGGAGATCATCACCGCCAAAGAGACGGAACTCTCCCGGCCCGATCTCGACTGACAGCCGGGCAGCGCTTCATGGAGCCGCCCCGTTGTGTCGCGATTCGTGAAAGAGCCCTGAGAGGGGGCAACTTGTTGGGGCGCTCTCGAATCACCGTGAGAGGGTTCACGCGAGCGCGTCGGCGATTTGTTCAATCGGGTGAGCCGGTTTCTCGCTGTACTCGTCACCGATCTGTGTCCGGCACGACGCGCCCGGTGCGACGACGGCGTCGCCGTCGCTGTCGTCGATCCGGTCGAACAGCATCGACCCGATCGCCTGGCTCATCGAGTAATGTTCCGCCTCGTAGCCAAACGTCCCGGCCATCCCACAGCAGCTGGTGTCCAGTGGGTCGACCCGGAAGCCGGCCCGGCGGAGGACACCGACCGCGTGGTGGTCCTTCTTGACCGCCTTCTGGTGGCAGTGGCCGTGGTAGGTGAGTCGCTCTGTGGACCCGTCAACGTCCAGTGACTCGTCGAGCCGATAGGTATCGATGTACTCCAATACGCCGTAGCTGTTCCCGGCTACGCGGGCAGCGGCGCCGGACGATAGCAGGTCGAGGTAGTCCGATTGGAACATGACGGCGTCGGACGGTTCGACAACGACGATATCACGGCCATCCTCGACGTATGGGTCCAGTATCTCGACGTTGGATTCGGCCGTTTTCCGCGCCTCATCCAGCAGCCCCTTCGAGTGCGCCGGACGGCCGCTGTCGGTGATCGCCCCGGCGACCTCGACGTCGACGCCAGCGGCTTCGAGCACTCTGACCGCCGCCTTCCCCGCCGCCGGGTTGGTGTAGTTCGTGACGACGTCCGGAACCAGCACGACCTGGCGGTCCGCGCCAGACTCACTCACGACCGACTCGTCGTGGTCCGCCCACCAGTCCAGAAACGTCTCGCGATGGAACGTCGGGAGCGAGCGCTCGCGCGCGATCCCGAGGAGCTTCTCCATGACGACTCGCACGCCCGGCATCGTGGGTCCGAGATTCGACAGCGGTGCCGTTGCAGTTCCCAGTTTCGAGAGTGTGTCGATGTTGGCGAACAGTCGCGACCGGATGTCGGCGCCGTGTTTCTCGTGGTGGGCGTGTTCGACTTCCACTTTCAGCTTCGCCATGTCCACTTCGCTGGGACAGTCGATCGCACAGCCTTTGCACCCGATACAGAGATCGAGTACCTCGTGCATGAACTCCGGATCGACCTGTTCGTCGTCAGATAACTCACCACTCATCGCCTGCCTGAGGAGATTCGCTCTCCCGCGCGTGCTGGCGATCTCTTCCTGTGATGCCCGGTAGGTCGGACACATCACCCCGCCGGTCCCGTCCTGACTGGAGCGACAGCCACCACAGCCGTGACAGAGTTCGGCCATTCCCTGGAATCCGTTCTCGTTGTCCCACTCCAGGGCGGGGTCGAACCCGGCATCGAACTCGTAGTTCTCGCCGAACCGAAGATTCTCACTCATATCGTGATCTCCGCAGACGTTCCCGGGGTTGAGCAGCCAGTCGGGATCGAAGGCTGTCTTCAGGTCCCGAAACACGTTCCAGAGGTGGTCGCCGTACAGCTTCCGGTTCCACTGGGTCCGTGCGCGGCCGTCACCATGCTCGCCGGAGACGCTCCCGCCGAACTTCACTGCCAGATCTGTGGCGGCGTCGGCGATGGACACCATCGTTTCGGTCCCCTCGGCCGCTTTCGTGTTGATAAGCGGCCGGACGTGCATACAGCCGGGGCCGGCGTGGGCGTAGAAGCTCCCGAACGTGTCGTGATTCTCGGAGATCTCCTTGAACTCCGCGGTGTACTCGGGAAGGTGTTCGGGCGGGATGGCGATATCCTCGATGAACGCGATGTGTTTTTCATTCCCCGTCCGCGACAGCAGGATCGGCGTCGACGCCTTCCGCATCTTCCAGAACTGCTCCTGGGTCTCCGCGTCGTACGCCGCCATCCCGTCGAACGCCAGGTCGCCGACTCTCTCTTCGAGGAGTCGGTCGACCTGCGCTGTGGCCTCGGCGTCGGTGTCGGCGTAGAACTCGACCAGCAGGAACGAGTCCGTCTCGTCGGGTAGCATCCCGATCACGTCCCGAAACTCATCGAGATCGCGTGCGAGGTCGACGAGGACCCCGTCGAGCACCTCGACCGCCGCCGCGTCGTGTTCGAGGATCTGTCCGACATCTTCCATCGCATCCAGCAGATCGTGGTACGTGAGCAGTCCAACGCCCTTCGTCTCCGGAATCGGTTCCAGGCGTACCTCCGCTTCGGTAACGATCGCAAGCGTCCCCTCGCTACCGACCAGGAGACGCGCGAGGTTGACGGAGCCCTGCGCTGCCTCCTCGATCAACACGTCGAGGTTGTATCCCGAAACGTTCCGTTTGAGATCCGAATACCGATCCTCGACGGCAGCCGACTCCTCGTCGATGAGCCGAACGACCTCCGCGTAGATCCGTTCGAGGCGGGTTCCGTCGAGATCGGCTCCCTCACGAAGGTCCGAGACCGCGATTTCGCCGAACGTCTCGACGCTCCCGTCGGCCAACACCGCTTCGACCTCTTCCACGTAAGCGTCGGTCTTTCCGTACTTCAGGGAGTGCGCCCCGGTCGTGTTGTTGCCGATAGCGCCGCCCAGCGCGCTCCGGTCAGCGGTCGACGGATCGGGCGCGAACTTCAAGTCGTGTGGTTCGAGGGTTCGATTGAGCTCCCCGAGGGTGATTCCCGTCCGAGCCCGGACGCGTCGAGCCTCCGGCTTGACGTCCAGGACATCGGTCATGTCGCGCGTGAAGTCGAGGACGATCGCCCTGTTCACCGACTGGCCGGCGAGACTCGTGCCCCCACCCCTGGGGAGGACGGGGATTTCTTCGTCCGCGCAGTATCCCATCACTGCCGCAACATCTTCGGTCGAGGTCGGGTAGACGACCCCGATGGGCGTCACTTCGTAGGCGCTTGCGTCTGTCGCGTACATCTGCTTGGAGTACTCGTCGAAGCGTACGTCGCCGTCGACGAGCGCCTCGAGGTCGGATACGAGCGACGAGTCATGTTCGGCCTCGCTCTGGTAGTCGTAGTTCGCCCTGGGGTCGGTGGACGGATCAGCAGCGCTGTTTTGAAATCCCATGTGGAGTGAGTTCGGGTACGCGTATGCAGTATGGCAAACCAATGAATGTTGGGTGTTAACAGGGAGCCGCAAGGGTCGCTCACTCACGCATAATGTCGTTTCCGTCGTCGTTTCCACCAAGTCGGCGCAGGGTGACGGACAGCCTGACAAAGTGATAATCAGTAACTGGGTGACGGTGAGAAACCACAAATACGCAGTCCCAATCACAGACACCGGTCCGGGAGATCGAGTTCACAGTAACCCTTGCCATCCTCTGCGTTCAGCGTGTCGTGAGTCACCGGTCGTGGTCGACAACGGAGTAATCCGACAGCACCACACTGCTGCATTAGTTTCGCAGAGAAGACCATCGAGTGGGGTCCCTCCGGATATTTCGCCTGGAAGTTGGCACAGGCCAACCACGAGTATATCTGCTTCGATAGCGTTTCCTGGAACAGAATGGAACGCTTCCTATGCGGGTCCGTCGATGAAGAGGAGCACCAACCCTCTCGCAGTCCAGAGGGAGCGGCCCCCGGACCGAATAGGCGAGCAGTACTAACTGCGACAGTGACACTCGGGACGTCTGCTCTCGCAGGATGTGCCGGGTCCATCAACGGCACAACCCAAACCGAACGGCCTGAAGCGACCTCCCTCACTGAAGAAGACAGCTGCGATGTCTGTGGAATGGTCATTCCGAACCATCCCGGTCCCAGTAGTGAAATTTTCTACGCCGATAACGAACCGAACGACCATCCCAACCCGGCACGGTTCGACAGTACCTGGGAGGCGTTCCAGTTCGATTTTGCTCGGGAGGAGTGGACACGCCAGGCGTTCTACGTCACCGATTACTCGTCGGTGGAGTACGAAATTCGGTCTGACGACGGTCAGCAACTCATCTCACGCCACGTCGCCAGGGCCTCGTTCGTCGACGCCCGATCAGTCACGTTCGTCGTCGGCTCGGAGGTCGTCGGGACGATGGGGAAGGACCTGATTGCGTTCTCCGACGAGACCGATGCAGAGGCATTCAGCCAGGAGTACGGTGGCGACCTCGTCGCGTTCGAAGACGTGACCCCAACGATGATTTCCCAGCTCGGAAAGTAAGCGATGGCCGGAAGGTACGCGTTGGTCGCTGTCGGAGTGACACTTATGGTGTTGAGTAGCTCGTTCGTGTTCCCTGTCGATGGTGCGACGGAGCGTGAGCCTGTGGCGTTCGAAGACACTGTCTCACTCGGAATGACGGCCGCTGTTGCACAGCAGACCGACTCCGAGAACCTCACTGTTCCGAAACTGCAGGTCTACTACTCCGGATACCGGTACGTTGTGGGGTTCTACGGAATCGAGTCGTACGTCGCAGAACAGCACCGAACTGGCCACGATAGACAGTTCGGTCAACCGATCTCAGTGTTCGTCACCGACTTCGCGGGGACCAACGTGTCCGTCACTCAGGCGGGAAAGTTGCGGACCGATGCCGAGACACCCCCGTTCGTTCCAGCCGATGAAACGTACGTCGTAGTTGGAAGCGAAGCGAGCACGTCGACGGGGCCAACTCCAGTCCCGTTCTCGGAGAAACGGGCTGCAACCGAATTTGCCGACTCCTACGGTGGGCAGGTCGTTCCGTGGAGTGACCTGTCCGATCACATCGATACTGACGGCAGGTTGACCCAAGCTCGATTCGACACGCGCGTTTCCGAACGCTCACAGTGGGCCGATGAGATGCGCGCGGAAACCGAATCGCTCCGGACGCGCCCTGTTTCGGTCGTCGTTGGCGAAGATGAACCGACAGTGGCGGCCGCTGTGGCAGCTGCACCCCCGAATACGACCGTCCGACTGCCGCCCGGAAGCCATCATGTTGCTAATCTAACCGTCGAAAAGCCCCTTACCATCGAGGGGAGCGGCGAGGCAACGACGGTTCGTGGCGACGGGAACGGAACAGTCATTGGGATAAACGCGACCAGGGTCGGCATCACTGATCTTCACATCGAAGGCGTTGGTACTGTCGGGACGAAACCCGAAGCCGAGAGCATCGCCGAAGCAGGGTGGTCAGAACGAATCGAACTCGCATACGGGCGCGGCGACGCGGCGCTGAAACTCGACGGGGCCGATGGATCACTCGTCGAGAACGTCAGTATCGACACGCCTGCCAGCGGAATTATCAGCCGCAATGCCACAGGAGCGGTCGTCCGGAACGTGACGCTACGAGGTGCGCCGACTCCGGACGAGGGGTTCATGGGAGTTGTCGCGATGTACGGGCCACTCGTGGTCGAAAACAGTCGGTTCGATGGGGGCAGAGACGCGATATACACCCACCGAGCAGATGGAACCGTGATCCGTGATAATCACATGGAGAACGCGAGATTCGGCGTCCATCTGATGTACACGTCTGAGACGCTCGTCAGCAACAACACGATCCGGAACGAATCCGCAGCGATCATCATCATGACACGACCGACAGGGAACCTTATCGTTGGAAACCACGTCTCCGAGTCAGCATTCGGCATCAGTTCGAGCGGGTCACTCTCGTACTACGCGGAGAACGTAGTCGTCGCTAACAAGTACGGTATTGACGTCTCAGGAACCAGATCCTTGTACACACACAATACAGTTCTCGGGAACACCTATGGTCTGCGCGGCTCCACCCTGTTGCCGACGAACGTCGTTACCGGTAACGATGTCGTCGACAATCGATACCCAGTCAGTTCCGAACTGGGCCCGCTGCGTGTTTGGACTGCAACTGGACGTGGCAACTACTGGGGACCGATGCCGGCCCAGGACGAGAACGGTGACGGGTTCTACAACCGTGCGTTTCGGCCGACCGGGCCCGTTGATTCACGGCTCCACGATACGGTCGGTGCCCGGACCATAGCCCGCGCACCCGCCGTTTCCATCACTCGATCTGTCCAGGAATCAGTGCCCGGGCTCCGTGCGACTGGCGTGGTCGACACAGCGCCTCGGGTGACTCCAGCAAGACCGGAACGACTCACAGCAGTTCGAACTAACCGAACCGGTGACGCGAGGGCTGGCGAATGAGTGGTCCCGTGATGACGGTTTCGGATGTTTCGTTTTCGTTCGGCGACCTGACGATCCTCGAGCGGGTTTCGTTTTCCGCCGGCGAGGGGGAACTTATCGGACTCGTTGGCCCAAACGGGTGTGGAAAAACGACGTTCCTCGAACTGCTAACCGGCTTACGTCGGCCGGATGCCGGGGAAGTTACGTTACCGACAGCTGACCGCAGCGTCGCCTACCTTCCCCAGTCACCGGCGTTTCGGCCGGGCTTCACTGCCAGAGGGACGATCGAGTTCTACACAGAACTCGCGAACATCGAGACCGACCCTGCGGTGTTCTTAGAGCGGGTGGGTCTCTCACACGCAGCCGACAGACGAGTCGAAGCCCTCTCGGGCGGGATGAGGCGGCTGCTCGGACTCGCTCAGGCACTCATCGGTGAACCACCCATCGTCATGTTGGACGAACCGACGAGCGGATTAGACCCGGATATGTCCGACCGTATCTTCGAGGTGATGGCGGAACTAACCGCTGCAGACCAGGTCCTGCTCATCGCCAGCCACGATCTCTCCGGGATCGAGACCCATGCCAATCGGGTCCTGTTCTTCTCCGAGGGCCATATCCAACTCGACGGTACTCCCGGATGGATTCGTGAGCAAACAAACACCGAAAGCCTCAGAGAGGCGTTCTCGGAAACACTCCGTAGCCGAAACGAGACCGGAACGCAAGTTGGGGATGGCGGCCGAACTCTGGATGAGGAGGAATCCCATGGTTGATCACCACCGGGTCGCAGTCATCGTCGACCGCGAGTTCCGTACGGTGTTTCGGAGTCGGACACTACTCGCCCTCGCCGGCTTTGTTGTCCTTATCGTCGTCAGTTTAGCCGGAGCGGCAACCGGCTCGCCCGGCGGGTACGTCTCTCTGACGTTGGATCTGCTCGCACCGATAGAACTGCTTGTCCCTGTACTGGCGTTTTCGTTCGTCTACCGCTCAATTCAGGGCGACCACGAGCGTGGGGAACTCGATGTCATGAGAACGTACTCCCTCAGTCGGATAGAGTATCTCGCGGGGGTGTATTTGGGCCGAATCGCGGGCCTCCTCGTGGTCGTGATCGGAGCGCTCGTCCTCGCTGGGATCGTCGCGTCTCTCGGTGCCGTAGTACCCGTCTCGTTCCTTGCGACACATTCTGCCGGCGATACGCCGCTGGTATTTGTCCGGTTCGTCGTCTTGACAGCCGTGTACACGCTTGTCGTTAGCAGCCTGGCAGTAGCGGCCTCAGCAGTAGCGCGTCGGACTCGTGATGTCCTCGCACTTAGTGTCGGTCTCCTGTTGCTTGTCGCGATTGGACTGGATCTTCTCCTCGTTGGACTGCTCTCCGCTGAAGCGGTTACTCAAGGCAATCTCCACGTGTTCCTCGGCCTGAGTCCGGCAAGTGCCTTCCGTGGCCTCGTCATCGAAACAGCAGTCACGCCCGCACTTGCCGAGGCGCCGCCGGTTGCTGCCGCGTCCCCACTTATCAACATCGTTGGCCTGACTACGTGGCTACTTATTCCGTTTGTTGCTGCCTATGCTGCAGTCTGGCAGGAATGAACCGACTGAAACGGTCTTGTTGAACCCCTCAGTCGGTGATCGGATTTAGGGGTCGTGCTGAGTACACAGTGTGTATCCAATATACCGGTCTCTGATTCGGCGATGTTAATCGTGATGAATGTTTATCATGGGGTAGTTAGCATTCGCTGTGACGGGATTGAGGAGATACCGAACCTGTCGCTGTGGATGCATCAAAAGGAGCGCCCGAATGTCGGTGAGGTACCCGATGCAGACCTACCGGTGGAGTTCGCCGACGCTGCCGACGAAGCTGGCTTGCGCGCTGAATCCAAACTCTGTTTTTTCGGGCTTCATCGAGCCGTGTTGCGTGGGTGAACTCATCGGGATGAGTCACTGTCGTTCTCCGTTAGCACAAATGCTCGATCCGAGTCAGGAACGGTTAGAAGCCATTCCCGAGAAGAACGAACAGGTGAGTTGCCACCAGGAGTCCGAGCAGGCCGATGAGAACCACGTTGAAGATTAGTCGCACCCGACCGCGGAACCGCTGGAGAAGGCTCTTACCCCCGATAAAGATGGCAAACGTAACGGCTGGGATCGCAGCAAGGGCGAGTCTCGCGGGAAGGGTTTCGTCCGGAACGAGCGTAAGCGAGGACGTCACCGTCCAGTGAGTCGCCATCTGATCGGGCATGACGGTGAAGGCTGCGACACTGAGCGGAAAGCCTGCCAGCGCGATGACTGCTGTGACTGCCGTGGGTATCCGGAACTCAAGATCGAAGACCCCGCCGTCGCAATGGGCATCGTACGCGAGCACGACGAGCGTGAGGAAGAGAACAGCGGTCACGATGGCCAGATCAACAAGGAGACCGTACGCGTCTATTGCGTCCCGTGGGATCGGGACGAACGACATCGAGGTGTTGATCGCAGCGTGAAACAGCATCGCCAGCATGACGCTTCCACCGGTCGATTCGTAGGCCCACGTAAGCAGTACCGAGAAGGCAGTGACGAGGATGGTATAGAGAGGGAGCGACCCGGAGAGGAGCCGCGGCGCGCCCAGGAAAAAGAGCGGAAAATGCCAGACTGCCCAGACGACCCCGATGATGAGGCTGGAAGCGAACGGGCTGTACTGTGTTGTGAGGTGAGGGAGCGCGAAGCCTCGCCACCCGGGTTCCTCGTTGCCGCCACCGAGTACCGCGTTCACGAGCAACAGGACCGGGACCGCCGGAAGCATCCGGGTAATACGGGTCGTCGAGACAATACCGCCGCCCGAGAGATACAGTGTGCTGGCTCCCGAAACGGCGAGGATCGGAAGTCCAAGCGCGAGGAGGTACCACCGCGGTGAGACACGCCAGTCGACGATCTGTGCTGCCCAGGCCGTGAGGCTGTCACCTCGCAAGTACGTGACCAGAGCGGCCGCAAGTGCCGGACCGAACGCGCCCGGAATCATCATCCCCTGCGTGAATGTCTCCCTGCCACCGAGGCCAACGAACGCGAGCGTCCACAGCCCCCACGAGATGGTCAACGCAGCGGCGAAGAACACACTAACAGGATGGTCCTCCACGAACACGGAAACTGGATTTCGACTGTACACGGTCGCCATTGTTGTGTCTGTCATGGCAGTTCGACGTACACACTCCACCCGTATATATCAATACAGCATCATATTATAGTTGCTTTTCTGATATTATTTCGGGGACCGTTCGGCCTGTGCTTGTTCGATAGCCTCAACGAATTCGGTTGGTCGCTGTGTCCCGATAAAGAGGTCACGTCCCTCGGTTCGACGAATCTCGACACCCCTGTCGGCTGAAATCCGGTAGGCCTTCTTCGCGCCTGTCGGGCCGACCCGAATCCCCCACCCCAACCACCGTACTCCATCGGTTCGTACGTCGTGTCACTCAGGCTATCGATGGTTTCCCCCGGAATCCGGTCTGTACTTCCTGAAAGAGCGGGTCAGGTGAGTTCTCGATCGAACCAGTCATCGACTACGTAGACAGCGCCCGGACTGAAAGAGGTCCACAGTACGCCAGTATAGTCGAAAGTCTGTCAGTACGGATGCGAATCACTTTCCCCGGTGAGTGAGCAACGGTACCGTATGAACGAGGGCGGGGACGAACAGTTCATCTCAGGAGCCGCGTTCGAGCCACTGAGCGATGAGACGAGGCTTCGCATCCTGCATACCCTCGCAAAGCAATACCGTGAGGATCCGACGAATCCGACGATGGGGTTCGGCGAACTTCGGAAGATGGTGGGACGCCGCGATTCAGGGAATTTCAACTATCACCTCGACAAACTCCGTGGCCGGTTCCTGGAAGACACGGACGATGGCTACAGGCTCTCACCGGCTGGCCATGAAGTAATAAGCGCCGTCGTCGCGGGAACCTACGACGACCACGAGCCACTTGGTCCCATCGAGCTCCCCGAGAACTGTCCGCTGTGTGGGTCAATCATGACGGCAAGATACGAGTCGGGGTTACTCCGTGTCTCGTGCGAGCACGACCACCAGTTCCGGAACACACTCCCACGGCGTGCCGTCGAGGACCGCTCGCTCGAAGAGATCATCCGAGTGATGACTATCAAAACACAACAGGACCTCGAACGTGTGGTCGAGGGAATCTGTCCGCGCTGTTATGGACCTGTCGATTGGGATGTCGACATGACCGAGCTGGTCGGCGTTCCAGAAGTCACCACGCAGTGTTCCCGTTGTGGGACGGTTGCAGAAGTTCCGGTTGCTGCCGCGATAATCAACCATCCAGACGTCGTCGCGTTCTACGCTGACCACGGCGTGGATGTCCGACATAGACCATTGTGGGCCCCGCTTCTCTGGAATGCGGTTACCATCGACGTAGCCCAGGAAGAGCCGCTCGAACTATCAGTCTCAGTGCAGTTAGAGGGCGAGGAACTCGTTGCAACTCTCGATAATTCGCTTGATGTCCGCTCGGTCAAACGGTGATCGGGCCTGCAGTCCGTTGATGATCGGGAATCCTTTTGCAGCGTGCATACCCCGGTGACTGTCATACTGACGTGTTGTTCTCTCGACCGAGTACGTCTCGTTGAATTCATCCGGGAGAATCGATTCTGTGTGGGCGCCGCTGTGCTGAACTCATCGTCTGTACTCAGCACGCAATTCATCTCAGTTACTGAAAGTCAACAGAGCCGCTGAAACAGCGTTTCCGAGAATAGATACCGCCAGTACTGCGCCCGGTCCGATCAGTCAGGCTGGTTACTGGTGGCTTTCTTTCGATAATCGACGTCGTCGGTGTCGCGAAACTCTTCGACCAATCGATCGCAGTATCCGCGCCCGCGCCGAAGGAGACGGCCCGTGACGTCTCCAGCGGCATTTATTCGATCGACGGCAGTGCCCTGCACCGAGTCAAACTGCAGAGATGGGCCACCGTTGGGACGACTACGGACTCTCCAAAATTTGTGTCACCTGCCGCACCGAGTGCGATGAAGAGACCCTCGACCATCATCGTGTTACCAGATCAGAAGACGCCGCCTTCCTAGCTTTCCTCACCAACGATGTGGTCCAGTTGATCCCACGAAGCTTGTCACCCTTGTCGGCGAGCAGGTCGAAAACTCCGTCGTCTCCGTCGAACGTCTGCTCATTTGGAAGTACGGGAACGTCATCCGATACTGTTTACTATTGTGTTTGAAGCACACAGCTATCTTCGTAGGTCGGCTCTTTCAGCGTTCCCTTCGATGGTTCCATCTTTCGAACAGCGACGGTTGCTTCGTCCTGATCAGCTCAGTTCGGTTTGCAACTTGTGTACTATCGGTCCGATTTACCGTATCTGGAGCGTCAGGTAGCAGTGGATCGTAGTTCTCGGTCGATGTACGTCGGAGCCAAACAGTCACGCTGCTCGTGGTGGACGCCTAATCGAGAGGAAATCTTCGCACTGAGAAAGGTTTTCGACTGAGTAGTTATGGCTCGTCTGCACAATATTAGTAACCTTTGAGTTGCTGGGAAGATAATCACTACGTATGAGTATCCGAGAGGTCATGTCGACGGAGTTGGTCACCATCTCTCCAGGCGGGACCCTTCAAGAAGCGGTCACAAAGATGCTTGATGAACGTGTTGGAAGCGTCGTCGTAAACGGGGAGGACGAGCCAGTCGGGATCATTACCGAAACCGACGTGTTGGCAGTGGGAACGACGTTCGAAAGCCCGTTCAGTGAAATTCCAGTCTCGCGAGCGATGAGCGAGAACCCCGTGAGTATTGGTCCTGAGACGTCCCTGGAGGAGAGCGTGGAGACGATGAAGGCGTACGGAATAAAGAAATTACCAGTCGTGGAGGACGGTTCGCTCGTCGGAATCATTACCTTGACTGATCTGGTGTATCAGCAACACGAACTCATCGACGAAATTGAACAGATCGAACAGCAGCGCTCCGAGGTCGACAGGACGCCTGAGACCGATTGAGCGGCCGTTTGGCCACCTGGACGTGTGGATTTGTGATGGGGCTGTTCGGGAAGCTCGATCTCTCGCTGGCAGCTTATCGGTTCCCCAACGAGCAGGCGATCCAACGGACCACGTAGCGCTTCAATGCTCATTCTTCGAGTTATCACCGCTCCACCGGACAGATCGCATCAACTCCAGACAGAAGCGGCGTCCAAGACCCAGAGCATGAGTTCAGCACCCACCACCCATCATTCCTGGGAACTCGCTTCTGATGATGCGACATACCGTTGGGTCGCGTAGAATCCGACGGCATAGATTCCGAACGCAAACGGTCCGACGGCGAAGATGCCGACTGAGAAAATCCCGACCGCAAAGACGCCTGCGGAGAAGATTCCGACCGAGAAGATGCCCGCAGAGAGCACACCAAGACTGAAATTCCCCGCTGCGAGGAATCCGAAGGCCGATTGTCCAGCCGAAAGTACTTCGTATCCTGCGACAGTCTCCACCCCAGCCAGCGTCAACACCAAGGCAATTACCAACAAACCAAGCGCAACGATACCACCCGAGTTTTGCCAGTCTACGTCCATACTCGACAATGTGTCGGTCTTATCAATATAGGTGTGGGGAGGGGAGCGGGTGCGGGAGACCAATCGGGAGAAACCTCACTCGCGATAGCATCGATTAGGGGGTCCTCTCAGCAGGTGGTGTCCGGGAGCAAACCGGCACACAGAGTCACCGACAACAGAACGGTGGGTGTCGCCGGAACAGCAATCTGTCAGGCTTTCTTCCAGCCGAGGAAGAAGCCGGCAGAGAACCCCGCAGAGATCGAGAGCGTCGAGAGGATGGTCTGCACCCAGGATGGGGGTGCGCCGGCGGCGGCGTCCTGACTCGCGCCGACGATGCCTGCGGTGAGTTGATCCCAGTCGACGGTCAGGATGCCGCGGGACTCGAGGAACTTGAATAGCGCGAGCTCGATCCCGACGATGACGGCGATGATCTTGGCCACCTTCTTCGCCGCGAAGCCGATGAGGCCGCCGATGATGCCGCCGGTGCCGGCTTCGATGCCGAGCTGCTGGAAATCGATGTTCAGCTGTAACAGCTGTGCGGGATCCATGGCCTCCTGTGGGTCGCTCTCCCTTAAGTTATTTGTGGGGTCCTGACCCCAGATGTCCCGAGCCAATAGTGAGCTACGAGTGACGAGTTCGTTGATAATCCCGTTTTGGGGCAGTCTGGCGGCGGTTTCCCCTGCCCTGACTTTTTACTGGCACAGTTGAGTGACGCCAGTAAGATGTCTGAAACGGGGATAGGGCGCGAGTCGCCTGGCTGGCAGCTCGCCGAGACTGGGTCCCGTGTGGAGCTCTACGGGGCCGTCCGGAGCGGCGAGGGGCCGTTCGCAATCCGGGGGTGCGGGCCGCTGGCCGCAGACATCGGCAGGGGCTGGGAGATGGTGTCCGACGATAGGCAGCCACCCGGCAGGCTCAGTTCCGAATTATTACCGTGACCGACGGCAGGCGAGGCGAGATGGGGTGGTCGGCGGGAACGGGAGCCGCCATCAGCGCCAGTCGAGAGACGCTGACGGCGCTCGGGATTGGTGAAGATGGGCACTCGGAAACGGTCGAGGAGCGCGGCTCGGGAACAGATGCTGAGACCGCCTCAGAAACAGACGGTGACCCCGCGACGCTCGCCAGGTGGAAGCGGCAATTACCAGGGGTCGACAGACCCGCGCCTCGAGAACGGTGAAAAGCTCGTCCTACTGGCGAGCCGACTGGCCAGCGGTGCACTCTCGTCAGCGAGCGGCGACACCGTCGACGATATCGAGACGGCACTGGTCGAACTGACCGAGGACGGTACGGTCGATGCCGAGTGTGTTCGGGCGGCACTGGACGAGGAGGAGGCGACTGAGCGTCCGCCCCGTCCGCCCCAGCTGTTCGGCGCGCGTCACAAGACTCATGCCCGGCGACGGCACAGTGGCCTCCATGAAACAGTGGGTCCGAACACAGTTCGCCCGGGCCTACGAGCGCCTGCTCATGCGGGAGGCGGAGGGCGGCCCCGACCACGTGGCGATCATCCAGGACGGGAACCGTCGCTACGCTCGGAAACAGGGCGCCGACGCCTCCGAGGGCCACCGGGCCGGCGCAGAAACCACTCAACAGGTGCTCTCGTGGTGTCAGGACCTCGGCGTCGAGGAGCTCACTCTCTACGCGTTCTCCACGGAGAACTTCGATCGCCCGCCCGCCGAGCGGGAGCATCTCTACGACCTGTTCTGTGAGAAGCTCGGTGAGATCGCGTCGAACGGGAAGATTCACGAGAATCGGGTTGCCATCCGCGCTATCGGTGAGGTCGACCGCCTCCCCGAGCGCGTGCGTGAAGCCGTCGCCGACGCCGAGGCCCGAACCGCGGGCTACGACAGGTTTCGGCTGAACGTCGCACTCGCGTACGGCGGTCGAAACGAACTGCTCCGGGCGGCACAGGATATCCTCGATGACGTCGACGAAACGAGGCTCTCGCCGGACGATATCGATGTCTCGCTGGTGGATGAGCGCCTGTACGGGAAGGAGGTGCGGGACGTGGACCTCATCATCCGCACCGGCGGCGACGAGCGCACCTCGAACTTCCTGCCCTGGTACGCAAACGGTAACGAGGCGGCGGTGTATTTCTGTGCGCCCTACTGGCCGGAGTTCTCGAAGGTGGATTTCCTCCGGGGGATTCGGACGTACGAGTCCCGGGAAGCGTCCTGGCAGCGCACCAGAACCGAGCGGGCAGTGGCGCTGGTGCGTGCAGTCGCCCAGGTGGAGGTCACGGACGCCCGCGCCGTCGCGGGTCGCCTGCGCGAACAGCTTCCCGGCTCGGCCGCTGACGAGATGGAGGAGGCACTCGCGACGACAGAACAGGGCGTGGACTGATTATCGGCCGAACCGGCGCTTGCGGTCCTCGAACTCGAGCACCGCACGGAGATAATCCCGTTTCCGGAAATCCCGCCAGTTCACGTCCGTGAAGTAGAGCTCCGAGTAGCTGGACTGCCAGATGAGGAAATCCGAGAGCCGCTCGGCCCCGGTTTTGATGAGCAGATCCGGCTCCTCGGGGAACACCAGATGATCGCTCACGGTCTCCTCGTCGATGTCGCCGGGGCTCAGCTCCCCGGCGGCCACGTCCTCAGCCATCTCCCTGACGGCGCGGGCGAACTCGCCGCGGCCGCCGAGCCCGATGTTGATGCGGACGGCTGCGCCGGCACGCTCGTCGCTCTCCGGACCCCGGACCGCAATCGGTTCGGGGCTGTCGAGCGACTGGAGTTCCCGCTCGAGCGTCGGGACGACCGCTTCGTCGAGTACGGACACCGAGACGGTGACCCGCTCGGCGCCGTAATCGAACGCCCAGCCCAGAAACGAGCCGAGCGTCTCGTAGGCGCCCTGTTCCAGCAGGTCGCGTTCGGTGATGACCAGCGCGACGTGGGCCGGTCCGTCGTGGCCACGGAGTCGGTGGCGGAGGGCGAGGTAGGCGTCGTACGCTCCCACAGTTCCGATACCGGCGCCCGCGGCGAAAACCCCTTCGCCCGAGTGGCGTCGGTGAGCGGGGTGTATCGGCTACCCCATCGCTCTCCTCCGGCAATTCGGGGCTTTCGCCTGAATTGCGGTGTCGAGAGGGTTAAGTGCGCGTCGGTGGAACCGGACGACGTGAATCGGAGGCTTATGCGGGAGAGCGGATTCGCGGCTGTCGCCGCAATCGCGCTCGTTTCGCCGCTCCTGGGCCGTGTGACGGCGCTCCCGTTCCTTCTCATCGCCGGCGCCGCCGCCTTCGTCGTCGACGAGGGGCCGCTGTTCGAACTGTTCGCGCGCCCAGCCGACCGCCGGGAGGGCCGGCTTTACGGCCTTGCGGGCTTCAGTCTCGCCGCAGCGGTGTTCGCCTTCCTCGCAACTGCCCCCCTCGGCAACCCCGAGTTCGGGATGGGACTGCCCGCGTTTGCCGCGGCCGTGTTCGGTGTCGCCGTCGGGAACGTCGGCGCGCAGGCGGTTCGGGAGACCCGCCCCGAGCCGTTCCTCGTTAGCTCCGGCTTCGCAGTTGCTGCGTTCCTCGCGGCTGTTCTCGCAGAGCTCATCGTCGCCACACTAGACGGTGCAGTGCTCGCATTGCCAGCGTTCGCGTTCAACGCGGCACTCGCCGCACTCGTCGGTGCGCTGACCCGGTCGCTCCTGTTCGAGGGTGACGACGCCGCGGTGGTGTTCACCGTCGGTGCCGTCCTGCTCGTCTTCGGCGTCCTCGACCCGGCCGTCCACGTCTCGGATCTGGCGCTGGCACTCGGTGTCGCCGTGGGACTCGGTGTCGTCACCTACACCACCGGCACCGCCTCCGTCGAGGGGCTGCTCTCCGGCGTGCTGCTCTGCCTGCTCACTATCGTCTTAGGGGGGCCGGGCTGGTTCATCCTCCTGATCAGCTTCTACGGGTTGGGCGCGCTCACGACGAGGTTCCGGTACGAGGAGAAAGCCGACCGCGGCGTCGCCGAGGAGAACGAGGGTGCCCGCGGGACGGGGAACGTGCTCGGGAACTCCGCGGTGGCGTTGGCGGCCGTCGTCCTCTTCGCGGCCGCGAGCGATCTCCCGGTTCACGGCGGCTTCTTTCGTCTGGCCTTCGCCGGGTCGCTCGCGGCGGCGATGGGCGACACCCTCTCGAGCGAGATCGGCGGGCTGTTCGACAACCCCCGGCTGGTTACGACCGGCGAACGCGTCCCGCCCGGGACCGACGGCGCCGTCACGTGGCAGGGGGAGCTCGCCGGCATCGTCGGCGCCACCTTGATGGGTATGCTGATGATCCTGGTGCTCCCCGTCGCACCGCTCACCAGCACCGTCGCCACCGTCGGCGTCGTCACCGTGGGCGGCGTCGCGGGCATGAGCGCTGATAGCCTGCTCGGCGCCACGGTCGAGGGCGACCGCATCGACAACGAGACGGTCAACCTGCTGGCAACGCTCGTCGGCGCACTGGTGAGCGTCCTGCTCGCGCTGGTGCTGTGATTCGAGAGGCTCGCCCGACTGACCGGCCGGATATCGAACGCCTGCAGCAACTGCTCCCTGAGCCGGCCCCCGAACTGCTCTCTGCTGGCGCAGGCGGGAAGATACTCGTCTCGACGAACCCCAGAGCCCGGTCGGGCGATGACGTTCCGGTCGGCTACCTGCTCTGGTTATCCGGCGAGCCGGTGTACGTCCCTGAACTTGTTGTAGCTCTCCCTCACCGACGGGAGGGCCGCGGCCGGCGCCTGTTGCAGGCACTGTTCGACCGTCTTCCAGCGGGAACTGCAGTCGTGCTCCGGGTCGCTGCCGAGAACGAGGGCGCCCAACGGCTCTACCGGGAACTGGGGTTCGAGTGCGTGGAGACGGTACCGGATCTCTACGAGTCGGGCGACGGGTACCGGATGCGGACTGTTGTCGAGAAGTAAGCAAAGTTCCGCCGAGGTCCTGTCAACTACCAACGGCTCACAGGTCGGTACGGCGAAGGAGGGTGGTCGTAACGAGTCGAACTGCCCGGAGCGGGAGCGTCCGCTCAGTTCAGGAAGCCGTCAACGGGTCGGACCTGTGGCATCGTCGGCTGTTTGACGAACTCACCGGTTTCTGCCGCCACGGCGTGAGAGAGCCCGCTTTCGGCGGCCACGTCCAGCAGCGGTTGGTCGAGTCGGTCGTCGATGATTAGTGCGTGGGCCCCGTCGCTCGCCTCGACGGCGTCGAAGGCGTCCTCGGCGGGCACCTCCTCGAGCAGGCCGAACTCGGCGTCGAGCAGCCGGGCCGACTCGCGGCCCTCGCCCACAACCGCTCGGACGTGGTCGCCGAGTGTCGGACCGCCCTCTTCGGCTGGCTCTGCTTCCGTCGTTGCAGCGGCGTCAGCCGTCGCGGTCCCCTCCTGGCGCTCGTCCCCCGCTTCGTCCGTTTCGGTTGGCGCCTCGGGTTCGGTGCGGGGCTCCTCCGCGGGCGGGGCGGAGTCACACCCGGTTTCTGACGCGGGGGGCTGGGGTGTCGAGGCTATCGACCCGTCGCTCCCCTTCTCGACCTCCTCCCGAACCGCATTGATGACCGGACTCGGCGTGTTCTCGTCGGTGCTGGACTCACGCTCGGCGGGTGACCTGCCGCCGGTCGCGACTGCGCGAGCTGATTCGGCGCTGGCAGCCCGCTGGGCCTCCTGGTACACTTCGTAGGGGGTTTTCTCCCGGAGCGCGGCCAGCAGTTCGCCGCGTTGCAGATCCTCGACGGACTCGCCCTCGGGCGCGAACGCGACGAAATCCACGTCACCGATCTGGTCGAGTTCACGCAGAATCAGCTGTCCGCCGCGGTCGCCATCGAGAAACGCCGTCGTCGTGCGCTCCTCGGTGAGCTCTGCCACGGCTTCGGGGACGTTCGTCCCCTCGACAGCGATGGCGTTCTTCACACCGAACTCGAGCAGGCGAGCCACGTCGGCCCGCCCCTCGACGATGACGACGGCGTTCCCCTCCGCGACGTTGGGGCCGGCCGGCAGCCCTTCGTACTCGCTCAATTTGCCGACCCGGACCGACTCCCGGACCTCCTCGTGGAGCTCGTCGCTCGTGAGGACCGTCTCCTCGAAGGAGTCGGCGAGCAGTTCTTTCGCGCGCTGGACGACGATACGGCGCTTGGCCGCGCGGACGTCTTCGATGTTCGTCACTTCGATGCGTGCCTGACAGGGGCCGACGCGGGAGATGGTCTCCAGCGACGCTGCGAGAATGGCCGTCTCGACCTTGTCGAGCGAGGAGGCGATAGTCACGTCGCCGAACGACTGGCCGCCTTCGCTCTCGATAGAGACGTCGATACGACCGACCTTCGAGGAGTCTTGCAGCTCACGGAGGTCGAGATCGTCGCCGAGCAGGCCTTCGGTCTGGCCGAAGACGGCACCGACGACGTCGCTGCGTTCGACCACCCCGTCGGCGGAAATCTTCGCGTGTATGAGGTATTTGGCTGTGTCTTGCATAATGTGAGTGCCCGAGCTGGGCTGAATCGTGATATGCGGGCGGCGCGAACCACCCGTAAAAAAATTAGGGAGGTGTGTGGATATAGCTGTCGTACCGGAGAAGCCGAGCAGGTGACGCGATGGCAAGACTGGGCCCGAGTCCCAACCGGAATCCCCCGGGCCGACCCGAAACGGGCTCGGTTGGTGGCATCGACGCCGACGTATTGAACCAGTCGAACCCCTGTGATTCCAGTGTTGAATGAAATTATTCTTCGAAACGAGGGATCAGAGTCATCCAATACATCTATTGGTGTCCAGTTACAATAAACGACAAGATGAACCGGTCGATCGAAACCGTCCTGTGGGGTATCGCCGGACTGTTACTCGTGACCTTCGCGATTCCCTGGTTCTTGTGGGGGAACAACACCATCTTGGCTGGACTGCCGATCTGGGTCTGGTGGCACATCGGGTGGATGGCGCTGGCGTCGGTGGTGTTCGTCGTGTTCACTCGCCGGAGCTGGGGACTGGGAGTCACCAGCGGTGAGCAGGCATGAGTACAGCGCTCGAGCTATCGATCGTCGTCGGCTATCTGCTGCTCACACTTGGAATCGGGCTGACTGCCTATCGGCTGACCGAACGGACCGCCGAGGACTACTACCTGGCGAGCCGGACGCTGGGGACGGTCGTCCTGCTCTTTACCGTGTTCGCAACGCTGTTGTCGGCTTTCACCTTCTTCGGTGGCCCAAACATCGCGTATCTGTACGGCCCCGAGTGGATCCTCGTGATGGGGCTCATGGACGGGATCATCTTTGCCGTGCTCTGGTACGTAATCGGCTACAAACAGTGGCTCATCGGGCAGGCCCGCGGCCACCTCACGCTCGGGGAGATGCTCGGTGACCGGTTCGGCACGAATCGGTTGCGAGCGTTGATCGCAGTGATCAGTCTCGTCTGGCTGTTCCCGTACGTGATGCTCCAGCAGATCGGTGCCGGGACCGCCCTCGAAGCACTGACCGGGGGAGCCGTCCCCTTCTGGGGAGGCGCCGCCCTGATCACCGCGTTCATGATCGTCTACGTCGTCCTCGCCGGGATGCGTGGGATCGCCTGGACCGACACCCTCCAGGGTGCGTTCATGCTCGTCATGGTCTGGGCAGCCCTGCTGTGGGTCGTGGCCAGCGTCGGCGGCGTCTCCGCCGCGACGAGTCGCATGGGTTCGGCGTCGCCCGAGTTCACGGCGCTTGGCAGCGCCTTCTACACGCCCCAGCGGATGCTCACCTTCGCGGTGAGCATCGCCTTCGGTGTCACGATGTTCCCGCAGGTCAATCAGCGATTCTTCGCGGCCGATTCCGAGACGGTGCTCAAGCGGTCGTTCGCTCTCTGGCCGGTGCTCGTGCTGCTGCTGTTCGTTCCGGCGTTCCTGCTCGGTGCGTGGGCGCAGGGCCTCGGCATCGCGGCGGACGTCGGCGCCGGACAGAACGTGCTCTCCCTGGTTCTAACTGAATACACGCCCGGCTGGTTCGCCGCGCTCGTCGTCGCCGGCGCCATCGCCGCGATGATGTCCTCTTCCGATTCGATGCTGCTCTCCGGGTCGTCGTACTTCACTCGTGATGTTTATCGCCCGCTCGTCGATCCCTCCCTCTCCGATGAACGCGAGGACCTGCTGGGTCGGATCGGCGTGGCTGTGTTCGCGACCGGTGCCCTCGTCGGCAGCCTGCTGATCGGCGGGAGCGCGGACGTCGGCGTCGTCGGCAGTATCCTCGTCGATATCGGGGACACCGCGTTCGGCGGGTTCGCACAGCTGTCCCTTCCGGTCGTGGTCGCGCTCTACTGGTCGGGAACCACGAAGACCGGCATCTACACCGGCATCGTCGCCAGTCAGCTGGTGTACGCCGCCGGCGTTCTCCTGCCGGTCGCTGAACTCGCTCTCCCGGTTGTCGGACCCGTTTCCGTCGGTGTCCCGGCAACGTATCTCGGGTGGGGGATCTCACTGTACTGCATGCTGCTCGGACTGGTGCTGACCGTCGGCGTATCCGCACTCACCACGCCGACAGCCGCCGAGGACAGCGCCGTCTACGACGTGGCTGCTGACTGATAGTGATTACTGCGAGTCTGTCCCACCGTGACCATCCGTGTCGGTGATGG
>NZ_JAZKRY010000020.1:0-36504 GCF_036626355.1 Halolamina sp. | reverse complement strand
GGTGATGGGAGCCCCTGAACCGGCGTCTTTCGACACCGTCGATGACACTATTCGCCGTAATCACTATCAGGGGGCCGGCGCTCGCGTATCTTCCTGGTCCTCGTGTTCGGTCGCCACTGCGGCGTTCGACGGGAGTACCGGCTGGTGACACCGGGCCCTAGCTGTGGCGCTCGTCTCGCTGGTCGTCTTCGCTGACCCCCTTGTGCCGGGCTGACGACGACGGCCGACCTCATCAACGAACTCCGTTAGAGCCTGCTCATCATCGCTATTCCCGTCTCGCTCGTCACCGAAGCGGCGCGCTTGGACGCGATCACGCGCTTCCGAGAGCCAGCCCGACGAACCCACCCGGGACCAGGGTGATGTGGGTGTCCAGGTCGCGTCTTTCCGGTGGGGCTGGATGCGTACCTACCCGCACCACGAGCAGACCAATGGTGCTCCAAGTCGACGGTCGGATTCACTTCGGCATCAGTTCACGGGACCGTATCGATTCCGTTTGCAGTACCGGCAATGGGGTGGAACTGGACATCATCCCGGGCCAGGAGAACGTCATCACCACGCGTACGACCGAACCAAGGGATTTAGCATGGCTACTGCATGGAGTCCTGTGGCGTCTCCCAGCCGAGGAGAACGTCACCGCTGCGGTGCTGAGTCAGGACGTTCTGCGGTGGCTCGACGAGCCGGTACAGCGCCCTGACGGTGGCGAGACGTCGCTCAGCCGCGCCGTTCGAGAATCCGGTCGATGATGCGCCCAGTCGAAAGCAGCTCGTCCTGGTGTTGCTGTTCGCGCGGGCCAGCGCGCTCGACGCGACAGTCGATACCCCGCTCTTCGAGCGAGGCGGCGACGTCTGCCTCGTCGTGGTGCTGGTCGTATCCCAGAACGATGACAGCCGGGTCGATGCGTTCGATCGGCACGAAAATATCCGACTCGTGGCCCAGATGTGCCTCGTCCACGGCGTCGATGGCGTCGACGACTTCGCGGCGCTGGTGGCCGGGTACAATCGGTGGGTCCTTGTGGGTGATGTTGCTGCACCGGGCGACGATGACGTGGAGTTCGTCGCCGAACGTCGCCGCCTCTCGGAGATACTGGACGTGACCGGGATGGAGCAAGTCGAAGGTTCCCTGGGCGACGACCCGGGTCGGCTCAGCTCTCTCGGTCATCGCTCCGCTCCATCCAGGCCGAGTTCATCGTCGATATCCGACTGATCGAAGTCGAAGAACTCCTCGGGATCCTCGATATCGGCGTTGAGGACCGGCAGGCTGCGACGTTTCCCTTCTCGGTCCAGGGCGACCCAGTCGTTTTGCCCGTACGGGTGGCCGATGATGATGTGCACCTGGCCCTTGCTGAACGTTGCCAGGTCGGCTTTCGAGGGTTCCAGCACGCCGTTTGGGTGTGAGTGGACCGACCCGACACCCGAGAAATCATTCGGAATCATGCTCGTTCGAACGGTTGCACTTACCGAGTTGGACTCGGTTCCGGGGATGATGAGGATGTCAGTGACGACCAGCCCATCGCCGTCGACACCGACGTTTCTCGCGCGGTCGCCGCGCAGCAGCCCCATATACTCGTTCGGATGCGTCTCGCGGGAAGCCTCGAGAGCGAACGTCAGGGCGTCCTCGGCGATGCCGATGACTTCGCCCGACCGGAACAGTCCCATTGTCAGTCTGTCGGCGTTCCCGACAACTAAGCATTCCGGGACGGGACGAGGCTGATGATTTCCCAGACACAGGTCGAACATACAAGACTTAACTCGCGCGACCGCGGTATTCACGTCATGAGCAACAACTCCAAGTCCGAGGGCGGTTCGCCCTCGGCACGTCAGGATGTTCCTGACGAGCCCCCCATCGTTTACGAGCTCGACCCCGACTGTACCGCCGAGGAGGTCGCAGAAGGCACGCGCTATCTGGTCACCGTCAACGGCGTCGTCGACTACGGCGTGTTCGTCGACGTCTCGGACAACGTCTCCGGTCTGGTTCACGAATCCAGCCTCGACAACGAGTACGAAGTCGGCGACGAGTTCGTCGTCCGCCTGGAGGAGATCCGGGAGAACGGCGACCTCGCCTTCGAAGAGATCGACCCCGCGAACCACCAGCTGGTCCACGTCGAACACGAGCCCGAAATCACGGCGATCGAGTCCCTGACGCGTGGCGAGACGGCAACCGTCGAGGGCGAGATGACCCAGATCAAACAGACTGGCGGCCCGACAATCTTCCACGTTGGCGACGAGACCGGCATCGTCGCCGCCGCCGCCTTCGAAGAGGCTGGCGTCCGCGCCTACCCCGAGGTCGAACTCGGCGACATCGTTCGGGTGACCGGTGAGGTCGGCATCCACGAGGGCATCCAGCAGCTGGAGGTCGAAGACGTGACGCTGCTCGAGGACGAGAAAGCCGCCGCCGCACGGGAGCGCCTCGACGAGGCCCGGACCGAGCGCGCAGGTCCCGCGAGCGTCGACCCGCTCGTCGAATGGCCAGAGTTCGAGAAGCTCCGCCCCGACCTGGAGTCACTCGCACGCCTGCTCCGCCGGACCGTGCTGGAGGGCCGCCCCATCCGGGTGCGCCACCACGCCGACGGCGACGGGATGTGCGCAGCAGTGCCGGTTCAGCGCGCGCTCTCGAACTTCATCGAGGCGGTCCACGACGACCCCGACGCGAGCCGCCACCTGTTCAAGCGACTCCCATCGAAAGCACCGTTCTACGAGATGGAAGACGTGACTCGCGACCTCAACTTCGCGCTCGAGGGACGGGCCCGCCACGGCCAGCAGCTCCCGTTCCTGCTGATGCTCGACAACGGCAGTACCGAGGAGGACGTGCCGGCCTACCGCAATCTGGCGCACTACGACATGCCAATCGCCGTCGTCGACCATCACCATCCGGACCCGGAGGCGGTCGAACCGCTGCTCGATGCCCACGTCAACCCCTACCTCTACGACGAGGACTACAGCATCACGACCGGGATGATGTGTGTCGAACTCGCCCGGATGATCGATCCCCAGATCACGGATGACCTCCGACACGTTCCCGCCGTTGCGGGCATCTCGGACCGCTCGAACGCCGACGCGATGGCCGACTACGTCGCCCTCGCCGAGGACGAGGGCTACACCCGCGACAACCTCAGCAACATCGGCGAGGCGCTGGACTACGCCGCCCACTGGCTGCGCTACTCCAGCGGCCACTCGATAGTCGCCGACGTGCTCAACGTCGGCGAGGAGGAGGAGAAGCGCCACGAGGAACTCGTCGAGTTCCTCTCCACCCGCGCCGAACGGGACGTCGAGGAGCAGCTCGACGCCGTCGAGAGCCACGTCGAGCACGAACGCCTCTCGAGTGACGCCCACCTCTACCGAGTCGACCTCGACAGGTGGGCCCACCGGTTTACCTACCCTGCACCGGGGAAAACCACGGGTGAGGTCCACGACACGAAAGTCCAGGAAACCGGCGACCCGGTAATCACCATCGGCTACGGGCCTGATTTCGCCGTCCTCCGAAGCGACGGCGTGCGACTGGATATCCCCGAGATGGTCGAGGAGCTCAACGACGAGTTCCCCGGCGCCGGTGTCTCCGGCGGCGGCCACCTTGTCGTGGGCTCCATCAAGTTCGTGAAGGGCCGGCGCCAGCAGGTCATCGACGCGCTGGTCGAGAAGATGGCCGACGCCGAAATCGACGAGGAGCTCTCCTCGGCGGCGACGGCGATCGACGACTAAGCGAGCCCGGTCCGGCACCGCAGACGCCCTTTCTACTACGCAGTCTTCTACGTAGCCTTCTACAGCTCCACCTGGGTAAAGGACATCGTTCGGGCACCCACGACACCGGCGACGATGACCGCTGCCGCGGCGCCCGCGATGAACAGCCACCGTTGCCCGCCACCACTGCCAGACCAGTCGGCCTCGAACGCACACCGGTAGAACGCGATGGGCTCGGGGCCGTGGAGTGCGAGCGCCACTTCTCGGTTCTCCTGGGCGCTATGACGGTTCCAGTTGAGTGAGCCGACGACCGCGAGCTCATCATCCACGAGCACGCCCTTCGCGTGAATCTTCTCGTACCGACCACCTGGCTCAGCCAGCTTCACCGAAAGCGGAGCGCCGGTGCGGTCGGCCCAGTCCTCCAGCCACGAGACGAGTGCTTCGTTCTTCTCGGCGACGTACCACGCCCCGGAGAGGAGGATGCGTACCTCGACGCCGCGGCGGGCCGCCCGCAGCGTTGCCTCCACCATCGCGTTCCCCTCCCTGCCGAGGGTCGGCTGGACCACGTCCACTCGCTCGTCGGCGTCGTCGATGTACCCGACCAGCGTCGACTCCGCGTTGCCCGGTGCGGTGAGCACCGTTACGTTCCGAACCCGGAGCTGCTCAGGCGGAAGTTTGCTGGGGTAGCTTCCGTTCGCGGCTGGCATCTGCTCGAACGTTCGGCTGCGGTGGAACACCGACCACAGCCGGGTATCTGGTCCGTCGGCGTCGTGAGCAAAAACCGTCGCCAGCGCTTCCGCGGTTCGATCGCTCGCAACCCGAACGCCCCAGCCTCGGCTGGACTGGCCGCCGGTGCCGGCGGGTTTCCAGTTCTCGGTCAACACCAGTGCCCGATCGTCGACAACAGCGTATTTCGGGTGATGGTATGCGTAGCGCTCCGTGCCGACGCCGATGACGCGGACGTCGACGCTGGCAGCCACCAGTCGGTCGAGGAGCCGAGCCTGGCGCCGAGAGATGGCGCTAACCGGGTTGGCCTCCACGAGGACGCGAACCCGCACACCGCGCTCGGCTGCTGCTACCAGCGCCGCGGTAACGCGTTCGGAGGAGAATGAGTAGCCCGCGAGGAGCAGCCGGTTCTCGGCCCGTTCGAGTGTCTCCAGCGGGAGGGAAGGAGTGTCAGGGAGCAGAAACGCTGTCGCGTTCGCCGGGCCTGTCGTGACTGCTTCACGGGGGGAGAACCCGCGCACTCGCCATGTCCCGGCCTCGGGGGTGTACCGGTACCCCTCAGGGGCGTTCTCGTAGCGCACCCGGTCGACCGGCTCACCGTCACGCCTGAGTGTGAGCGCCTCGCCCACGTTCGACAGCGAAAGTGTACCACCGACGAGCGTTACGTTCGGAACCTCTTCGCGGACGAGCTCCGGGTCTGAACTGACGACCACCTGGCCGGACCGGTTCCGTACCGAAACGGTCGATTCACCATCAGAGAGCGACCAGTTCCCTGGCACCGGGAGGTGGAGGACGACGTACTCTCCCGCATCACCATCGTGGACGGGGTTCGGATACACTGCGGTGATGGCTGCCCTCTCGGAGCGCTCGCCTGCCTGACCGACAGCGGTGGTTGGGACTGCACCACCGGCAGAATCGACCCCGATCCCGCCAGCAACCCCGCCACTCAGCAGGCAGCAGAGAAGGAGAACGCGAACGAGCCCGGGGCTCGACGGCGCGAGTTGAGGCACCTGTTGGCGAAGCAGTGACCAGCCGGGAGTGCGTCGAGGCACAGAGACCCTGGCCCCCTCATCACGGAAGAACCCTCGGCCTTTGCAGAATTTTCAGCGTCCGAGTTACATCCCCATATCTTCAGCTGGCTCCGGGACCGGGAGGTCGTCGACCCCAACGCCCAGCAGTTCGGCGGCGTGGTCGAGCGCCATATCGAAGCCGTAGTAGCGTTCGAGTTCGTCGCCGTCATTCCGGACTTTGAGCATCGCGTAGCCCTCGATGTTCTGTGCCACGACGGCCAGCTGACCGTTCCGCTCGAAGACGAGCTGGCGTTCGCCATCCGCCTCGACGTAGCGAGCGGTCACGGTACCCTGCGACCGTTCGGCAGCCTCGCTGCCGGTCTTGTCACTCATGTCTGTGTGTTGTGCGGCCCCGGAGTAAATCCCATCGGTGTCGGCGACCCGCGGTTGGCTTATCCCGCACGCGGCCCAAGCGACGACTATGTCAGATCGCCGCGACACCGACCCGGAGCTCGAAACGATGCTCTCGGAGCTCGAAACGACGTTGACGGAGCTTCGTGGGACGCTCACGGACGGGGAGCGTGCCCCCGCGAGCCGGTCGGGCCACGATCGCCGCCGCGACGCAGGCCGCCGTGATCGCCCGATTGCCCCGCGTCCGCCCGGGATGCGCGAGCTACTGCGCTTCACCGAACAGCAAACGATCCCCACGCTCATCGCGATTCTGGAGGCGAACATCCGGCTGCTCCGACTCGCCGGCGCAGCGCTCCGAGCGGTCGACCCGGAGCGGTCCGCGGTCGAGACCGGGGAGGAAAGCGCCGTCAGTCGGGCACTCGACGCGGGCGGTCGCCTCTCGACGGACCGCCTCTCCTCGGGACTCGGCGAGTTGCAGGAGGCACTCTCCGGGACCGAGCCAACGGACCCGGAGGCCCGACAGCTCCTCGAAGAAGCCGAGCGGCTCTCCGAAGTGGTCCGCGAGCGGGTTCCGGAGAGCGATGGGCGACGACGGTCCGTTGGTGGAGTGACGGACGCTGGAGCGACAGAGCGCGAGACCAGCGAGTCTGCTGGCCCAGTCCATATCGATGTCGAGGAATCAACAGCGAGCGACGACGAGGGAGCGAAGAGAGATGCCGAGACGGACTCAGGCGTGGACGTTGATGCCGAGTTGGACTCCATCCGGGAAGAGGTTCGAGGCGAACCGACGGAGAAAGACGCTGAGGCGGCTCCCGATAGTGACCACGGTGGAGCAGAATCCGAAACCGACGAGGCCGGCGGCGACGAATCAGCCGCGGAAGAATCCGGGGACGACGAATCAGCCGACAGCGACTAGCTACTTCTCGACCGACCGGAACCGGTAGCCGTCCCACGCCTGACTCTCGGGCTCGCGGATACCCGCCTCGGGGTCTCGGAGCGCAGCTTCGTACACCGGTTCGACCTCGTCGCCGATGTCGACGTCAGCTTCCTCGAGTTGGCCCAATGCACGAACGGGCTCGCCGTCCACGTCGAACTCCACGATAGCGAGATGGTTGGGCTGACGAACGCCCGGGGGCGTCGCCGTCGAGGTGGTCCAGGTGATGACTTCAGCGGTATACTCACTCAGGTCGACAGTTCCAATGGCTTCCTCGCCGCCTGGCCCGCGTGGGTGGCCGGGGTACGTGAGGCTGCCGTCTGGGTAGCGGTAGGCGATCATCTTGGACTCGGCCGGGTCGTCCGCGTTCTGGTCGCTCATTGTCCTGCCTCCGGGCGCTCGAGAATGGTGGTTGTCACACAGTTTCCGAAGCCACCGACGTTACACGCCAGCCCGACCTCCGGGTCGGGAAGCTGGCGGTCGCCGGCCTCGTCGGTGAGCTGTTCGACGATTTCGACGGCCTGCGCGACGCCCGACGCACCGAGGGGGTGGCCTTTCGATTTGAGGCCGCCGGAGGTGTTGATAGGGATATCGCCGTCCCGTTCGGTCCGCCCCTCCTCGACGGATTTCCAGCCTTCGCCCTTCTCGGCGAAGCCGAGCCCCTCGAACTGCAGGAACTCGAGGATGGTGAACATGTCGTGGAGCTCCGCCACGTCGATATCCTCTGGCGAGCGGTCGGCCATCTCGTAGGCGGCCTGGCTGGATTCGACGACGCCGCGCATCGTCGTCGGGTCCGAGCGCTCGTGGACGACGTGGGTGTCCGTCGCGCCCGCGACCCCGCTGACGACCACGTACTCGTCCGTGATCTCGCGGGCGATGGATTCGGGGCAGAACAGCAGCGCCGCCGAGCCGTCCGTGATTGGACAGAAGTCGTAGAGCCGTAGCGGGTCGGCGACGATGGGAGAGTCGAGTACCGTCTCGAGGTCGACTTCCTTCTGGAACTGGGCGTTGGGGTTATCGACGCCGTTCCGGTGGTTCTTCACCGCCACTTTGCCGAGGCTGTCCCGCGGCGCGTCGTACTCGTCGAGATAGAGTCGCGCCGTGAGGCCGGCGAAGGAGGGGAGCGTGACCCCGTGTTTGTACTCCACCGGGTGGGTGAGCGAGGCGATGACGTCAGTCGCGTCACCTGTTGTCCGGTGGGTCATCTTCTCGCCACCGACGAGCAGCGTCGTCTCGCTCGCGCCGGAGGCGATTGACTGCCAGGCGGCGTAGATACCGGCGCCGCCGGAGCTACTGGTCTGGTCGATGCGTGCGGTGTAGGCGGGCGTGGCCGCGAGGTCCTGGGCCAGCATGTTCGGGACGCCCGTCTGGCCTTCCAGCTCGCCGCTGGCCATGTTCGAGACGTACAGATGATCGATTCGGTCGGACTCGACGCCGGCGTCGTCGAGGCAGGCCGCCCCGGCCTCCACGAGCAGGTCACGGAGCCATTCCCCCTCTCGCGTGCCGAAAGGGGTCATCGACGCGCCGACGATTGCGACTCGTTCCATACCCGTTCCGCGTCCCGGTATTGCTTACGCGTTTCCCTTCCGGTGTTGGGGCCCGCCGGCTCAACGGACCCACCACTCGCTCCCTTTCGGCTACCCTCCACCGGCACGCGTGCGATTTATCCCCGGTCCGGCGGAGCATTGCCCATGGAGTTCGAGAACCCCTCTCGGCTGGCGATGGCCGCCGCGGCGGTCGCAGCACTGCTCGCAGTCGTCGTCTTCACCCCGTTGGTGGCCGTTAGCGGTGCCGACAGCACCCTCGGCGCCTACTACGCCGCGGGGCCGTTCGGGCTGACAGCGGTCGGCCTACTCGCGGCCGTCGCCGTCGTCGTCTTTCTCTCCGTCGACCAGCCCCACACTGACGGCCTGATGCTCTCTGGCGCCGGGCTCATCGTCGCCATCGTGACACTGCTGCTCGGAATCGCCTGGCTCGTGATGATCGACTCGACCGTACTGTTCAGCTTCCCCGCCGAGTACGCCTGGATCGAAAACCACCGCTGGATGGTGCTCGTTGGAACACTCATGTTGGCCGCCGTTGCGGGACTCCAGGCCCGGGCAGCGCTGTGACTGACGCCCGGGTGCGTCCGTTCTCGCTCCTGTCTACACCGGCGCGGTTACGCCCATCACTCCCGTGTTGTGTCCGTGACTGTTTGGCCACCGATCGACCCGACCGACGCCGGCGCGTGGACGGTGAAGTACGAGGCCGGCGACCTCGACTACCTCCGGGTCGGCGGAAGCGACGGCGTCTACCTCGTTTCCCAGTATCAGCCGCCGGAAGCGGCGGACGTTCGCGAGTACGTCCCGAAGTTTGACGGCTTCGTCGAGGCGGCCAAGGAGCTTGCGGCGACGCTCGCCACCGTCGAACTGTGAACCGTTGTCCCGAAAGGCCCTTAAGTACGACCCCGCTACAGTGAACTGGACTAGGTCGGGCGGTTAGGCCCCGCTCGTCACCCCCGAGGTAGTCTTCAGGGGGGACCGAACCCAGGGCGCGTCCGGTCAGACCGGCACGGGCCCCGGGAGCCGACGTTGAAACCTCGTCCTACGGGGACAGCGGTCCACGACGCCCGCCCGCAGGGGCGGTCCGCCGTGGTTCATCGGCGGTACTGGGTCAGGCGCGGAAGCGAGCAGCCCACCGTCGGACGCCCGTCGCTCGTAGGGCCGCGGGGTGGAGGAGGCAACCGGGATTCCCCGTACCGGAACGCCGGGCCAACCCTGCTGTCCGTCATTCATTTCGTGTTCACATTCGCGAGCCCTCGGCTCGGGGAGAACCCGCGACCGTCGCAGCCAGCGCCCGTCAGGCGCGCTTGTACTGGTTGGGCCACTCGACCCCTTCCTCGGCGCCAAGCGCGTCGGCGGCGTGGAGCGAGAAGTACGGATCGCGCAGATGCTCGCGCCCGATGATAGCGAGGTCGGCACGGTTGTTGGCGATGAGGGTCTCGGCGTACTCCGGCGTCGTGATGCCGCCGACGGTGCCAACGAACATCTTGCCCTCGACCGCCTCGCGAATGGTTTCTGCGTACGGGACCTGATAGCCCGGGCCCGTTCTCGGAACCGCCTGATCGGGGTGGATGCCGCCGCCGGAGACGTCGAGCAGGTCGACGCCGATATCCGCCAGTTCGCTCGCCAGGCGTGCGGACTGGGCAACGTCCCAGGACTCCCGGTCGTCGAGCCAGTCGGTCGCGGAGATGCGGACGAAGATGGGTTTCTCGTCGGGCCAGACCGCTCGGATTCCCTCACAGACCTCGCGAAGCAGTTTCGTCCGCCCCTCGAAGTTCCCGCCGTACTCGTCGTCGCGGTCGTTGCTCACCGGCGAAAGGAACTCGTGGAACAGGTAGCCGTGTGCGGCGTGGATTTCGGGAATCTCGAAGCCCGCCTCGAGCGCGAACTCCGCGGCGTCGACGAACGACTGCGTGACGTCCTCGATGTCAGCCTGGTCCATCTTCCGGGTCTGGACCTCGCCACCGTCACGGGGGTACGGCTTCTCGGAAGGCGCAATCGTCTCCCAGCCACCTTGGTCTGGACTGAGCGGTTCGTGGCCCTCCCACGGCCGGGCGGTGCTCGCTTTCCGCCCGGCGTGGGCCAGTTGGATCGCTGGGACGCTTCCCTGGCCCCGGATGAAATCCGTAATCGGCGCCAGGGCGTCAGCGTGTTCCTGGCTCCAGAGGCCGAGGTCCTCCGGAGAGATGCGGCCACGGGGCTCGACGGCGGTTGCTTCAGACATCACGATGCCGGCACCGCCGGATGCGCGGCTCCCCAGATGGACCAGATGCCAGTCGGTCGCGAGGCCGTCACGGGCGTCACAGGAGTACTGACACATCGGGGAGACCATCACACGGTTCGGAACGGTCGTCTCCCGCAGTGTCAGCGGCTCGAACAGCGATGAGTTCACAGCCACGCTTCGATGGGGGTCGAAAAGGCGCTGTCGACTGGCGCCTGCTTTGCCGATTCCCGTGACAGCCGGTTCCGAACGTTCTGGTCATCCAGTGGGTCACGCTTGCCGACTTCGAGCCTTTTTCCCGCCGCCCACGGGGAGGAGCGGTATGGTACTCTCCACGGAGGACATCATGCAGATTAGTCTCGACCTCGTTGGCTGGGACGAGGTGCCGGCAGACAGCGGTATCCACGTCCGCGCCGATGCCGTCGAGACGGCGCTCGTGGGTATCGACCTCGAGTCACCCGAGATCCAACTCGCCGAGCGTGAGGGGTACGATCTCGTGCTTGCCCACCACCCGCCGGGGGGCGATCCGCGGGTCAACTTCGCGCCTGTGCTGGACAGGCAGGTCGAGTTCATGACGGCCCACGGCGTCCCCGAGGAGCGCGCCGAGGCGGCCGTTGCCGATCTACGCTCGCGGATGGAGCACGCGGGCCACAGCGCTAACTACCGTCACGACCCCAGCATCGCCGAGCATCTCGACCAGCCGTATATGAACGTCCATCTGGCACCGGACGAGATCGGGCGGCGACGGTTCCGCGAGGTCGCCGACGAGCTCGCCGACGACGCCACTGTGGGCGAGTTCGCCGACGCACTCGACGAGATTCCCGAAATCGAGGAGGCGCTGACCGACGCGGAACTCCGGCTCGGTCACCGAGATAACGACCTCGGCGAGGTGGCTATCCACCACGCCGCGGGCACCAACGGCGGGAGCGAAGTCGCGAGCGCCTACTTCGACAACGGCGTCGACACGGTGCTCTACATCCACATCGGCTCGGGCGACACGGCGACGCTGCAGGAGGAATACGGTGGCGAGGGGACGAATCTCGTCGTCACTGGCCACATCGCGAGCGACGCCATCGGCGTAAACGAGTTTATCGATGCGCTGGAAGCGGAAGGCCTGGAGTGCGATACGGTCTCCGGCTGCGACATCGGCCGGTAACGCCTGCCCCATCCCCGATTCTGCAGCCCATCTCGGTTCGACGGGCAACCCGTCTGACCGGTGGACCGAATGACTCCGAGACAGCGCTCGGGGGATGGCCGAGTTCACCCCCATAGCATACGACGACGACTACGGCGCTCGTGAGTGGGAGCGCCGGTCGGTACGCTGTCGAACTTGCCCAGCAGGGCAACGAGGTGAGGCTGGTCGATCTGAGCCACCGCCAGGTCGAACTCGCCGAACAACACGCCGCCGATTCATCTGTTACGTGCGGACGAACTCCGGTTACTCCTGTACCGGGCGGGGCTAACGGTACGGATGCTCCCCGGCCTGGAGAGCGTCGTCTCACAGCGCCGCGACGAGTTTGACGCGCTCAATGACGTCCAGCGCGAAGCGCTCCAGGACGCTGTCGCCGTGCTTCGGGGCGATCCGGGAGTCGCGGATCTCTCCGGACACATGCTGGCAGTGACGACAGCCCGAGTTCGTTGAGTTAGTCTGACTATGAGTCAGAGTCCCGTCTCCAATCGAGGGGAAGCGACGGGAGCTGCGGATTCGCCCGTTACCGACGCGGCCTCACCAGGTCGGTTCGGTGTATAAATTAAGTAGCAGTACGTGTGCATTGGTACCATGGAACAGGAGTTGCCCGACCTCGATACAGAACTGGCAGCGTCGCTCGAAGCGATTCCCGAAGAGTACCTCCCGACGAACGTTCTCGACTTCGATGACCTGCCTGCAAGTCGGGATCAGGCGGCCCAACTGTCGGAGATGATGCTCGCCGAGGCACCAGCGTTCCCCGAAGTCGAATCCGAGGATGTCACCGTTCCGGGTCCAACGGACGACCAGGAGCTCCCGCTTCGAATCTATCGGCCCGTCGAGGCTGAGCCGGGACTGCCCGGTATTTACTGGATTCACGGCGGCGGCATGGTCATGGGCGGGTTAGACCAAGAGGATCCGAACTGCGAACGGTTCGTGGACGAGCTGAACTGCGTCGTCGTCTCTGTCGATTATCGACTCGCGCCCGAACATCCCTACCCCGCACCAGTCGACGACTGCCACGCTGGATTGGAGTGGGTCGCGGAGAACGCTGCGGACGTGGGAATCGACAGCTCCCGGCTCGCCATCGCCGGGCCAAGCGCCGGTGGCGGGCTCTCGGCTGCTGTCGCGCTTCGTGCACGCGACGAAGGTGGGCCCGAGTTGCGCTACCAGATGCTCATCTATCCGATGCTGGACGACCGTAACATCACCGAGTCGAGCAAGCAGATAACCGATATCGGAATCTGGGACCGTGGAACTAATCGTCAGGCATGGGACGCGTATCTCGGCGATCTCAGTGCGTCGGACGAGCTCCCACCGGATGCCGCGCCCGGACGGGTGGCCGATCTCTCCGGACTCCCACCGACGTTTATCGACGTCGGGACCCACGACGTGTTCCGCGATGAATCGAAGTCATACGCTGAGCGGTTGACGAACGGTGGGGTTCCGACCGAGTTCCATCTCTGGCCCGGCGCCTACCACGGGTACGATGGGCTCGCTCCCGACGCACAACTCGCCCAGGAAACGTGGGAAACGCGTCTTGCTGCGCTGGGCCGGGCGCTCACAGAATAGCCCAACGCGATCAGTCAGCCGTCACTATCAGCGCCGCGGTGTCACGTCGAACCCCGGAGCACTACAAACGGGTGAGATATAAAGCGGAAAACTCGGAGTGGAAGCTCGCTCGCCGCTCAGTCCCCCAGAACGAGGCTGTCATCCACGAAGGAATGCTCGCAGTGGCGAGCGTTCGCTTCCATCGTTTCGAGCACGTCGCGTAGCAGCTCCTCGGTGGTGTCATCACCGAGGTTGTTTGCAAGCTTGACGCGTTCGCGAACCCCTGGATCACCTCGCTGTAGAGCTCCATGTCGTCGTGCAGCGAGTCCATCCTCGCGACGAGGACGCCGCCGCTGGCCTGGGCGCGCTCAGCGAGCATGTGGGCCCCTTCTCGATGTGGACGTAGCAGTGCTCGAAGAACGCAGCGCCCCGTTCTCTTCAACGCTGCCGAACTCGCGGCGCCCCTGTCGGTCTTTCTGTGTACGCATCGTCCCCAATCAGTCAGTTCTCAGGTTACTAACTGCAGTTGCCAACGACGAATGCTGCCGGTTCGGAATCTCCCGGCTGACACGGTATCGAGCGGTCTCGCGGCAACCTGGGCCAGACGCACGAACCGTTATTACACAGTAGGCGCGTGTAGGCGCATGGACGCTGATGTAGTGCTCACAAACGGCACGGTACTGACTCTCACAGACGATATCCCGGAGGCCAGCGCAGTTGCCTTCGTCAACGACCGTATCACCGCCGTCGGCGGCACTGACGAAATATCCGACTCCATCGGCCCGGAGACGACGGTAATCGATCTCGATGGGCGCACGGCGCTCCCGGGATTCATCGATACCCATCTCCATATTCCGATGGGTGGGCAGCGGATGACTCACGTGAACGCGCGTTCCCCGCCGAACGAATCTGTCGCCGACGTCCAGGAACGCCTCGCCGAACGGGCCGATGGGACTGAGGATGGCGAGTGGATCCTCGTGAGCGGTTACAATCTCGGCCTCGTCTGGGAGGACGAAGGGCGTCACATCAACCGCTGGGACCTCGACGAGGCGGCGCCGAACAACCCGGTGCAGGTCAACAGCGTCGGCGGCCACACTGGGAGCATCTACAACTCCGCGGCACTGGACATCGGCGGCATCGACAAGGACACCCCTGATCCCGAACCCCCCGCGGTCATCGAGCGTGACGAGGACGGTCGACCGTCGGGCCTGGTGAGTGAGGAGGCGGAGATTCCGCTCCACGAGGCGATTCCGGAGGAGAGCCGCGAGGAGCGGAAGGCCAACGTCGAGCGCGCGATGGAGCAGCTGCTGGAGTGGGGCGTGACGACGGCTCACGAGGCGAAAACCACGCCGGATGACCTGCAGATCTATCAGGAACTCTCGCGTGAAGGGGAGCTCCCGGTCCGTGTCGGAATGATGATCCAGGGCGACGCGGGGCCGGAACTCGGCGGCGACGGCCCTGACGTACTCTCCCATCTGGCTGCGGCGGGCATCGAGACGGAGTTCGGCAGCGCCGACCTGTTCGTCGTCGGCGTGAAATACTTCATGGACGGCGCGTTCACCGGTCGGACCGCGGCCATGCACGAGCCGTACGTGGGTGAGCCAGTCCCCGAAGACTCCCCGCAGTACGACGGCGTGCTCCACATCAGTCCTGAGTACTTCGCCGACAGGGTCGAGAAGGCCGCCGAGGCGGGACTCCGGGTCTGCGTCCACGGCCAGGGCGACCGTGGCATCGATCACATCCTCGACGCCTACGAAGCCGCACTCGACCCGGAAGACGACCATCGTTTCCGCATCGAACACGCCGGCCTGACCAAACCGGAGCAACTCGACCGCATCGAGGAGTTGGGAATCACCGTCTCATCGTCGATCAGCTTCCTCGGTGCCGACGTCTCTCGAAACTGGCTGTACTGGGGCGAGGAACGGATGCCCTGGACGTACGCCGTCGGCGCGCTCCAGGAACGCGGGATTCCAACTGCAGCCAACGGCGACTGGCCGGTGGCGACCGGCGACCCCCGAATCGCTCTCAGAACCGCTGTGACCCGGGAGACCGTGACGGGCGAGACGGTTGGTCCTGACCAGCGCGTCGATATCGAGGACGCCCTCCGCCTCTACGGCCCCGACGCGGCGTATCTCGGATTCAACGAGGACGAGAAGGGGACGCTCGAGCCCGGGAAACTCGCCGACGTCACCGTCCTCTCGGAGGACCCGCGAGCAGTGGACCCCGCAACCATCGCTGAGATCGACGTGGAGTACACCATCGTCGGCGGGGAGGTGAAGTACGATCGCGAGCATGGCGTGCTCGACTGACACTGTCTGGATCGCTGTTTCTTCACCGAAGAAATCAACCGCCTGCGATGCCGTCTGGGATGTCGTGGCAGGCGGGCGTACCGTTATGCGGTTTCCTGGAGCTGTTCCCACGGGATTCGGTCTACCCGAAAGGGGCGAACGCAGCCTAACGACCGCACGTTCATTCAGGCCATCCCTGGCCGTCCCGAGTCGCCCAAACGGTTCTCGTTGACTGAGCAGGGCACTCGGGCGCCGGTGACTGCCACCCCCCAGCCCTCGACGGTGAGAGCGGTACTGCCACAGAAGAAGCGCATTTGTATGCGCACCTCCTACCCCGGTTGTGGACTCCCCGTTCGACGTACTCGGCGTCGACCCCGACGCTGACGAAGCAACAGTCCTCCGTGCGTACAGGCGCCGGGTGAAGGAGACACATCCGGACCAGGGCGGCTCAACTGCGGAGTTCAAACGGGTCCAGGAGGCCTACGGCGCAATCCAGGCCGGAGACGCGTCGTCGACTGACGTCCCTGCTGCGGAGGATATCAACACCGGTGGGGGCCCGGGACCGAAAGGTAACGGGGCCAAGCCTGGTGGAGCCCCGCCAGGACAGGGTTCCACGGCGGCACAGGACGCAGTACGGATGGAGTATCTCGACTACGAGGTGGCCGTCGAGCACGGCTGGGAGATCGACGACGATGACCTGTTCGAGCGCGCCGCGGAGGCGGACCTCGACCCTGATTACTACGGGCGGCTGCTCATTCAGCCCGGTGAGACCATTCTCGAAGCCGCCGAGGAACGAGGCTTCTCGTGGCCATACGCCTGCCGGGGCGGCGCGTGTGCGAACTGTGCGGTCGCCGTAGTCGACGGGGCGGTGGAGATGCCCCGCAACCACGTGCTCTCGACAGAGATGGTCGAGGAGGCGATTCGACTCTCCTGTATCAGCAAACCGGCGAGCGATCAGCTCAAAGTCGTGTTCAACGTGAAGGAGCTGCCGGGGCTGAAAGAGCTACGGCTACCGGCTCAGCAGTTCCGGTAATGCCGGTCTCGCCAGGCGGCGTCCAATCGGGCAGCGACGACAGCGTTCTCCGCCGTCATACGGTCGTGCGTCCCTATTCTCAGCGACGTTCGGGAGCATCGTCGTTTCAAGGCCGATAGACGGAGTTCGTCGCTGCGAGGCGGTACCGAATTACGCACGACCGTCTCAGTGGTCGAGTTCGGGGTTCGTCCACGCCCACTCCCCGTCACGGTGAACGAACGCACGGCTGGGATGGTCGACCGCCCGCCCCAGCAGGCGGGCGGCGCCGAGATTCGGCCCGACGTCCGTCAGCGAGACGGCAGCCACACAGCGGGTTGCCGAGGAGTGGGAGACGGCCTCCTCGGCGCCAGCGAGCACGCCGATAACCTCCTGTCGCCGAGGTCCGCGTCCCAGAGCAGGTCGGCGGTGCGTTTCCGGACGGCGACGTCGGGCGTTCGCGGGCGGAGTGCCCGAACGAGCGAGTCGAGCCGCCGACGGTCAGTGTCGTCGACGCGCGTCCGAGTGGACATGGGCAAACTCACGCGAGCCAGTGTGAAAGTAATAGAATGGGCGGAAGTGAACCCCCTCGCGGACAGAGTTGCCGGCTCAGCCTCTCAGCCGCTGCCGAGCGAAGGGTGGGTCGCTCTTTCAGTTCCGTTTCCCGAACAGTGATGTGTGCTGCTGTGCTCCTGATGAACATGGAGACTGTCAAGTTCGACGATGCCGAACAGTACGAACCCGAAGCGGGCTGGCAGCGACGCTCGCTCGCGGGGAGCGAGCGGTTCACCTTCGAGTGGTTCGAGAAGCCGTCGGGTCACTCCTCGCCGATGCACGACCACGAGAACGAACAGGTCTGTCTCTGTCTCGAGGGTGAGCTCACGGTCCACACCCAGGAGGAGTCGGTGACGCTCGAGAAAAACGACTCCGTCCACCTGGAGTCCTGGGAGGAACACCGCGTCGAGAACGCGAGCGACGAGCGCGCGGTCGGCCTCGACGTGTTCGCGCCCGGCCGCGGCTTCGAGTTCTGGACCGACCGGGAAGAGTAAGTCGGGCCACAGGCGTCACTGGTCCTCGAGCGCCCGCCGTGCCGCCCATCGAACAGTATCAGCCTCGTCCTCCGCTGCAATCGAGCGAAGCAGTTCGAGCGCGACGGGCGAGCCCATGTTGCCGAGCGCTCTGCAGGCCGTCGCCCGAACGGTCGAGTTCGGGTCGTCGAGCAGTTCGATGAGGGCGCCGTGGGCCAACCCTTCGAGATCCGTCTCCGCGTCGGCGAGTCGGCTCAGCGCCGCGGTCGCGTTCCGCCTGACTGGGGCTGCTTCGTCGGACAGATTCGCGACGAGCGTTTCGGTGTACGCAGCGACAGGCTCGGGCTGTCCGGTCGCGATATCCGCCAGCGCGCCGGCGGCGTTCGCGCGGACCCCCCGGTCTTCGGCGTCGAGGGCGTCCGCAAGCGCCGGCACCGACGACGCCACCTCATCAGGGGAGCCGCGCGCAGCCAACCCCAGCACCACCGCTGCTTTCTTCGCCGTCTCGGTATCGGAGTCTGTTAGCCGCCTCCGAAGCGTCGGGAGCGACGGCTCGACGGCGCTTGGATGGCTGGACGCGAGTTGGAGTAGAATATGGGCTGCGTTGCGCCGGACCGTCGGATCGTCGGCGTCGAGCAGCGCCGTGAAGCGGTCGACGTGGGCGACCAAGGGGAGCGGGTCCGCTTCCACGAACTGGACCAGGCAGACAGATGCTGGCGCTGCAAGCGGCCCCTCCAGCTCCTCCAGTACGTCGAGTACCTCTTGACGCGCCGTGTAGACGCGCTCCGGGTCCGCAGTGGCGATGCGGGCGAGACAGAGCAGGAGCGTCTCCATGAACTCGACGGCCGCGTCTCTCTCGGCTGCGGTTTCCGGGTCGGTCTGCCGGAGTAGATAGGCGATCCGTTCAACGGCACTCGTTCCGACAGACGGGTGCTCCGTCAGTAGAAGCAGAAACGCCTCCGACGCGACACGCTGCACCGGACGCTCTGGGTAGCGGAGGAGTTCGAGCACGCGGTCGGGGTTGACCGCATCGGGATCCTCCTTCGCAGCATCCCGGAGACGCAGTGCGCGATCGCGGGGACTCGTCACGGACGTACACACGCCCGCTGGAACGTAAATTTACGCCTCCTGAGGCGCTGTCCCAGCCGGTCTGAGGCAGCTTTTCGCCCCGCTCGGCCGAGTACCGCAGTGACACGCTACCGGGACAGTCCGGAGGTGTCGACCCACTCGGACCCAGAACGGGATTCACTAACTCGAACCGTCGAGGACACCGACGAATCGGGGCGGCTCGGCGCGAGGACGGCTGGGACGCGCTGGTCGTCCACCTCGTCCCGGATACCCTCGCTGAGCAGGTTGCCGCCTGCAAGCGGCGGATATTCCCCGGCTACCAGGGCTATCGACGACGGGTCGGCGACGCTCGCAGTTCCGTCACCGAACTACTCGCCGGCGGCGGTCCTGCTCGGCCCACTATCGGCGGTGTACAGCCGTTTTCGGGCATCTCTCAGGCAGATCTCCTCGGTCACCAGTCCAGCAGACTCGAGTCGTCCGAGCGCGTCCCGGACGGTGCGACCCGCCAACTGGGTCTCCTCGGTGACCTCGCTCTGGGTCATCCGGCTGTTCTCCTGGAGGACGAGATGGACCAGCTTCGCGCTCGGCGGGAGCTCCGCCATCGCGTCCGGGTCGGCTTCAGAGGCTGCCTCAGTCACTGTTGGCTCCGAGAACCGCGTGTGTTCGTGTCACGACGCCCTGCCGAGGAACCGGCCCGGCGACCCCGTTCACTGTGTTGCACCGAGTGTCGGTACTGGATGGGCTCCATAATATACTAACGCGGGCGCGCACGTTTAGCCGTTCTGGACTTCACTGATACCGGGTGACATCGATGTCACCTCACGACTGCGACGGGTTCGACGTCGACGCGCTCAGCGCAACCCGTCCGGCGTGGTCGAGGGTTAAAGCACGTACTGGACCAGCCAGAGCACCACCATTCCGACGCCGATTGTCGCCAGCACACTTTCGGTACGCCAGGCGACAACAATCGCAACTCCACCGGCGATGAGCTTCGGTCCCTCGAACTGGAACGCGAGCGAGGGCACCGTCGAGAATGAGAGAATAGCCGGTGCGACCAGCGCCGCGAGCACTGCCGCGGGCACGTAGCGCAGCACGCCCACCAATCGGGGTGGAACCGTATCGACTCGGCCTAACAGGAGGATGAAGGAGAGCCGGAGCCCGTACGTACAGAGTCCCGCGGCGACGATAGCCAGCCAGATTTCCGCCGGGCTGTAGCTGGTCGTCATTCCGACCCACCTCCGCTGGGCTTCGCATCCGCGTCATCGACCGCGCCTTGCTCGTCGCTCCCTTGGCCACCTAACTCACCCTCCGTCGTCGGGAACGTTCCTTCGCGGTGTTCGAGAACAACCCCGGCGCCGATGCCGACGAACGCCGCCACGAGGAGGCCAAGATTGAATGGGACCTCCGCGGCGAGGACGGCGATACCCGCGGCGACTACTGCGGCCGCAGCAGTCGGCCGCCCTTCGATGGCCGGGAACAACAGCGCCAGGAACGTCAGCGGCACTGCGAACTCGAGTGAGAGCCCCGACGGGACGGTGGCGCCCAGCAGCGCGCCGATGATCGTGCCGAACTGCCAGATGATCCAGAGTCCGATTGCCGCACCAAAGTAGAACCCCATGCGACCCCGCTCCTCGGGGCTTTTGTCGCGGAACTCCGCGACCGAGAGCGCGTACGCCTGGTCGGTCAGGATGTAGGCACCGAGCCAGCGTCGGAGCCCGGAGACGCCCCGGAAATACGGCGCGATGGAGGCGCTGTACATGGTGAACCGGAGGTTGATCACGACCGCCGTGAGCACGACGACGGCCAGCGGCGCGTCGCCACCCAGCAGCTCGATCGCCGCAAGCTGAGACGCACCAGCAAAGAGGATGACCGACATCCCGACCGCCTGATACGGGGGGATACCGGCGTCGACGGCCGTGATGCCCGCAATGAGCGCGAACGGGACAACACCCACCGCGAGTGGCAGGAACGCCCGGATGCCCGCAAGGATATCCTCGCGTCTCACCCATGACCACCGGCGCGACTCATGGCCACCTCGCTGCAGTCGTCTGCTCCATGCCTCTCCCATCGGTCCCCCGGGGAAGAAAGGCTCGGCTTCCGGGCAATGCGGCCCGGAGTCACACGCCGCTCACTCGGGGGTTGGGGAGAACGCCTGCCACTCGCGTGGCTGATCGGGGAGCCCGCGCACCCGAAGCTCCGGCCCCTCGTCGCCCTCTCTGACCTCGACTCGCCCCGCACAGAACTGCGAAAGCGTCCTGATGGTCTGTTCGTCGTGGATGGCTGGGTCAATCAACAGCATCCCGATCCCGTCGACGCTGTCGATACGCCCGATGAGCGTGTGGACGAACCGGGAGACAGTTTTGAGGTCGCCGAAGGAGAGCAGCGTCGAGAGCGAGAACAGCCCCGTCCGAACGCGGTCGAGGTCGTTCCGCTCGAAGCCGCGATAGACGTCCGAGTAGCGCATTCCGATACCGGTCAGATCCGAGGGGCTGGAGACCGGGAGCACCCGCGCCGGCACGCCACTGTCCTCGTCGCCGACACAGTCCAGAATCGCCGTCGAGGAGTTCGTGAGCGTGAGGCCGACCCGCTGGCAGGCGTCGGCGATGCGACGTGCTCGCTGGTTGGTCGTGACGACGATAGCGCCGTCGCCATCCGGCCCGACGAGCATCCGGAGCCCCAGGTCGCGAGTGCCCACGTGAGTCGGCCCGGAGACGAGGATGGTCGTTCCGGGCCGAAGCCCGTTGAGTGGGAGCCCCTCGAACTCGTATCGCTCGTCAGTCATCGGTCTCACCTCCCGCCTCGCGGAGTCGGCGACGCAACACCAGTTGGTCCATCGCCTCGTCGGCGAGAAGTTGCAGCAGCTCACGGTCGCGGTCGGAGAACGAGCGCGGGCTCTCGTCGTAGAGACAGAACGTGCCGATGGGCTGGCCGTCCGGTGAACGCAGCTGGGCACCCGCATAGAACCGGATATCGGCGGCCGCTAACCCTTCGTTCTCCGCGAACCGAGCGTCCGCTAACACGTCCTCGATGACGGTCACTCCATCGTCGAGGATCGCGTAGGTACAGACGGTCTCTTCCCGGTCGACCGGTTCGAAGCTAATTCCGTGACACGAGAGGAAGCGCTCCTCGTGGGAGTCGACGAGTCCGACCGCGGCGGCGTTGACGCCGAACAGCTCCGTCGCGAGTGCTGAGAGCCTGTCGAGGGACGATCCGAGCGCCTCACCGTCGACGGCGTACTGGTTCAGCGCTGCCAGCCGGGCGTCCTCTTGCTCCGGCAGGGGGTAGGCGGTCTGGCTCTGGAACGCTAGACTCTGCTCGACCAGGTCGAGCAGCGCCGTCCGGGCATCGGGGTCGTCTTTGGACACGTACTCCGCCACGACGTCGCCGAAGGCTTCGGTGTCGATCGCTTCCAGTCCAACGTCAGTAAACAGGATACAGGCGGTATCAGGGCTCGTTTCGCGGACGTACTTCACGAGTTCAAGCCCCGACCCGTCGGCGAGGCGCTGTTCAGTCACCAGACAGTCGATAGATTCCTCGCCGTCGAGGAGTTCGTGGGCAGCAGCGAGTGAGGCGACGCCCGCAGGCTCGAAGCCGGCGTCGCTGAGCGTGCGCTCAGTCTGGGTCCGCGAAGCCGTTTCCGGGTCCACACAGAGAATCATATCTCCCCTTTATATTATAATCAAGTAAACGTTCGGAGAGCGACTGAGCGCTCCCCCTGTCGGGTGTTCACCCCTCCGCGATGGGCGTTATTCTGTGCCGGGGTCGTATTTCTCGAACCACTCGGTCAGTTCACTGAGCCGGTGAACCGCTCGGTCGGGCTCGCCGATGTTGTGGTTCTCGTCGGGGTAGACCACCAGCCGCGAGTCGATTCCCTGCTTGCTGACGCTGACGTAGAGCTGTTCGGACTGCGTGGGCGGGCAGCGCCAGTCGTTCTCCCCGGCGGTCACCAGCAGCGGGGCGTCGATCTCGCCCACGTCGGTGATGCTGGAGATGTCGCGGTAGGTCTCCTCGTCCTCCCACGGGAGGCCGAAGTCACGCTGCATCCGGTTGTGGGAGTCGCCGGTGGCGAAGTAGGCGTAACGGTCGTAGATCCCGTGCTCGGCGGCGCCGGCCGTCGCCACGTCGGATTGTGAGAGGATGTACGCCGTCTGGGCGCCCCCGTAGGAGAAGCCGGTGACGAACACGCGGTCGTCGTCGACCCAGCCCTGGTCGGTGACGTGCTCGATACCCGCGATGACGTCGGCGGGCTCCCAGTGGCCCCAGTCGCCTTCGATGGCGCCGCTGAACTCACCACCGTAGGAGGAGCTCCCCCGGTAGTTCACGCGCAGCAGCGCGTAGCCGCGGTTCGTCCAGAACGTATAGTCGTAGTTGAACGCCGGCGAGTCGTAGGAGATCGGGCCGCCGTGGATGGTGGTGATCAGTGGTGCGGTCCCCTCCTCCGGGTCGTAGCCCGGTGGGAAGTAGACCAGCGCCTCGACGGGCTGGCCGTCGCTCTCGAACTCCACCCACCGGGTGTCTGGCTCGTCGTACTCAGCAAGCAACTCGTCGTTGAGGTCGGTCAACCGCTCGGGATCGACGTCGTCGGCATCGACGGCAGCCACGTCGAGGCTGTGGACGTTCGAGCTCTCGTGGGGCCCACTGATGCCGAGGGCGAGCGTCCCGCCATCCGCACTGAGCTGGGCCACGTTCTCGAACTCGGTCTGTTGTTCGAACACCCGCTCGGGGTCGTCAGCCCTGGCGTCGAACCGGACGACTCGGGTTCGGCCCTCGTCGCCGATGAGTCCCACGAGTGTCTCGTCGCCCGTCCAGTCGAAAGCGCCGCCACGCCCCAGCGGTCGGTCGAGCGACGTCGAGACCGACTGGTAGTCGCCCGCCTCCGTGTCGGCGATGTAGAGCTTGGTCGGGTCGTAAGCGTCGTCCTTGTCACTCGCGGGGAAAGCGAGATAGCGACTGTTCGGCCCCCAGTTTCCGCCGCCGGTCGCGAGCTCGCTGTCGGTTAGCTGCTCCAGCCCGGTTCCGTCGGGCCGGATCGTGTAGACGTCCGAGTACGTGGCGTTGTCCGGTCGTTCGTCGCGTGTCGAGAGGAACGCGATGCGCTCGCCGTCGGGTGACCACGCGGGCGAGAGCCCGGTTGCGGGCTCGCGTGCACCGGCACCGTACGCGTTGTCGAGTCTGGTCGTCTCCCGAGAGGCCACGTCGACGATGAACAGGTAGGAGGTCACGTCGTCGAGCCAGCCCTCGCCGTCGTACTTGTGCTGGAGCCGGTCGACTTCGACGGGGCCGTTGTCCTCGCGCTGCTCCAGATACTCCTGCTGGTCCTCGGTTGGATCCCGCGCTGTGACGACGACCCGCTCGCCCTTTGGCCCCCAGTCGAACTCCCTGACGCCCTCGTCGAACGTCGTCAGCTGTCTGGCATCGCCGCCGCGTGCGAGGTCGAACGACCAGAGCTGGGTTTCCGGCTCCTCGTCCTCTTCGGGCTCTTCGTCGGGATCGTCCTTGGCCGCTCGGAGGACCGAATCCTCCTCACGGGCCGCGAGGAAGGCGAGTCGGTCGCCGTCGGGCGACCACTGCGGGTCACTCGCCGTCGAGGCACGGCTGAGGCGGTACGGCTCCTTGCTCCCGTCGGACGGCACGACGAACAGCGACGAGAGTCGTTCGTTCGCCTCGGCGTCGAACTCGCTCGTGACGTAGGCGATTCGCTCCCCGTCGGGTGAGACGGCGAGGTCGGTCAGCTCCGTTAGCTGGTAGTGGTGCATTAGTTGATCGGTAACGTCCGTCATACTGTGATATCACGCCCGGGGCTTTTAATCTCGCCGACGCTTCCGGAATCCGACGATATATATTCCCCTCCGTAGTGGTCAATTCATCTTCAGAAACACGGGCCAGTTTCAGTAGCGTTAAGACGATAGAAGTCGGCTATTTACCCATGTCTGTGAATGACACGGGGACCCGGCGAGGGTTCCTGAAAGCAACCGGTAGCGCGGCAGCCGCGATCGCTGTTGCAGGTTGCTCAGGCGACGGTGGGGAAGGTACAGAAACGGAGCCAGCGGACACCCCGGCCGGTGATACTGATACGACGGAGACCGACACTGAGGCCGAGGGAGATCAGGCCCCGAACGAACTCGACCTCATCAACGGGACCATGGACTCCATGGACCCAGTCGAGTACACGCTGGCCAACGCCGGTGAAGTGGTGGACCAGATGTACGACCCGCCCATCTTCAATCCCAACGGCACGCTCGCCGTCGAGGCGCTCGTCGCGACGGACTGGAGCGTCTCCGATGGGGGGACGGTCTACACGTTCGACCTGAAAGAGGGTGTTCAGTACCACGGCGACTGGGGCGAAGTCACCGCACAGGACTTCGTCTACTCGTGGGAGCGTCTCGCCGCCTCCGAGAACTCCCGGCGGACGTACGTCATCCTCGACGACCTCGGTGTCGCCAGGGAGACAATGGAAAACGACGAAGGGAACGAGGTGTACGAACCCGGGACGATGGGCGTCGAAGCGGTCGACGACTACACCCTCGAGATAACGCTCGAAGAGCCGTACCACGACGCGCTCGGCGTAATCTCCTCGGTTCGATTCGGGTCGATTCCTGAGGGGATTCTCGGCGACATCGAAGGCTACGACGGAGAGGTAGACCACACCGACTTCGCCAAGTCCTCGCCCGTCGGTAGCGGTCCATTCAAGTTCGAGATGTGGGACTCCGACCAGGAGGCGGCGGTCACGGCCTTCGACGATTATCACGGCGAGGGCCCGATGGTCGACCGCGTCAACTGGCAGATCATGGAGGACTCGAACGCCGTCTACAACTTCGGGATGAACAAAAACGTCGACGCCTTCGTCATCCCCACCTCCCAGTACGATCCGAACAAGGTCACGGTCGAGAACACCGACGACCTCGGCCGGATGACCGGGACGTACGGCCCGGTCCGGAACGGCGATACGATGCAATACAACGCCGTCCCCGGGCTCGCCGTGAACTTCATCGGATTCAACTGTCTGAACGTTATCAAGCCGGCCCGCATCGCGACGGCGAAGATCATGGATCACGAGCTGATCGCCAACAGCGTCTACAAGGGCCGGGACGTGGCGGGCTACCACATGACGCCGCCGAACGCCTTCCCCGGCGGTGTCAGCGGCTACGATGAGCACGCCGCCGAGTACCCGCACGGCTACGAGACGACACAGCTGGACGAAGCCCGGCAGGTTATGGAGGATGCCGGCTACAGCTCGGACGACAAGTACGAGTTCAGCTTCACTATCACGGCCTCCTCCACCTCGGAGCAGCTCGCAGGACAGATGCGTGACAAGCTCTCGTCGGCGCATATCAATATGACCATCGAGACGGCGCCGTTCGCGACCATGATCGACCGGCGGAAACAGGGCCAGCTCGACGCGTTCCTCAGTGGTTGGGGGATGGGTCGAGACGACCCCGCGAGCGTGCTTGCACTGCTTTACCCGCCAAACACCGACCTCCGCGAGTCGGGCTCGGTCATCGAGACCAACTGGGTCGAGCGCGGGAACGGCACCGGCGCACGTACGCAGGCTGCCGAAGCGTGGGATACGATCAACAGCAACCCGCGTGACACCGCGGAACAGGAACAGGCCCGGGCCGACGCGTACATCCAGATGGAGGAGGCGATGTGGGAGGACGTCCCGTTCATCTGCTTCGGTCACGACACGTACCAGCGGTTCACCTACGAGTGGGCGGACATCACGCCGTTCGGTCCGACCGGCGGGCAGCGCTACAACACGGTTGAGATAGACACCGACTCCAAGCCCTCGTAGCGCTTCCCTCCTCGGTCACGCAGTTTCACACGTTAGACACCAACCACACAATCACTACATGGTTTTCCAATGACGCGCTGGCGATACTTTGCGAGACGCATGGTCCTCTCGGTCCCCATCCTGATTTTCGGTACAACGGCGACGTTCTGGATCATCAGGGCAGGGCCGATCGACCCGGCGGCGGCCATCATCGGTCCGGACGGCGACCAGCAGGCCTACCAACGGGTTCGTGAGCAGTTGGGGCTCGACGAACCGCTCTGGGAGCAGTACATCGACTTCATGGTCGGGATGTTCACTGGCGATTTCGGCCAGTCGTGGGTACTCAACCCGGACACGCCCGCCACGGTGATGATCTCCCAGTACGCGCCCCGGACCATCTGGCTCGGGTTCTGGTCGGTGCTTATCGCCCTGTTCATCGGAATCCCACTGGGGTTCTACGCCGGATTGAACTCCAACTCCTGGAGCGACTATCTGGCCTCGTTCGGCGGCATCGTCTGGCGGGCGATGCCGAACTTCTGGCTCGCGGTGATTCTCGTGAGCCTGCTCTCCCAGTCCCAACAGCTGTTCGGCTTCAGCTGGCAGAACTGGATCATCCGGACGAACGTCGTCACCTCACCCCCGCTCAATAACCTCACAGACCCGGAGACGTTCCTGATCGCGCTCAAGACGACGATTCCGGCGGCGCTGGTACTGGGGTCGTCGTCGATGGGCAACGAGATGCGAATCGGCCGGACAGCTATCTTGGAGACGAAGAACTCCAACTACGTCGAAGCGGCGAAAGCCAGGGGCATCCCTGGGCGGAGCCTCGTCTGGAAACATATCTTCCGGAACGCGCTCATCCCGCTGGTCCCGATCATCACGGGCGAGGCGTTCCTGCTCATCGGCGGGTCGGTACTCGTCGAAACGGTGTTCGCGATCAACGGCCTCGGCTTCCTGTTCTTCCAGGCCACCGTCAACGGCGACCTGCCGCTGGTCGGCACGCTGATGTTCATCTTCATCCTGCTCATCGTCGGACTCAACATCGTACAGGACCTCATGTACACGCTCATCGACCCACGGGTCGGCTACGAAGGTGAAGCCTGATGTCCACGGAGTACGGGAACATCGGCGAGGACCTCTCGTTTCGTGAACGTATCGAGGACCGCCCAAAACCAGCCGTGATGTGGGTAAGCGGCCTGCTGTTCATGATACTGCTCCAGTTCGGCGCGCTGATGAAGACGGTCATGACCACGGTCCCGTGGCAGTCCATCGCCGACGCCATCCCCGGGACATCGCCGTGGGCAGCGCTCGCGGGGGTCGGTGACGCGCTCGCCGGCCTCCCGACACTGCTCTCACGGGATGTCATCCCCAATCAGGGCTACCAGATTCCCGGCGAGGGGTGGGAAGGAACGTTCCTCGGCCTCGAACCCGGTGTCGCGTGGGCGCTCCGCGTGGTGCTGATCTACGGCTACTCGTTCGCCCTGCTGGGATGGACGTTCTACGGCTACGAGCTGTTTCGGCGCCACTACCGTGCCGCCGACTGGACGCCCTACGACGACATGATGAACCGACTCGAAGGCCACCGATGGGGGCAGTTCGGCCTCATCGTCGTGTTCGCGTTCGTCGTCATGGCGGTGTTCGCGCCCGCGCTCGGCCCGACGACCGTGCAGTACAACATCGCAGAGCCGTACGAACACGAAATCCAGTACTACGACGAGAACGCCGGCGAAGTCGTGACGACGCTGGTGGGGAACGCGAACCTTCAGTCAGTCTCGAAAGGCGCCGGCGGCCGCAACATCGGCCCGGGTGAGTACGACGACTTCGGCCGGTTCCATCCGTTCGGGACGTTACCCAGCGGAAAGGACCTGTTTACTTTCATGGTCGCCGGCGCGCGGGTCTCGCTGTTCATCGGCCTGCTCTACATCACGCTGGCTGCCGGATTAGCGACCGTCCTCGCGCTACTGACGGCGTACTACAAGGGAATAACTGACCTCGTGGTCGTGATCGCCGGTGACTCGGTCCAGGCACTACCACAGCTACTGGTGCTCATCCTCCTGTCGTTCGTGTTGAGTGACACGTGGATCGCGGGGATCTACGACGGGGGACTGTTACTGGCGTTGATCTTCGCCATAACGGGCTGGCCATATCTCTGGCGTGCCGTGCGTGGCCCCGCACTCCAGGTGTCGACCGAGGAGTGGATCGACGCCGCCAAGAGCTTCGGCCAGAAGCCGGGCGTGACGATGCGCAAACACATGTTGCCGTACGTGGTGGGCTACCTGCTCATCTACGCCTCACTGAGCCTCGGCGGCGCCATCATCGGCGTCGCCGGCCTCTCCTTCCTCGGGCTGGGGGTTAACCCACCAACACCCGAGTGGGGGCGCGCAGTCAGCGCCGGGCAACCGTACGTGGCGACAGCGTCGTGGCACATCTCGCTCATCCCGGGCCTGATGGTCGTGCTCATCGTGACGGCGTTCAACGCGCTGGGCGACGGCATCCGTGACGCCATCGACCCACAGAGCGAGGAAGGAAGTACTGAAGCCACAGCCGGGGGGACGGGCGCATGAGCGCCGCCGATCCGCTACTCTCGATCGAAGAGCTCGTGACGGAGTTCTACACCGAGAAGGAGACGGTCCGTGCCGTCGACGGCGTGAACTTCGATATCCACCGCGGCGAGACGCTTGGTATCGTCGGCGAGTCAGGGTCGGGAAAATCCGTCACTGCGCGCTCCATCATGGGGCTGGTCGAGTCCCCCGGGAGCGTCCTCTCGGAAAGCTCCATCACGTTCGACGGCGAAGAACTCACCGAAAAAAGCGAGTCCGAGTACCAGAACATCCGCGGCGCCAAGATCGCGATGGTGTTCCAGGACCCGCTGACCAGCCTCAACCCCGTCTACACGGTGGGGAATCAGCTCAAGGAGACGCTCCGGCTCCACCGGGGGCTCACTGGGAAGGCGGCGACGGAGAAGGCTATCGAGCTACTGGAAGACGTGGGGATTCCCGACGCGGCCCGCCGGGTCAAGGAGTACCCACACCAGTTCAGCGGTGGAATGCGTCAGCGAACGGTGATCGCGCTCGCGCTGGCCTGTAGCCCGGAACTGCTCATCTGCGACGAGCCGACGACGGCACTGGACGTGACGATCCAGGCACAGATCCTCGAGCTCCTCGACGAGATCCAGGAGGAGCGGGACCTGGCCATCATGTTCATCACCCACGACATGGGTGTCATCGCCGAGGTGTCCGACCGCGTCGCGGTGATGTACGCCGGCGAAATCGTCGAGAGCGCGCCGGTTATCGACCTGTACGAGAACCCCGCTCACCCCTACACCAACGGGTTGCTCGACAGTATCCCGGGCGAGGAGCCCGGTGGCGGCGAACTCTCGACCATCGAGGGCGAGGTGCCGATTCCAAACGGGCCAGCGACGCACTGTCGGTTCGAACCGCGGTGTCCGAAGGCGTTCGAGGAGTGTCTCGAGGTGCCGCCGCAACTGCTGGCGACGGAGGAACAGACCGACGACCACCGGGCCGCTTGCCTACTGTATCCAGACGACATGTCACGAGAAGAGGCCGTACAAGAGCACCGAGCTGCCGCTGTTAGAACGGGGGGCATAGATGAGTGACGCGACGTCGGCGCCGGTCGCCGAGGCCGACGCCGACGAGGGCGACGTGCTCGTCTCACTGCGTGATCTCAAGACGTACTACGGCGAGGACTCGCTGCTCTCGGGGAGCGCTGTCAAAGCCGTCGACGGCGTAAGCTTCGACATCCACAAGGGCGAGACGCTTGGACTGGTCGGCGAGTCCGGCTGTGGGAAAACGACGCTCGGTCGGACGCTGATTCAGCTCGAGGAGGCGACTGCCGGCGAAGTGCGGTTCGGCGACACTGACATCACCGAACTCTCGGGGGCGGAGCTGAAGAAGTGGCGTCGGAACAGCCAGATGGTGTTTCAGGACCCCGAATCCAGCCTGAACGACCGGATGACCGTCGGCGCGATCGTCCGCGAACCGCTGGACGTCCACGACTGGAAAACGCCCGACGAACGCCGCGATAGGGTCCGTGAGCTGCTCGATACGGTGGGACTCTCCGAGGAGCACTACTACCGCTACCCCCACCAGTTCTCCGGCGGCCAGCGCCAGCGTGTCGGAATTGCCCGCGCACTCGCACTCGAACCCGAGTTCGTCGTGCTCGACGAGCCGGTGTCGGCACTCGACGTGAGTGTGCAGGCACAGATCCTGAACCTGCTGACCCGGCTGCAGGACGAGTTCGGGCTGACATATCTGTTCATCGCCCACGACCTGAGCGTCGTCCGGCACATCTGTGACCGGGTGGCGGTGATGTATCTGGGCAACGTGATGGAACTTGGGCCGACAGAGCGGCTGTTCCAGAACCCCCAGAACCCGTACACACACTCGCTGCTTTCGGCGATCCCCGAACCGGACCCGACATCTGAGCGGGAGCGCATCACGCTGCATGGCTCGCCGCCGAGCCCCCGGGACCCACCGAAGGGCTGCCCGTTCTCCACACGATGCCCGATGAAGATCCGACCCGAGGAGTACGAGGCGGTCGATACCGAGGCGTGGGTTCGCATCGAGATGCTGCGTGAGGTGCTCCGAGAGCGATCGAACGCCGAGCGCTCCCTCACCGAGCGCACTCGTGAGTTGCTGGGACTGCACTCGCGGTTCAGTACCATCGATGAGATCTATCAGGAGCTGTTCAGCGACGTGGCACTCCCGGCGGAAATCGAACAGCACGTGGACGAAGCGACTCGGCTCGTCAACGACGACCGGGAGCAGGAGGCCCGGAGCTACCTCCGGGACGAGTTCGGCAGCATCTGTGACACGGAGCTCCCGGACGCCCACATTGTGGACGAAACCGGCGGTCGCAGCCGCTGTCATCGCCACACCGACGAGTACGAAGAACCTTCCCGCTCACAGCTTATCGTTGAATGACGATGCACGCCGACGGCGAGAACGAGGCGCGGCTCGGCCTTTGGACGTTCCGGCTCGTGGACCTGGCCGTCTACGTCGTCGCTGTCACTGCCGTCTGCTACCTGCCGCTGTTCGCCCTCGCGGCGTTCGCGGCCGGGCCGGCGTTCGTCGTCCACGCGGGGTTCGTCATCGGGTTCCTGATGTTCGGCTACGCCATCTACCTGCTCTGGCCCAGCCCGCCGTGGCAGGTCGAGGTGACCGACGAAGGGGAACTCGAAGTCGAACAGAACACCGAGAAGCCGACGCTCGGGAACCGCGAGGAGACGCCGCTGCAGCGCACACTCCAGCAGCTTCCCCCGCTCAGCCTGACTGACCGGCCGGCCACCGACCGGCTCTCCCGTGGGCTCAAGCTGTTTATCGCCAGCATCGCTGTGCTGCTAGTGTCGTATCTCACGGAGCAGGCGCTGGTCTAAAGACAGCGTTTTCCCTCCGCGGTGCAGCATCTCATGCATGAGCAGACGGACCGAAGAGACCGACGAACCACTCGACGACAGGCCGACCGACGCGGAGAAAACTGGGTGGAAAGCCACGCTCGAAGAGCTCGACGCGCTCGCCGACGAGCGACGCGCTGACGGCTGGGACGTGCTGACAACACTGGCCGGCGACACCGCGCCGGAGCCCCCCGAGGCCGGCGAGACTGACCGGTTCGGCCTGGTCCACATCGTTCCCGGCGACGACGCCGACCGGCTGACTGACCTGCTCGAGACCATCGATATCGACGAGTTCGAGGCGTACCGACGAACGGTGGGAACGACGTGTTTCCTGCTCACAGAGCTCCGGGACACCGAGACCCGCCAGTGCGTCCTCGTGGCCAGCGCGTACGATGTGGGTGACGCCGAAGCACTCGCTACCCATGCCGCCGACGTTGGACACCTGTTCACCCGGTTCCAGCGCCTCGACGGCACCCCGGTCGCCGAGATTCGACACGACTCCTACGAGAAGCTGCTGCCGCCGTCACTGACGGACTAACGACGGCCCGTCGCGTTCATCGGCCGTCGTACACGACCTCACCGCCCAGCACCGTTAGCTCGACACCGATGTCGGCGAGCGAGCCCGACCAATCGTACGGGTCCGCATCGAGCACTACCGCATCACCGAGCCGCCCCGGTCCGAGTACGCCTTTCTCCGCTTCCTGGAACTCCGCGTACGCCGCGCCTCGGGTGTACGCGACGAGCGCCTCGTCGACGGATAGCTGCTGGCTGTCGAACGAGGAATGAACGGCGAACTCCATCCCGTAGAGTGGTCCCGGTGGCATCTTGTCGCTGCCGAACGCCAGGGAGACGTCGGCGTCGAGGATATCCCGGAACCGGTTGTTCGCTGGCCGCACCTCCTCGCCGAACCGGTTCTCGTAGAGGCCGTCCTCGCCGCTCCACTGCAGGAAGTTAGGCTGCATCGAGGCGACCATCCCGGCGTCGGCCATGCGCTCGATCGCTTCGTCGGTGGCGAGTTCGACGTGCTCGATGCGGAGCCGGGGGTCGGCCCCGTCGTCGTACTCCTCCAGCACCGTCTCGTACTCATCGATGACGATGTCGATGGCCTCGCCGCCGATGGCGTGGGTGGCGATCTGCTGATCCGTCCGGGCCGCGTGGGCGAACCACTCGGCCAACTGCTCGGCGTCGTTGACCATCTCGCCGTGGCCGCCGCCGAGGAACTCCCGATGGGTTTTGGCCGTCTCCGAGCCGATAGAGCCGTCCGAGAACGTTTTCAGCCCGCCGATGCGGAGGAACTCGTCGCCGAATCCGGCGGCGATTTCGAGGTCCGAGAGCGACTCTGCCTGCCACTGGGGCGTGTAGAACGTGACCCGGAGATTCAGGTCATCATCGCGCCAGTGGGCGAACAGCGCCTGCTGCTGGACGTAGCCGTGGTCCCAGACCTGGGTGAGGCCGGCCATCGTCTGGACCGACGTGACGCCGAGTTCGTGGTAGCGCTCGATCGCCGCGTCGAGCGCCTCGCGGGCCTTCGGAACCTCCGGGTAGGACGCTGCGCGCACCCGCCCGGTCGCGTCCTCGACGACCCGGCCCGTCGGCTCGCCGTGCTCGGTGCGGACGTCCTGCTCGACCCCGGAGAAGTCAACGGCGTCGAGGCCGCGAGCGTTGAGCGACGCGGAGTGGCCGTCCACTCGGACGGCGGCGATGGGGTGGTCCTCCGAGACAGTGTCGAGCTCGGCCATCGTGAGATACTCACGCTCCCCCGCGGGCCAGGTGCTCTCGTCGTAGCCGAAGCCGAGCACCCACTCGCCACCGGGGGTGGACTCGGCGTTCGCTTCGAGCAACGCGAGCGCCTCTTCACGCGTGTCGGCTGCTGAGAGGTCCGTCTCCAGCAGGCCGATGCCGACCGAGAACACGTGGGTATGGGCGTCGTTGAACCCCGGGAGCACGGTTCGACCGTCGAGGTCAAGGATTTCGGGGTCGTTGCCCGCAGCTTCTACCTCGTCGGTGTCTCCGACGGCGACGACCCGGTCGTCGCGGAAGAGAACGCTCTCACCGGTCGTCCGGTTGTCGTCGAGGGTACGGATAATTCCATTTCGCAGCAGTAGTTCGGACATACAGGTCGGCCGGTTGGCGCGGAGTTAAGGGTTGCCTCGAAACCAGTCCTCGGGCAACTCCCTGGACCGCCAACCGCTCACTCCGCAACGGGCACGAAGCGAAGCTGGTACTCGCAGTATACGTCGCCGAAGCGGAGCAGCTGCTGGGCCTCCTCGCGAACGCCCGCATCCTTCCGGATGTTCCCGTCGAGAAACGCCCGCTTGTGGAGGCTCCGCAGAACCGCCGCGTAGCTCTCCGAGTACGGATGCGTTTCGCGGTACTCGTCGGCGATTGCTTGCTCCAGAATCCGCGCCCCTCGCTGGGGAGTTCGCTGCGCTCGACCCGCGTGTCGACGAGTTGTGCCCGCAGGTTCGCCTCGATCCCGTCCGGACTCCCCGCAACTGGCTCGGCCGTCGCCCGATACACTGGTTCGTAGACCGTCTCGCGTGTCGTTTCCAGTGTGTAGGTTGTTTCCCGAAACGTGACCCGCTCCGGGCCGTCGTCGGCCAGTAGCTCGCTCGTCTCGACGGCGTCTTCGCGCCGGTAGACGTAGCCACCCCGCTGGACCAATCCCCAGGGAGCGCCGCCCTCAGTCCCGCGTGCTCGCGCTGGGAAGTACGCGATTTCGACCGCCCGCTGGTCGGCCTCAGGGAACCCGGAGACAGGAACAGCGTCCGCCGTCGGAGTTTCGGCGTCCTCGACCTCGAAAAGTCGGAGAATCGGGCGCTCCGTCGGCGCCTCGTCGACAACGACCGAACCGAGTTCGTAGTACGTGCCGTCTTCGACAGCGTAGGTTGGCTCCTCCGGAGCGGTGAAAAACGGTTTGCGATACTGCGTCGTATACCGCTCCCCATTGCTGGCGGCCTCGAACGCGTTCTCGTCCCAGTTCGGACTGGTCCCGGCAAGGTCGAGTACGGAGTTCTCCCGGAGCGAGTCTCCCTCTCTGGACAGCGTGAGTCTGAGCGACTCGGGTTCGTCCCCGGCGGGGTCGCTCTCCCGGAAATCGCTCATGCATCCGGCGACGGCGGTCGCCACGGCGAGTCCGCCGGCCGAGAGGAGTTGTCGTGCCGGACATTTACGTAATCGCGGTCAGGACCGGCGCGGGCCCTCCGGGTCGAGTGCGTCGTCGTAGATGGTGATGTACAGCTCCTGGATCTCTTCGCTGGTCGGTTTGCGCGGATTGTTATCCGGTGACCCCGAGTCGATAGCGTCCTGGGTCATCTCGTCGACGACGTCGAGATACGCCTCCCTGGAGGGGACCTCGCAGAAGTCGTCCAGATAGCTGGTGAGCGTGAGATCCTCACAAAGCCCGAAGATGCCCTCAGCAGCCTTCTCGGCGGCTTCCCTGGTGCTGTCGTCCACGTCTGCGACGTCGAGGATGCGCGCGACGGTAGCGTACCGTTCCGGGGCCGCCATTGCGGAGAACTCCACCACGTATGGGAGGATGAGCGCGTTCGCGAGTCCGTGGGGGATATGCAGCTGCGCACCCAGCGGGCGAGCCATCCCATGAACGAGCGCGACGGAGGAGTTCGTGAACGCCTGCCCGGCCTGGAGTTGCCCGACGAGCATGTCGGCCCGGGCGTCGAGGTTCTCCCCGTTAGCCCACGCGACGGGGAGCGACCGGGCGATCCGTTCCATCGCTTGCTCGGCGAAGCCATCGGGAATACTGTAGGCGTTGACCGAGACGTACGCCTCGATGGCGTGGGTGAGTGCGTCGATGCCGGTGAACGCGGTGTGGCTCCGGGGAAGCGACACCGTCAGTTCCGGGTCCTCGATAGCGACGTCGGGGACGACGTTCTGGGAGACGATGAGAAACTTCGTGGCGGTTGACTCGTCGCTGACGACAACCGAACGGGTCGCTTCGCTGCCGGTCCCGGCCGTGGTGTTGACGGCGACCAGGGGCGGCGTCGGGTTCGGTACCCCCTCGTAGCCAGCCCTGTCCACGCCGAAATCACGTATCTCGCCGTCGTTGCCGGCGAGGATACCGACACCCTTGCCGGTGTCTATCGAGGACCCGCCGCCCAGCGTCACGATCACGTCACAGTCGTGCTCGGTCCACTGCCCGTAAGCGGCCTCGATGTTCTCGACGGTCGGATCGGGCCGGACGTCAGTGTAGAGGACCGTCTCGAGGCCTGCTTCCTCGAGCGACTCCAGGATGGTTTCGCCGTGGAACTCGAAGATCTGTTCGGTCGCGAGTACCAGGGCTGTCGTTCCGTAGGGCGCCGCGTACTCCCCGGCCTGCTCGACTGCACCCGCACCGCAGATCATCTTGCTCGGCGAGACCACGGTGCGTGTCTCTCGGGAGAGAACGGTATCGTATGTCACAGTCCGAAACACTCCTCCCTCCATCATTAATCCTGCCGAGGAGGCGTATTACTGCTGTTCGTTGTGCAGACGTCTCGACAGGTTCGGGAACGAAGCGGACTGCGAGTACGATTGCGGTGACAAACACGATGGAAGTGAGAATCGAGTCAACCGCTACCTCGAGGAGCACCGCTGGCACGACGCTGCAGCTCGCGGCCCGGGTGAGGCACGCGAAGATGACGGAGAAAGCGGCGACGTTCCTGTCAACGAGCAGT
>NZ_JAZKRY010000019.1:0-37063 GCF_036626355.1 Halolamina sp. | reverse complement strand
CCCATCACCGACACGGATGGTCACGGCGGGACAGACTCGCAGTAATCACTATGAGAACTGTGAAAACGCGGCCAGAGGGGAGGCCGTACCCGCGTCCAGGGGGGATGAACGTCGGGGTGGCCATCCGTCGGCCGCTTTCGGACGACTACGTCGTCAGGCACTCGGCCACGACTGACGCTCGAGTGAGCGTCGCGGCGTCGGGGGGAGTCAGCCGCTACGTGTGGTCCGAGTACGAAGTGTATTCTCACCGTTACCTACTTAGGGTTTTGGTGTCCAACGTTTCGTTCAAATAAGCTGATCCTATGTGAAATCGAACGCTTGCACCCAGTTTTCGGCGGTCTCTGATTTTGCGTGACTGAAAATAGTAAACAACGGGGTGGGTTGCCGTCGTAGTTGTGAGAAGATATGTTCGACGCTGTTCCGATTCCCACGTGTTTCATGCTGGAATCGGAAGCCGTGGCGGTGCCAGGCCGCCTGCAGCAACGACGTTCAATCGACGAGATATTTCTCACGGAGTTCCGAGAAGAACGTTGCGTGATCGACCGCGGCGTACAGCCAATATCGCTCGTCATCGAGTTGGATTACGGTTTTCTCAACCGCAACGTGATCCGGGTTTGCGCCGTCGAGGGGCTGGTAATCTGCCTTCTGCACCCCGTCGTGAACGGTTGTGCAGCATCGTTCGATACGTAACATCTCGAAAATAAAGATAGTATATGAAAGTGATAGCCAGGCCAGATGGAGTCGGATACCGAGCTTCATCGCGGGCTCGGGTCTCGCTTCTCGGTCCAGAAAATCCAACTCGACGGAGTTGCTCCCTCCGTTGAGGCGGGCGATTTCTGGCATAGATCACTCTTGACAGAGTTGTGGTGGGTTGTCGATTCGATTGACCGATCCTCAAACACAACCCATCTGTTTGTCGTTTTATTTTACATTTATATATCTGGAGCCTGGAACTGGTATCGTATGTACTCTATGGGATCAATCAACGCGCGCAGCGTCCTGTTACAGGCAACACAGTCAGACGCGTTCTCGCAGATACAAAACGACATACTGTTGAGTTCCTCACTGTGGGTCAACATCGCTCTCGCGGGCGTGTCCATCCTCGTGTTCGTGTATATGGGACAGAATATCACCAGCGGTCGTGCTCGCCTCATCTGGGGGGCGACACTAATGATCCCGCTGGTCTCGATCTCTAGCTATCTGGGGCTGGCTTCGGGTCTGACAGTCGGGTTCATCGAGATGCCGGCTGGGCACGCCCTCGCCGGTCAGGAGGTCATGAGCCAGTGGGGCCGGTATCTCACCTGGGCACTCTCGACGCCGATGATCCTGCTCGCGCTTGGCCTGCTCGCCGACGTGGACAGGGGCAGTTTGTTCACGGTCATCGCCGCGGACATCGGGATGTGTGTAACCGGGCTGGCAGCCGCATTGATCACGTCCTCGTACCTGTTTCGGTGGGCATTCTACCTCATCAGCTGTGCCTTCTTCGCCGTGGTCCTCTACGCCCTGCTCGCCGAGTGGTCGACGGCTGCGGCCGAGGCCGGAACGAGCGAGATCTTCGGAACCCTCCGGGTGCTAACGATCGTGCTGTGGCTCGGATACCCCATCGTCTGGGCGCTCGGCGTCGAGGGGCTCGCACTCGTGCAGTCGCCCGGGCTCACGTCGTGGGGTTACTCCGGGCTCGACATCCTTGCGAAGTACGTGTTCGCGTTCCTCCTGCTGCGATGGGTGGCCGCGAACGAGCGGACCGTCGCCACGTCTCGGAGCGAAGCGGCCCCCAGCTCGGCTCCCGCCGACGACTGACGGCCGTTTACCCGTTATTCATCAGCCCCGGAGGATTGAACTCCCCCTCTGATAGTGATTACTGCGAGTCTGTCCCGCCGTGACCATCCGTGTCGGTGATGGGAGCCCCTGACCCGGCGGCGTTCCCCCCGTCGATGCACCGATTCGCCGTAATCACTATGAGAGGACGCCCTCATACCGGCAGACGCACTCGTCTCGGATGAGCTGTTCGTCGTCGATAGCCAGCCCAAGTGCATCGAGTTCACCGATGATACGATTGAGATCGTCGTGTGACTGTCCGAAGGCATTGACCTACACGTCCCGTTTGCCAGTCATGAGTTCGCGAACCCCCGTCACGCCGTTGATGTCTCGTACGTGCTTCGCAAAGTCATCACGGTCGGAAACAGGTGCCGTACAGATGATTTTCGAGCACAGCGGATACCTAGCGAGTTCGTAATCGATGTCGATGTGATACTCCCGAACGGTACCACTCTCCTCGAGTTTGTTCAGCCGTCTTCGGATCGTCCCCGGCGACAGATCGCGTTTCTCGCCGATATCACTGGCGGAAATGTCTCTGGCGTCCTGTCGAAGCTCAACCGGAACCGCCCAGTTGGGGCGCTGATGGGGCCCACAGCGTGTCACAGCCCCTCATCAGCATCCAGTGTACCCGAGAAGAGACCCGATCTACGGGTCGATGGTGCCGTTCTCTCTGGGTATCTCACCCGAATACCCTCGCTTCTATCGACGTCGACGCGGCGGGTTAGGCCAGACCGAGCAGGTCGAAGGACGTGCCGTTCCCCCGCTCCTGGGCGTGCTCGTAGACGATGTGAGCGGCGGCGACGTCCTGGATCGCCAGCCCGGTCGAGTCGAAGACGGTGATGCCGTCCTCGGTGGTGCGACCCCGCTTGTCGCCGACGACGATTTCGCCGATCTCGCCGTAGATGTCCTCGTCGGTCAGGATACCGTTGTTGAACGGGACGTTGATCTCGCCCGAGTGGGTGCACTGCTTGTAGTCGTCGATGACGAGTTTCGCGTCCAGCAGCAGTTCGTCGGCGATCTCGTGTTTCCCCTCGGCGTCGGCGCCCATCCCGTTGATGTGGGTGTGCTTGCCGACGTCGTCGGGGCCGACAACGGGCTCACGGACGGGAGTCACCGTCGAGAGGACGTCACAGTGTCCGGCCTCGCTGACGGTGCCCTCGCGCACGTCGAAGCGGTCCTCGAACGTCTCGATGAACTCCCGGACACGGGCCTCATCGAGGTCGGAGACGACGACTTCCTGGATGTCCCGGACCTCCGAGATGGCTTCGAGCTGGCTGTAGGCCTGCACACCGGCACCCACGATTCCCAGGGAGGAAGCGTCGGGGTGGGCGAGCCGGTGGGTGGCGACGGCGGCGGCGGCGCCGGTGCGCTGCATGGTCAGCTCCGTCCCGTCCATGATGGAGAGCGGGAACGCGGTCTCGGGGTCGGAGTAGATCATCGTCCCAATCACCGTCGGCAGGTCGAACTGTTCCTCGTTGTCGGGATGGACGTTGACCCATTTGATGCCCGCGGCGTCCCAGTCGTCGGTCCGGAGATACGCCGGCATCGACCGAAAGTCGCCGTTGTACGCCGGCAGGTCGATGTAGGATTTGGCCGGCATCTGTGCGTCCCCACGTTCGTAGGCGCCGAACGCCTGTTCGATAGCGGGGATGAGCTCCGCCATCTCCGCGTTGTGGTGAACGTCCGTACTGTCGAGAAGCAGCGTTTCCATAGCCCGGAGTTTTGGAGGCTCGGACTTAACTTTGTCAGTCTCCCCGTCAGCCCCTCCTCCGTCGTTCCTCGGCGACTCGGCCGGCGCTACCCCTCGAACTCGCCGGCCTGGAGCGCGGCGTCGACACCGGCGTCGTCGTGAATTACGGCGGAGACGGCGGTGGCGATATCCTCCGGGCGCTCGTGCTGGAAGATGGAGCGACCCATCGAGACGCCGGCGGCCCCGGCGTCCATCGCGCCGCGGACCATCTCGACGGTTTCCCGGTTCGTCCCCTTGCTCCCGCCGGCGATGAGCACCGGGAGCGCGGTGGACTCGACGACGCGCTCGAAGGAGTTGGCGCCGCCGGAGTAGCCCGTCTTCACGAGGTCCGCACCCAGTTCCTCGCCCAGGCGAACGGCGTGGCCCAACGCCTCGGGGTCGGTGCTGTCGACGCCCTCGCCGCGGGCGTAGGTCATCGCCAATACGGGGATTCCGTACTCGCGGGCGTCCCTGGTGACACCCGCCAGCTGTTCGATCTGTTTCGGTTCGTGCTTGTTGCCGACGTTGAGGTGGAGCGAGACGGCGTCGGCACCCGCCTGGACAGCTTCCCTGACGGTGCCAGAGAGGCGCTTGTCGTCCTCGTCGGGGCCGATGGTGGTGGAGGCGTTGAGATGGACGACGTAGCCCGCGCCGTTCTTGTTCGGATGGACGCGCGGGGCGAGCCCTTTCTGGGTGAGGACGGCGTCGGCGCCGCCGCGGGTGACGGCGTCGATGGTGGATTCGATATCTGCCAACCCCTGGACGGCGCCCAACGTGATCCCGTGGTCCATCGGCACCATGAGGACGTTCCCGTCTGTGGCGAGTCGGTCGAGTCGTGCGGCTTTGCCGGCGTCGGTCGGTGTCTGTCTGGTCATGGCTGTGAGGTCGTCCAGTGGTCCGGACGTGGTGATTGCAACGGCGCGTTGCCGCCACGGTTGTATGTACACTCGTCTCATGCACCACAAAGGGGTTGTGTTCCCCGGGTTGGCTCTCCGCTACCTCCCCGTGAGCTACTCTCCGCTCGGGTCAGTCCCGGCTTCCACATCCGCTTGCGCTTTTGCTTCCCCTTCCCGTCGCCGCTCGGCGCCGCGGACGGCGCCCTGCTTGAGTTCGCGGGCTTTCCCGCGGAGCGCGTCGGCGACGACATGGGGCGGTTTGTCGGCCGCGGCGCCCTCTGCAATGATATCGACGAGCGCGGAGCCAACGATGATGCCGTCGGCGCCCGCCTCGACGACGCGGGCGGCGTGGTCGCCGCTGGAGATGCCGAAGCCGACTGCTTTGGGCACGTCCCAGTGCTCGATGCGGGCGAGGCTCTCGGCGGTCTGGTCCGACACGTCCGCCTGCGCGCCCGTGACGCCCAGACGGGCCTGCACGTAGACGTAGCCCGAGACGCGCTCGCGGATGGTTTCGAGGCGCTCGTCGGTCGTCGTGGGGGCGACGATGAACACCAGGTCGCGGTCGAACTCGTCACAGGCCGCGCGGAGGTCCTCTGCCTCCTCGGCGGGGAGGTCCGGCACGACGAAGCCGTCGATGCCGACCTCGACCGCCCGCTTCACGAACGGTCGCGGACCGGGAGCGGTGTGGTTCCCCTCGCCGGCGGAGGTGCCCGCGTCCGCGCCGTAGCGGTAGATGAGGTTGTAGTAGGTCATACAGACCAGCGGGACGTCCACGTCGAGGTTTTCGACGAACTCGAAGTACGCCTCCGGCGTGATCCCCCCATCGAGCGAGCGGACGACCGCCTGCTGGATTGTCGGCCCCTCGGCGATGGGCTCGGAGAACGGCAGCCCGAGTTCGATGCAGTCCGCGCCGCCCTCGACCAGCGCTTCGACGTACTGCTTCGAGGCGGTCATCTTCGGGTCGCCGACGGCGAGATACGGGACGAACGCCGGGTCGCTGCCGGCGAACGCCTCGGGGAGCCGGCTCACAGCCCCCCCGCGAACTCCGACATATCCGGCGCGTTCGGGACGTTGCGCTTGTCGGTCTCCTCGATGACGGTTTCCAGGTCCTTGTCGCCCCGGCCCGAGAGGTTGATGACGATGGTCTCGCCGAGCAGGTCGATGGTTTCCGCAGGCCCATCAGCATCCGGGCCCAGCACCGCCTCCAGATACGCCAGCGCGTGGGCGCTCTCGAGTGCGGGGATGATGCCTTCCTCCTGCGAGCAGCGGTGGAACGCTTCCAGTGCCGCATCGTCGCCGACGTTGACCGCTATGACACGCCCGATGTCCACGAGATGGGCCAACTCCGGCCCGACGCCAGCGTAGTCCAGCCCGGCCGAGACGGAGTGAGACTCCATAATCTGGCCCCACTGGTCCTGCAGCACTTTCGTGCGGGCGCCGTGGAGCACGCCCTGACCGCCCGTCGAGAGCGAGGCGGAGTTGGGTGCGACGCCGTCCTCCTCGTCGACCGCGAGCGAGGAGCCGCCAGCCTCGACGGCCAGCAGCGAGACCGCCTCGTCGTCTTTGAAGTTGGCAAACGAGCCCATCGTGTTCGAGCCGCCGCCCGCGCAGGCGACGACTGCGTCGGGGAGGCCACCGAGTTGCTCCCGGCTCTGCTTGCGGACCTCCTGGCTGATGACCGCCTGGAAATCCCGCACCATCGCGGGGAACGGCGCTGGGCCGACGACGCTGCCGACGACGTAGTGTGTGTCGCCGACGTTGGTGGCCCAGTCCCGCATCGTCTCGCTGATGGCCTCCTTCAGGGTGCCACGCCCCGCCGTGACGGGGTTGAGCGCGGCGCCGTTGATGCGCATCCGGAACACGTTGGGGCGCTGGCGGTTGATGTCCGTCTCGCCCATGTAGATCTCGCAGGGGATGTCCAGATGCGCGGCCGCCATCGCCGTCGCAGTACCGTGCTGGCCGGCGCCGGTTTCAGCGACGATGCGCTCCTTGCCCATGTACTTCGCGAGCAGCACCTGACCAAGCGCGTTGTTGAGCTTGTGGGCCCCGCCGTGGAGCAGGTCCTCGCGTTTGAAGTAGATCTCCCGGTCGTAGCGCGCCGAGAGATGCTCGGCGTGCTGCAACGGGGTTGGTCGGCCGCCGAAATCCCGCAGACGGTCGCGGAACTCGTCCATGAACCCGTCCTCGTTTTCCAGCACGTAGCGCTCGTAGGCGTCCGATAGCTCCTCGATGGCGGGCATCAGCGCCTCGGGCACGTACTGGCCACCGTACTCCCCGAACTTCCCGTCGTCACTCTCTGATTCAGAACTCATGCGTTTACGAACTCGCTCGTGTTTTCGCGTGGGTCGCCGTCCATAATAGCGCTACCGATGAGTAGCCCGTCGGCGCCCGCCTCGCGCATCCGCCGCGCGTCCGTGGGGGTCGTGATTCCGGACTCGGCGAGCAGCGTCACGTCATCGGGCGCTGCTGGTGCGACTCGTTCGAACGTCTCCAGTTCGACCTCCAGTTGGGCGAGATCCCGGTTGTTGACACCGATGATGTCGGCGCCTGCGTCGAGGGCCCGCTCCAGCTCCGCCTCGGTGTGGACCTCGACGAGTGCCTGCATCCCCCGGTCCCGTGCGCCAGCGAGCATCGGCTCCAGGTCCTCGCCGAGGAACCGGGCGATGAGTAGCACCACGTCCGCTTCGACAGTGTCCAACTGCGCCGCCGTCAGGAGGAAATCCTTCCGCAGGACGGGGACGTCGACAGCCCGGCGAACTCGTCGGTAGTTCTTGACCGACCCGCCGAAATGCTCGGGCTCGGTCAGCACCGAGAGCGCCGCGGCGCCGCCCGCGACCATCGCCTCGGCGAGCTCGACGGGGTCAGCAGTGCTTTCTCCCTCCGTCGTCGGGCTCGTCGGCTTCACCTCGGCGACCACGGGGATCCGACCTTCCGCCTCGGCGGCCTCGAACGCGGCCGACAGGGACCGCGGGTCGGCCGACACGCGCGTCTCGCCACCGGGACGCTCGGCCGCGGCGTCGAGAATCGAGCGCACCGCGGGTGCCAACTCGTTTGTAGTAGTCATCTATGTACACCAATGTACTATTCTGTACATAAGACTTGCGAAGCCGGGGGACAGCACCGGCGTCACGGCGGCGACACGCACCCCCTATTGTCGTCATTCGGGAGCCCGAGACCGGGCGCCCGCCGGGTTCAAGTCCACGAGGCGCATCGTTCGAACCAATGGAAGACGCCGGCATCTACGCACGAGAGTCGGAGACGCTCGGACGTGTGGTCCAACTCGCGGTCGCGAGCGGGCAGGTTCTCGACGTCTCGTTCCCGGTCGAGGCTCCGGTGGACGCGGAACCGGAGCAGCCGCTACTCGACCGGATCTTCGCGTATCTCGACGGCGCCGAGGACGAGTTCGCGGACGTGGAAACGGCGATCACCGTCCCCACAGCCCAGCGGACGGTGCTCGACGCCGTCACGCAGATCCCCTACGGGGAAACTGGGACCAGCCGACAGGTTGCCCACATGGCGAACCTCGACCCCGACGACGAGGAGGACGCCGAGACCGTGCGGACTGCGCTCCGGAACAATCCCGTCCCGATTCTGGTCCCCGATCATCGCGTTACCGACGCTTCTGGCGCCACCCCCGATGACGTGGCGACGACGCTCCGTACCATCGAGAGCTGACCCAGCGACCACCCCGAGATTCACGTACGAAACCGGGACCAGCCAGGGTGTGACCTGACACCTGCGCCGGGATGGCCGACGACAGGCGGTGCACCATCCCGGCAACCGTCGACGTGCCTGCGCCGCCTGTTTGCCCTCAGTAGCCCCTGAGCAGGAAGTAGGCGACGGCGATGGCGAACAGCGCCTGCCCCACCGTCACCGCCGGACCGATGCCGAAGTGGGTCCCGCCGGCGTATGCCGCGACTGCACCGGCGAACAGCGCGGTGTTCCCGATGCCGTTCACCCGCGGCCCGGCGTGGACAGCCAAGGACCGGTAACTGGCGACGACACCGACCGCGAGAAAGAGGAGCACGACCGCCTCGTCGGTCGTCCCGGCTCCATACCGGACGCGGTACGCCCCGAACACCACCAGCGCGACGGCGATGAACACCGACAACGCGGAACCGACCTGCACAACTCTCTCCCCCATATCGCCGGAGGCAACACGGGGTGGTCACTTAACAGCGACGGCAATCGCCTGACAGAGCGGGGTCAATCGCTGCCAGGATACTCCGTCGCGAACACGTCTTCGACGAGCGGCTCGTCCTCGGCGTCGGCTTCATCCACCGGGTTCTCTCTCTCGTCTTCGGGGCTCACGCTCCCGGTTCGGTAGCCCGCGAGATCGAGCGTCACGTGGTCGAACCCGATCTCGGTGAGTCGGTCGCGCGCGGCCTCAGCGAAATCAGGGTCGAGCGCAGCCTCCAGTTCGCCCGCACCGACCTCGATGCGGGCCAGGCCGTCGTGGTCGCGCACGCGGAACTGGGAGAATCCCCACTCGCGAAGCAGCGCCTCCGCCTGCTCGATGCGGCTGAGTCGCGTCTCGGTCACTGCTATCCCGGTCGGAATGCGCGAGGAGAGACAGGCCATCGACGGCTTGTCAGCCACCGAGAGGTCGTAGCGCTCGGCAGCCTCGCGGACCTCCTCTTTCGAGAGGTCGTGGTCCAGCAACGGCGAAGTCACGTCGAGCTCCTCGACGGCCGCCAGTCCGGGTCGGTGGCCGCCGTCGGTGTCGTCGGCGTTCGTCCCGTCACAGACCGTGCCGATGCCGAGCTCCTCTGCGGCTTCGTACATCCGGCCGAGCCGCATCGTCCGGCAGTGGTAACAGCGGTCATCGCCGTTCTCGATGAACTGCGGATCGTCCAGTTCGGAGAACTCGACGATCTCGTGACGGATGCCGATCTCCTCGGCCACCCGGCGGGCGTCGTCGAGCTCCGCCGCGGGAAGCGTTTCGCTTTTGGCCGTACAGGCGACGGCGTCGTCGCCGAGGGCGTCGTGGGCCAGCGCGGCGACGACGCTCGAGTCGACGCCGCCGGAGAACGCGACGAGCACGCCGTCACGATCGTTCAGCGCCTCCCGCGCGGCCGACAGCTTCGCGTCCAGGCTCATAGCTCGGCTACCGGACGGGTAGGCAAAAGCGCGTCGGCGTCGCTATCGGGCCGCCGTGGGGTCCCGGCCGGGACGCCCCCGAACCACACGCTTTTGCCCCGTCGCGAAATACGGAGAGCGAATGGAGTTCACGGCAATCTCCGGGGTGGGCGAGAAGACGGCGGCGGCGCTCGCCGAACTCGATAACGCCGAGGCCGCGCTGCGGAGCGGCGACGTGGCGACGATCGCCCGGGCGCCGGAGATCTCGGAAGGCCGAGCGGCGGCCATCGCCCGTGCGGCTATCCGCCGCGAGCACGGCGACGACGGCGGCTTTCTCGCGACCGCCCGCGCACGGGAGATCTACGACGACGTGCTTTCGCTTCTCCAGGAGCGAGCGGTCACGAACTACGGGGCAAAGCGCCTGGAGACACTGTTCCCGAGCACCGAGCAGTCACGCATCGAGGAGGTGCGAGTCTTCGCCGACGCCGCGACCGAGCGGGACCCCCAGGCGGACCTCCTCTCGGCGCTCGACGGCGTCGAACCGCTCGAACCGGTTGAGGGTATCCGGGTTCGTGAACGATGTATCGCAACGACCGACGCCGAGCGCTACGCCGAGGCCAAGGCCGCAATGCCGGAGCTCCCCATCGAGATCATCGAGGAGCGCCGTGAACTCGGGGAGCTTGGACGATCTTACTCCACGGTGTACGTCCTCGACGCCGAGTTCGCTGGCATCGATGTCGAAGGCGACGTGCGCGTGCTCCCGGACGCACTCGAGAACCCCGAGGAGCTGGTGCCAGAGCGGACGCTCGCCTTCTTCGCAAGCAACCGCGAGCGGCTGCTCGCTGCAGCCGAGGTCCACGAGGTTGCCGGCACGGAGCCGGCGTGCGGTCTCGAGGCGCTCCGGACGTCGCTTGCCCGCGTCGACGACGAGGGTGGCATCGTCGGCGACGAGGAACTGCAACGGCTCGCTGTCGCCGTCGACGACCTCGACGCCGCAGTGGCGGCGGCCGAATCAGTCGCCAACGACCATCTCCGGGAAGCAATCGGTGAGAAGGACGTGACCATCGAGGGGACGGATTTCCTCTCGCTAGTCGAGCAGGGTGCCCGCGTCGACTCGCTGCTCGACCGGGAACTCGCTGATGACTTCGATGAGGCCGTCACGCGTGCCCGCGAGCACGTAATCGGGAGTCTCTCCTTCACCGCCGGCGAGGCTGAGTTCGTCGAACGGGTGTTCGGTGGCGAGCCCTCGTTCCCCGTTGAACACAACGAGGCGGCGGTCTCCCGACTCCGGACGGAGCTGACAGCAGAGCGAGACCGCCGGGCAAACACCCTGGAAACGGAGCTCGCAGAGTCCCTCCGAGAGCTTCAGGAGTCCGCCGAGGCGCTCGTGCGCGACGCGCTCGAACTCGACGTAGCGCTCGCCGTCTCCCGGTTCGCTCGCGACTTCGACTGCACGATGCCGACGTTTTCGGGCTCGGGGTTCGCCATCGAGGGCGGGCGTTCGCCCCTCCTCGACGTCCCATTCGAGGACGTCGACCCGGTGGATTACGAGGTGGACGGCGTGACGCTGCTCTCCGGGGTGAACTCCGGCGGGAAGACGTCGACGCTGGACCTGGTCGGCCTGGTGGTCATCCTGGCCCACATGGGGCTGCCGGTCCCCGCCGACTCTGTCCGGGTGGGTCGGGTGTCGGAGCTTCACTACTACGCCAAGTCCCAGGGCACCCTCGACGCCGGCGCCTTCGAGAGCACGCTCCGGGATTTTGGCGAACTGGTCGAAGGGGCGTCGGGTCGGCTCGTGCTCGTCGACGAACTGGAGTCGATCACGGAGCCCGGTGCCTCCGCCAAAATCATCGCCGGCATCCTGGAGGAGCTCCACGACCAGAGCGCCAGCGCGGTGTTCGTCTCCCACCTCGCTGACGGCATCCGCGAGGCGGCGAGTTTCGAGGTGGCCGTCGACGGTATCGAGGCCGTCGGCCTCGTCGACGGGGAGCTTCGGGTCGACCGGTCGCCGAAGAAGAACCATCTCGCGCGCTCGACGCCGGAGCTCATCGTCGAGAAACTGGCCGGCGATGCAGAAGAGACGGGGTTCTACCGATCGCTGTTAGAGAAGTTCTGAAGGGTTAAACAGTCTTTTGTGTCAACGGTGCTTCTTAGGAGTCTCCCCTCTCAGTCCCAGTCGCGCCGCTGACGACCGGCCCTCCACCCCCCTCGTTTGTCCGACCTTCCCCCCGGCGGCGTTTTCGACGGTTCAGCCTCCAGTGAGTACGTCGGCGCTCTTGTCGGCTCTCAGCCGTCGCGCTGGACGGAGCCTTCCACCGTGAACTCGGCGAAGCGCTCGCCCTCGACCGTCACGAGTCGCCCGTCGAGTCCAGTCTCGGTCGGTTCCAGCACCGCAAACGACTGTCGGGCGCCGCGGGGCTCGGCATGGCTCCCCGGATTCAGGAGCGTCAGTTCATCCATCTCCTCGACAGTCGGACGGTGGCTGTGACCGAAGACGACGAGGTCGGCGGTCTGTTGGCGGCCGAACATCACCAATCCCGTCGTGCCACTCCGGCTTCGGTGGGTGGCAGCGATTCGGACGCCGGCGTACTCGACCGTCGTCGTTTCCGGCAGCCGTTCGGTGACGCCCGGATCGTCGTTGTTCCCGTGGACGCCTCGGAACTCGTCTGCGACGTCGCGGAAGCTGTCGAGCACGGCTTCCGTCATAAAATCGCCGGCGTGGAGCACGAGGTTGGCGTCGTCGACGGCCGCCGCGGCGGCGCCTCCGAGCTCGGTGCCAGTGGTGGCGTGGGTGTCTGAGAGGACAACGAACACGCTCAGTGCTGGGCGGCGGTGGTGCAAAAACTGCACGGCTGCCCCGGCTATCCGGCCCGACTCTCACTGCGCGCTGGCGTAGCTCTCTGCAGTCATTCGCATTTCCAGCCGTCGTCTGTTTGCCGTCCGTCTTCCATCCGTCGCCCACCATCCCTCCTACCGGCCGCGCTCCCACCACGGCTAAGGGCCTCGCTTCAGTTCTTCCATCCATGGCAGGTAGCACGGGCGTCGTTCTCGCGGCGCTGTTCGCGAACGGCGCGATAGCGGTTCTCAAGTTCGGTGGATTTCTCCTCACGGGAAGCCCCTCGATGCTCTCAGAGACGCTCCATTCTGTCTCGGACACCGGCAACCAGGTGTTCCTCCTGGTGGGGATCCGCTACTCCGGGAAGGATGCGAGCCGCGGTCATCCGTTCGGCTACGGGAAAGCCCAGTTCTTCTACGCCTTTCTCGTCTCGGTGCTGCTGTTCGGCATCGCGGGCTGGGAGAGTCTGAAACACGGCTACGAGGCGGTACAGCACGCCGGCCACACCGCCGTCGGAACGTTCAGCGTCCCCGTCGTCGGTACGACGCTCGAGACGTTCTGGCTGAACGTCGTCATTCTCCTCGGCGCCATCGCCTTCGAGAGCTACGCGTTCATCAAGGCCTCCGCAGAGCTTCGCCGCCAGATGGAGGAGTTCGGCTGGTCGAGCATTCCGGAGGCGTTTCGCCGCACCAGCGACGTGACGACGCTGACAGCGTTCACCGAGGACGCCATCGCGCTTGGCGGTGCCGCCATCGCACTCGTCGGCATCACCCTCACCCGCATCACCGGCGAGGGTATCTACGACGCTATCACCGCAGGGATTATCGGCCTGCTGCTGATGGGGTTCGCGGTGGCATTGGCCTGGGAGAACAAGCGACTTCTGCTCGGCGAGAGCCTCTCACGGGCGGACGAGGGCGATCTCCGGAACAGCATCGCCAGCCACCCCGGCGTCACCCACGTCGACTCGTTCCGGAGCGTCTTCTTCGGCCCCCAGCGCGCGCTCGTCACCGCCGAGGTCAGTTTCGACCCCGCGCTCGTCACCGGTGACATCGACGAGACCATCGCGGAGATCGAGGCTAAACTCCGGGAGAACGACAGCCGGGTCGAGCTCATCTACATCGAGCCGGAGCTCTGAGCGCCGACCGCGGGTTCTAAGAGCGCCGGTGGCTAACGCTCGGCCGTGCCGCGGTTCGACTACCCCTGTCCCGACTGCCACACCAGTAGCAGTCTTCACGACGCCGGCTGCCGGTTCGAGGGCCGAACGTGGCAGGAGCTCGAACGTGCCTACGTCGACCAGCTCGCGGTGCTCGCCGCGGGCGCCCGTGACGAGGACGACCTCCGGGACGCTGTCCCCGACTGGGATGGGCTTCGCGAGCAGGCGCTCTCGCATCTCCGCCGGACCGGCCGTGTTCAGCCCGACACTAACGGCCGGCTCGAACTACTGACTGCCGAACAGTACCGTGAGCAGGTCTCCGAACCCACCGCCGAGCCCATGCGCACCATCTACCGCCGTGGCTCCTACCCCGGTTGCCACGACAACGCGGTGTTTGCGATGGTCGCCTGGTACGAGATGGTCGGGCTCACGTGGGCCGAAACCCGGGAGAAGGTCATCGAGTGGCTGGAGGAGTCGGGCACCTGGAGCCGCGGCGGTTTCGAGGAGATCAGCCCCGCCGAACTCGTCGACAAGAAACGCCACGTCTACGAGGCCGGCTACGGCTGGAAGGAGAAAGCCCAGGCCGCAAAGCGGGTGATCGAGCGCCATACCTGATTTTCGGCAGGATGGGGCTTAGAGTAGCTCCGCCGCCCGTCCCAGCGTTCCGAGATGGTCGATCGCGACGCCTGCCTCGCTCGTCCGGTCGACGTGAACCGGCAGGAACCCCGCCTCACGAGCCGGGCGGATGTCGGCCTCCAGCGAGTCGCCGACGTAGACGTGTTCGTCGGCGGGGAGCCGCTCGCGGGCTGCCTCGAAGATCTCGGGACTTGGCTTGTGCGCTCCCACCTCGTAGCTCGGGAGGAACCCGTCGAACCGCTCGAACAGGTCGTGGCGTTCCAGCTTCCGGCGCTGGACCGTGGGGACGCCATTCGTGAGCACGCCCAGGCGGGCGTCGTCGTCGAACCGGTCGAGGGCGTCGTGAGCGCCCGCGTCGACGACGGTGTCGGTGATTTCGGCCTCCAGCAGCGCGTCGACGAACCGCTCGGGAGCGGTATCGATGTCGTGCTGTTCGAACGCGACACGGGTGCCCTCGTGGTACGGTTCGGGATGAAACGCCTCGAACGCCTCGAAGAACCGCTCGCTGTAGGTCGCCGAGAGCGACTCGGGGTCTGCGTCGAGACCTACCTCCTCGCAGGCAGTAGCGAACAGGTCGGCGTACTCGCCCTCGAACGTCAGGAGCGTGCCGTCGCAGTCGAAGTAGATGGCGGTGGTCATGGCTCTTCGTTCGCGGCTCAGGCAAAAAAGGCGGGGCTCCTATGCGAGCAGTTCACGGGGTTGTCGATCGGAGGCGCAGAACGGGCGAGAGTCGAGGGTCACTGGGGGCGAGCGTGCTGCTGAGAGGTTAACACTGTCGTAGCTTGGGCTCCGTGGTCGCGACAGGTCACTCGCCGCGGCTGGTCGATACACCATTACGGCATGAGGTTCCTCAGTCGCCGGACGGAGCCGGCGACAGGTCACTCGCCGTAATCGGTCTATTCGCTCTGAATTCGCGGCGCAAGCATGAACGTCACCTGGCCGAGCCCCTCAGCGAACTCGTAGTGGAGCTTCACCGGGAACTCCTCGCCGAGTTCAACACGAACCTCGGCGTCTGACGCGATTGCCTTGTTCATATCCTTCAGATAATCCAGGCTGAACAGCGAATCGGCGGGGCCGGCGGTGAGGTTGATGAGGTCGTCCGACGAAAGTTCGAGGTCCACATCGTCCGTGTCGCCCTCGGCCTCGATGTGGAACGTCTCGGCGTCCTCGTCGACGCGCAGGCGGATGTGGTCGCTCACCATATCAGCGGCGGTGATCCCGCGGTTGAGCTGAGCGCCCTCGACTGTGATCTCCGCGGGGAGGTCGAGCTCCGGAATATCGGGCTCCTGGCGGATCGAATCGGGGTCGATGAGCGCCAGCGTGTAGGAGAGCCCCTCGACCTCGATGTGGAGCTTGCGGGTCTCCTCGTCGAGTTCGAGGTGGACCAGATCGTCGGCGTTGGCCATGCCGGCGATATCTTCCAGCCGGTCGAGGTTGACGCCGATGACGCCGCCGTCGGCCTCGTAGGACTCGAACGCCGCGGCCTCGAGCGACAGGTCGACCATCCCGACGTTGGCGGGATCGACGGCCCGGATGGAGAGCTCCTCCTCGTTCAGGCGGATCTTGCACTCGTCGACCAGCACGCTCACCGCGTCGAGTGAGTCCCGAAGCGTCGACGCGCTCACGATGGCCTTGAACATATACGGAGTTCTTCCGACCGGTACTTAAAAAGCCTCCCGGTTCGGAGCGTTGGATTGGCCCTGAAACGCCCCCTGTCGAGCGTCCAGTCGGCCAGCTCGCGGCTGACTCCGAAAACGGTATGCCAGCGACCCGAAACCCTCGAATATGGACCCCCGTATCCGCGAGCACGCCGAGATCATCGTCGACCACTCCACCGATATCGAGGCCGGCGACAACGTCATCGTCTATCTGCCGGGCAACGCCGAGGATCTCGGCGTCGCCCTCCACGAACTCATCGGGCAGAAAGGGGCCAACCCGGTCTTTCTCACCTACTCCGAGCGCGCCGACCGCGCGTTCCTCCGCAACAGCGAGGCGTTCGAGACTCCCGACCACGAACTCGCACTCTACGAGAACGCCGATGCGACCATCATCGCCCGCAGTGGCCCCAACCCCAGCGAGAAAGCCGACGTGGACCCCGAGACGACGGCAGCGTACACCCGCGCACACGACCCGGTCAAGAAGGCCCGTCTCGACACCACCTGGTGTGTCACACAGCACCCGAACCCGGGCGACGCCCAGTTGGCAGGCATGAGCACCGAAGCCTACGAGGCGTTCGTTTACGACGCCGTCTCGCTCGACTGGGAGGCCCAGCGGAAGTTCCAGTCGACCCTCGTCGACGTCCTCGACGACGCCAGCGAGGTACGCATCCGTGCGGGCGAGGAAACGGATGTGACGATGTCTATCGAGGGCAACACCGCGGCCAACGACTACGGCGAGGCGAACCTCCCCGGCGGCGAGGTGTTCACTGCACCCGTCCGGAACAGCGTCGAGGGCGAGGTCTATTTCGATCTGCCGCTCTACCGCCAGGGCCGGGAGGTGCAGGATGCCCGCGTCACCTTCGAGGCTGGGAAGGTTGTCGAGTTCTCGGCCGGCCGCAACGAGGACGTGCTTGCGGGCGTGTTCGACACCGACGAGCACGCGCGCTATCTCGGCGAACTCGGCATCGGGATGAACGACGCTATCGACCGGTTCACGTACAATATGCTGTTCGACGAGAAAATGGGCGAGACGGTCCACATGGCCGTCGGGAGCGCCTACCCCCAGTGTGTCGGCGAGGGGAACGCCGTGAACAACAGCGCCGAACACGTGGACATGATTCTGGACATGAGCGAGGACTCCGTTATCGAGGTCGACGGCGAGGTCGTCCAGAAGAACGGCGAGTTCCGCTTCGAATAATCCCGGCTCCGGGGACGCGTAACAGCCATTTCGCTCCCGCCGGGACCTGTGTCTATGCCCTTTCGCCGCTCGATTCTCGCTGCAACAACTGTCGCCGCCAGCGCCGGGCTTGCGGGCTGTTCCGTGGGTGGCGCAAACGGCCTCGACGCCACGATTCGCGGTGACGCCGCCGGTGTGCCAGATCCCGAATCGGTGCCCGTCGTCGCCCGCGACGAATCGGCGGGCCAGGTCAGCGAGCACGGCTGTCCAGCGGGGCTCGTCAACGCCCGCTCGCGGGTCCACGAGCGCCCGCGAACCAGCGGCGGGATCGAACTCGTTCTCGTCTCCGAGTACCGCGTCATCCCGGGGGAGAACGTCTGTACGTCTCGAGGCTCGCCGGCGGCGGGGAGCGTACCGAGGGCGAGGCGCTCGCGACGACGATGGAACTGGTCTACGGCCGGACCGAGCGGTAGGTTATACTGCCGGACAGAACGATGCAACTATCGCTCGCCGTGGATCGGCCGTCACCTGGTGTGATGGTTAGCGGCTGGTGCGCAACTCTGTATTGACTTCTGTCCGGCAGTATTACTCCTCGTCGATCTCCAGGTCGAACTGCTGATTCTCCACGACCGCGTTCAGCACGACCGAGGTGTTCGACTCCCGGATATCGTCGTCGGTCAGGATCCGCTTGATGCGCTCGTTCATGTCGTCCGTATCCCGGAACTTTCCGACCGCCACCACGTCGTGGTCGCCGGTCACCTCGTACACCGACACCATGCCGCGCAGCTCCGAGAGCCGGTCGGTGATCTCGGGCAGCGCCGACCCTTCGACTTTCAGCTGGATGACTGCGGTCACGTCGTAACCCAGCGCCTGGTAGTTCACATTCGGCGTATACCCCTCGATGACCCCCTCCGCCTCCAGATTCCGGAGATGGTTGGAAACCGTCGTTACCGACACATCGAGTTCCTCGCCGAGGCTGCGCAGGCTGGCGCGACCATCGCCCAGCAGCGAGTTGATCAGGCGGGCATCGAGGTTTTCGTACGTCATGGTACCATGCTCGGTGGGATGGCTGAAGAACTTTACGAACATCCAATTATCTAGGTTCCATCTTTGGAGTCCTCTGCCGAAAAGGGTATTTATTTGTACTATCAGGCTCTCTGCCCCGTTAGAGCATGACGGATGACCCAGTTCCCGACGGTGGGCTGACCGAGGAGGAGGCGGAGGTTCTCGAACGCATCGACCGCGAAAACATCGATTTCCTGCGGCTCCAGTTCACTGATATTCTGGGGACCGTAAAAAACGTCTCCGTGCCGGCCGACCAGGCCGAGAAGGCGTTCACGGAGGGAATCTACTTCGATGGCTCCTCCATCGAGGGGTTCGTTCGAATCCAGGAATCAGACATGCGGCTCAAACCCGAGGCGAGCACGTTCGCGGTGCTGCCGTGGCGTGACGGCTCCGCCCGCCTCATCTGTGACGTTATCGACACCACGACGGGCGAGCCGTTCGAAGGTGACCCCCGTTACGTGCTGAAGCAGGCGATCGAGCGCGCCGAGGAGATGGGCTACGAGATCAACGCCGCGCCCGAACCGGAGTTCTTCCTCTTCGAGGAGGACGAAGACGGGCAGGCGACGACGAAAACCAACGACGCCGGCGGCTACTTCGACCTGGCGCCGAAGGACCTCGCCGGCGACGTGCGCCGTGACATCATCTTCGGCCTGGAGGACATGGGGTTCGACATCGAAGCCTCCCACCACGAGGTGGCCGAGGGCCAGCACGAGATCAACTTCGAGTACGACGACGCACTCTCGACGGCCGACAACGTCGCGACGTTCCGCACCGTCGTCCGGGCTATCGCCGCCCAACACGACCTCCACGCGACGTTCATGCCCAAGCCAATCCCGCGCATCAACGGCTCGGGGATGCACACGCACCTCTCGCTGTTCACCGAGGACGGCGAGAACGCGTTCCACGACGAGAGCGACGAGTTCGATCTGAGCGAGGAGGCCAAGCAGTTCACCGCCGGCATCCTCGAGCACGCTCAGGCGCTGGCCGCGGTCACCAACCCCACTGTCAACAGCTACAAGCGGCTCGTCCCGGGCTACGAGGCGCCCGTTTACGTCGCCTGGTCCGACCGCAACCGCTCGGCGCTCATCCGCAAGCCGGCTGCCCGCATCCCGGCGGCCTCCCGCATCGAAGCCCGCTTCCCGGACCCCTCCTGTAACCCGTACCTGGCCTTCGCGGTGCTCATCCACGCCGGCCTCGACGGGATGGAGCGCGAACTCGAATGCGATGACCCGGTCCGGGAGAACATCTACGAGTTCGACGAGCAGAAACGCGAGGACTACGGAATCACGACACTGCCGGCGAACCTCGGCGAGGCCGTCGACGCGCTGGAGAACGACGAGCTCGTGAAGGACGCGCTGGGTGACCACGTCGCCGAGAAATTCGTCAAGGCGAAAAACGCCGAGTACGACGAGTTCCGCATCGACGTCTCGCAGTGGGAGCTCGACCGCTACCTCGAGACGTTCTAACCTGCCACTGCCCTCCGGTATTTTTCCTGTCGGTGCCACTATACTCGAGCCACCGCTATCACCCGTATGGACGACGTTCGCATCCGCGAGGCTGCCACCGAGGATGCCGACGCGATCGCAGTGACATACCGCAACGCCTACCGGGAGAACCGGGAACTCGGCTTCCCCGCGAAGGCGGAGTCCGCGACAGCCGAGGAGGTCCGTGACTGGATCCGGAACCACCGCATGTTGGTGGCGGAAACCGACGAGACCGTCGTCGGCGGTGTCCGACTGGAAACTGTCGACGACGAGACGGTGAAGCTCAGCCGGCTTGGCGTTCGCGAGGGGTGGAAAGGGATGGGTGTGGGGAGCCGTCTGCTCGAACGGGCGGAGGAGTCCGCCCGAGCGCGTGGCTCCGAGAGGATTCGACTCGTGGCGCCGGAGAAACACCCGTTTCTCGTCGAGTTCTATCGCAGCCGTGGCTACACGGTGACCGACGAGTACCGGCTCGACCACCACGAGTACGACGAGGTCGCGATGGAGAAAACCCTCGGCTAAGCCACGCTACGCTCGCGCCACCGTCTCTTTTGCCGTGGCACGCTCGTGCCACCACACCACCAGCCGCGGCATCGCGACGATCCCACCGACGGCGATGGCCGACCCCAACGCCGCCAGCGGAAGCGCGAGGTCGGCGGCGTACACCACCCCCCAGAACCCGCCCAGGACAGGGAGTCCAAGTGCGACCCACCGTGCCGGGACGCGAACGCGCTCGGCGTCGCCGTAGCGGTGCCATTCAGCGACGCCGCCCAGGCCGGCACCGACGCTGATGGCGGCTTTCGATGCCTCACCGCTGTGGCCGCCAGCGAGCGCGAGGACGAGCGCGACACCCGACATACCGGTTGCGACGAGGAACGCGACCTCCGGACGGCCATCTGCGAGACGGAGCGTGCAAAACAGGACGACGGCGCCGACGAGTATCCCAGCGAGCACGTCCGGCAAGAGATGAACCCCGATGACGAGCCGGGAGAGCGAGATGAGCCCGATTGCGACGGCAGCGACGAGGAGGCGCGTCCGTCGCTCCGCCAGTCTGTCGTAGAGCAGCGCCGCGCCGCCGTAGACGACGGTGCTGCCGACCGCGTGGCCGCTGGGGAAGCCGAAGCCGTCGGCGGTCGAGATGCTACGGTAGAGGGCGTCGAGCGCTGCCGGGAGCCAGCCCGGCGGGAACGCCTCGCCGGCCCCGACCGGCCGGTGAACGGCGAAGAGGCTCTTGAGTGCGACTGTCGTCGCGAGTCCACAGACGCCGAGCGCGATCAGTACCCCGCCGCTTCGCCGCGGTACCGCGTCGAAGCGCTTGTCGGCGTACCAGTAGCAGAGGGCAACGCCACCGAAGAGGAACCACGCGTCGCCGAACTGCGTGATAATCGCGAAGAGGAAGGTGACCCACTCTGGGAGGCCAGCGAGTGTCTCCGTGAGACCGATTCCGTGCATTAGCGGGAGCGAAGGCGGTCAGCGATGCCTGCAGCCGTGGTTGCAGCACCGATGATGCCGCCGAAGAGGACGAAGATGACGTAGATCCCGAGCGACGAAGTGAAGGCGACGAGCATCGCGGCGATAGCGACCCAGCCCGAGAGCCAGTAGAACGCGCCGAGGCTCATCGCAGTCCCGTAGAGCAGGATGAGATACGGCCCCCAGCCGCGAGCCTTCCCCTGGCGCATCCGCGCACGGACGTACGCCTTGAGGTCGGCTTCCAGCTGTGGTCGGTCGACGGTCCGACGGTCGACGTCGGTTTCGAAGCGCTCCAGGTCCGCCCGAAGCTCCTCGACGTCGTCTGCGAGTTCGGTGACGTCGGGGGCGCCTTGCGGTTCACGCTCCTGCATATGATTCGAGTCAGGCTCCCGCTCCTCTTGGAACTGCCGATTGGGAGTCGCTTCGGGTTCTTTCCCCGGCTCCCGGTTCTCAGCGAGGACGACGTTCACGACGGCGCCGAGAATCATGACGGCGCCGGCGATGTAGAGCCAGGTCACGAGCAGAATCACCCCGCCGACGACGCCGTAGGCGGACATGCTCGCCGTGTTAGCGTAGAGCTGGAACACCGCCTGCATGGTGGTCCAGCCGAACGCGGCGACGAGCGCACCGGGCAACACCTCCCGGACGCTCACTTTGGTGTCCGGGAACCGGTAGAAGATGGGGAGAAACGCCACCGTCAGCAGTCCTGGCAGGACGAGAAAGCCAAGTATCTCCACGAGGAGTCCGAGGTTGAGCGCGGCGAGCACCCCCGCCATCACGAACATCAGCGCCATCGTGAGCCCGATTCCGACGACGACGATGATGGAGTCGATGAGCTGGTCCAGCAGCGTGCTCTCCGTTTCAGCTCCGTAGACGTTCCGGAAGGCGGTGTCGAGGGCGCGGAACACTTTGAGCGTCCCCCAGAGCAGGAAGGCCACCCCGACGACGGTAGCTCCTCCACGGCCCTCCGTGGCGGTGAGCGCGGCGACGAGCACCTCCTGCCCGCTCTCGGTGAAGAACTCCCCCGCCGAGTTGAGCACGACGGTCGCGAGCTCTTCGCCACCGAACGTCGTGGCGATGACGAGGGCGAGCACAGTGGCCGGGATGAGCGAGAGGAAGGCGTAGTAGGCGACCGCCGCCGCGAGGAAGGTGATCTCCTGTTGACTGGCGACCGTCCCGACGCGCTTTGCCGTCCCAACAGCCGAGCGAAGACGCGACAACACTAAACCGACCTACACGAGCGGCGTACAAGAACCCCATGGGAGCGGCCTGCTTGCTGCTGGTTCGGCGCTGAACCCTGGAGCCCTCCGTGCGACCGGATTCGTAACACCTCGGTCGCGTCAGCCCGCGGTTGTATCAGTCCTCGGTCGCGTCCAGCGGCGGCTGGGCGGCTTCCCGGATCTCGGTCACGTCGGCGTCGGTTTTAACACAGGTACCGCAGTAGTGGGCTGGACTGGCATCGAAGCCGGCGTCGCGGATATCTTCGAGGAACGTTTCCAGCTTGTTCGCGGGTGCGCCCCACTGCTTGCAGAGCCGGTGCTGGTCGTAGTAGGTCGGCGTGTCGAGTTCCTCGCCGAGCGTCTCGAGCAGGCGACTCACCCGTTTCCACTCGCCCATCCCGGGTGTCACCTTCTCGGCGACGGCATCGACGAACTCCGGCTCCACGACCGGGCCGAGCCAGATCGGGCCGGCGGTCGACCATCGGGTGGAGTCGCAGTTCGGGCAGGCTTCCGGCGGGTGGGCGATGCGGCTGTGTTCGTGCTCGCGGTAGAGACAGTCCTCACAGTGGTGGACGAAGCCCAGCTGCTCCAGTGCCTCGTCGGCGGCGGTCGCCTTGTGCGTGAGTTCGAGATACGTCCGGGCGTAATGCCGGGTGACGTGCGAGCAGATGGGGACCGCCGCGACGTCTCGGCGGGCGGCGACGCGGCTTAGCGCAGAAATCAACACCCGGAGCCCCATCTCCCGGTGGAAATCCGTGTTCCGGGGGACGCAGTCGTACTTCCGCACGCCGGAGTTGAAGTGGGCGCCACAGAGCGGCGCCGTGTCGGTTGCGGTGACACAGAGCAGCTTCCGGGTGCCCGCGACGGCGGCGTCGGCGAACGGCATCGGCGTCCCGAACGGGTCGAGGTCGACCACGTCGAAGCGATCCTGATGGAGCAGGATGTTGGCGTCCGACTGGACCGCCTCGCCGCGGAGGCCGTTCAGGGCGAGGTTCTCCTCGGCCAGTTCGACGGCATCCGGGTCGACGTCGGCGGCGGTCACGTCGTACCCCGCTTCGGCGGCACGGGCCGCCCGGACGCCGGAGGCGGTCATCGCGTCGAGATAGGTCAGGCTGCGCTCGTCGGTCCAGGAGTCGTCGGCCCGCTCGGCGTAGGCCCGGAGCACGGCGACGGTGAGGTCGCGGTTCAGCTCCATCTCCGGGTTGAAGAAGACGGCGTCGCTGGCGCCTTCGCTGCTCCCGTCCCGTGGGTCGGGCGCCTCGACCTCCACGTCGCCCTCGCTAACGCGCATAGCTATGAGTGGGAGGTGGTGGTGGAAAGCGGTTGTGTTTGGGTGGGTTGGTGATTCGGGTTGTTTGGCCGGATTCGCTTCGTGATTTCCGACAGTCACCGACAGCGGAGTGGTGAACAACGGTGTGAAAGCCCTGCCCGCTCGGCTACCGGAAGGCTCGCTTCGCTCGCGGCGACTGCGAGCGCGCGCTGGCGAGGAATCGAGGTGGGAAAACGCGAACAGCGTGAGCCCCAACCAACCTCGGAACGCGAGCGTCGACGGCGGAGCCACGAGCACCTGTGGCCGCGGGGTGGCGGGCGGTGTGGCCCGATTGCCCATGGGAATTCCGCGGTGCCGTTTGCGGTGCTGTTGGCGGTCGCTATCCTTTGGAGAAGAGACGCTCCCGTTTCGAGCCGCTGTGACAACTCGAAACTCCGGAGCTCCGACTTCGGAGCCGAAAGCCCCAACTCACTGTTCATAAGGGAGCGCGCAGAACACCAACCATGGACATCTTCGTCTACGGGTCGCTGACCGAACCCGAGCAGGTCGGGCAGGTCGTCGATTCCTTCGCTTTTCTCGGGCCGGCGGTACTTACGGGACTCCACCCAGTGCAGGGGGAGTCCCCGACACTCGCGCCCGGGGGCAAGACGGGAGGACGTCTGCTCCGAACAGCCGAGGTGGCTGCGCTCGATAGCGACGAGCGCGTCGATGACGACCTCTACGTCCGGGTATCAGTCCCCCTCATACGGGATGATGGCGAAGGGGAGGGGACCGTCGAGGTGTACGTCGGCGACCCGACCCGCCTCGGCGTCGAAGAACCGGCGGTGTGGCCCGGAAGCGCCGAGGTCGAGCCATTCTCTGACCGTGTCGAGCGGTATCTTCGTGAACAGGACGTTCAGGTCCAGTACCGCGACTGAGAGCCGAAACAGCGCTACCAGCGCCCAACACCCGTAGTTTCACTTTCACTGTGGACGGCGTAGGCTTATGCCCCGTAGCCACATAGTGTAGACTGCACGGTGACACGCCCGTGCGTTTCCCCAACCCGTAATCCCCGTCCCCCCCTCATCCTCCATTTCCCCACCAAAACTCCTTAGCGCCGGCTCCCTGGGCTATCGATATGCTTTCGCTCGCGAAAGTCGAGGCGGCCCGGGACCGGGTCGACGAGGTGGTGACGGTGACCGATGACGAGATCGCGCTCGCGGCAGTGCTTGCCGAGCGCTTCGAGTTCTCCGAGGACGAACTCATCGTGCCGATTCTCAGCGGCGGCAACATCGAACTCAACGATCTCACGACCGTCGTGATGCGCGGACTGGTCCAGATGGGGCGGTATCTGAAGATCCGCACCGAACTGAAAGACCGCCCCGGCTCGCTTCAGCAGCTCGTCGACAGCATCTCCGAGCACCAGGCGAACATCTACGCGGTTCAGCACGACCGTACCTCCCGGGATATCGCGATGAACGCCGCCGAAGTCGTCCTGGACCTCGAAACACACGGTCACGACCACGTGGAGGCGCTCCTCACCGCATTGGAGACCCGAGGATACGAGATCGAGAAGCTGGTTTAACCCGCCAAATCGTCGTTTTCGCGGAGTATCTCGTACTCGACCGTGAGGAACTGTCGGCCGAGCAGCCACATCTCGTGGCTGGCCCTGAGTTCGCCGTCGTCGGTCCCTGTCTCACGATCCTCCCGCCACACGCGGAACTCCTGCCCGCCGGGAAGTTCGAACGCCCCGAGCGGGGCTCGGAGATAGAGCCCGGGGTCGCCTGCGCTCCTGGTCGTGAGACGGATTCCGGTTCGCGCGCCCGCGCTCTCTTCGAGGTTCTCCGGCCGCAGCACGGTGTCGACGGCGCTGCCGGGTAGCGGTACGGCGATGTTGACGAAGCCCTCCCCATCCCGGTGGTGGGTCGCGTAGAGCGCGACGAAGACAGCCTCGCCGGTCTCCGGGTCCGTTCGCACCCACGCACGGACATCCTCACGCACCGAAGGGTCCTCTCTGTCCTCGGTCACGTCGGGGCGTCTTCGTGAGCCGCCGCCCGGCTCATCGACGTCGAGAAACCGACTCTCCAGCCGGTGCCAGGATTCATCACCCGGGCCGGGCAGATTCAGCTGCTCGATCCGGCTCGTGAACTGGCTTGCGAGCGCCGCCCCGATTCGATATGGGACGTGCCAGCGGGCTCGAAACCGCATGTCGTACTCGGCGGTTCGCTCGTAGAACCGTTGGATCTCGGAATCGAGCAGCTCCGGGTCGAAGCGGTCGCCAGCGAGCGTCGCGATGTCATCGAGTTCGCCGGGAGGCTGCTCGCCAGTCGTGAGTCCTGCCCGTTCGACGAAGTTGGGCCCCACGAACCAGCTCGCGGTAACCGGCGAGAGGGGGACGTCCTCGGCGCGGGCCCGCAGCCGGGCGAGCGCTCCCGCGAGGAGGACGAGCAGGCCGGTTGCGAGGAAGAGCCCGGCCCTGTGGAGCGTGCGGGCGGGTGTTCGGATCACAGCGGTGCTACCGCGCCTTCGTACTTGAAGAGTGGTCTCCCCGAGCAACCCGGCAATTCGGCGGACGCCCCGCTGGTGGTCAGTCAAGATTAAGGTCCGTCCGGCGCAGGGTCACTGCGTGAAAGAGATTATCAGTACGGACGAGGCGGCCGGTGCAGTTGGTGCGTACAGCCAGGGAGCGACCAACGGCGAGTTGTTGTTCACGGCGGGCCAGATTGCGCTGACGCCCGACGGCGAACTGCTCGACGACGAGGATATCGAAATCCAGACCGAGCAGGTGTTCGACAACCTCACGGCTATCATCGAGGAGGCCGGCGGCACGCTCGACGACGTGCTGAAGATGACGGTGTTCCTCGCCGATATCGACGATTTCGACCGCATGAACGAGGTGTACGGGAGTTACTTCGACGACGAGCCGCCGGCCCGCAGCGCGGTGCAGGCGGGGGGGCTTCCCGCTGGTGTGGATGTCGAAATCGAAGCCATCGTCAGCCTCGAGTGAGGTGACGGGCCGGCTCAGGTCCGCGCTGCTCTGGGGCGTCGTGGGACTGTTCAGCTTCCTCGTCGCCGTCCAGGGCTACCTGCTCTTGGGCGGGCGAGTGCCGCTCTCGCTGCTCGAAACCGGCGCCGTCGCCGGCGCTGTCGGGGCTGTCGTCGCCACCGTGTCGTACGTCGCCGAGCCCCGCCTTCTGCGAAAAGGAAGGAGTTAAACAGCAAAGCGCGCTACGAATAGCCGAGCCAGGATGGCCGAACGGTAAGGCGCACGCCTGGAAAGCGTGTTCCCTTCCGGGATTCTGGGTTCAAATCCCAGTCCTGGCGTTTCTGTTGCCACATCCGGTGAGCCAAGCGGGTCCGTGCGTTTCTGTCGTCGCTAATCGCGAGTGGGTGCGCAGTTTCGACTCTCTGTCGCCACCCGGCCCGGCTGCTATCGTGACAACTATCGGATAGCATGGCGGGGAAACGCTCATTACCATGTGGGTCGGTAACAAGAGTGACGATGCCAGACACGAAAAGCGGCCGCGAACGGAAGGGACGGAACAAACGCCGTCAACTGGAGTTCGAGCTCGCCTCCCGGGACGCCGAAACGATGGATGAGCTCGACGAGGCTCCTGAACTGAAGCCGACCGACGCGGCCGACGCGGAGTTACTCGAAAACCCAAACAGGGGTGAGGGCGGCGACGACTGAGCCACCGCCTTCCCATCAGTTCCGCTGTCCTTCGCCCCGCCACTCGATTTCTGCCGCGATTTCCGACGGCCGCTGGCACCGGCCACACCCATAGCACGATGCCAACTGCTCCGGTAGCCGCCTATTTAAACAGCGCATTGAGTATGGACCATGTCTGTGCTACTCTCACACATGGTTTCTGTTCCCAGCCTTCATGTCGTGCGGTTTTGGCGCGACCGGCGGCAGCGCGACGGGAGCCACGAAACCGGCAGCTTCGTCACATTTATATAGAACCACGGACAATCATTCGTTGAACATGAGTCAACGACAGCGAATGGGTGGCCAGCCGATGATCATCATGGGCGAGGACTCCCAGCGAGTGAAAGACGAGGACGCGCAGGACTACAACATTTCGGCGGCGCGTGCCGTCGCAGAGTCGGTCCGCTCGACCCTCGGCCCGAAGGGAATGGACAAGATGCTCGTCGACTCGATGGGCGACGTCACCATCACCAACGACGGCGTCACCATCCTCGAGGAGATGGACATCGACAACCCGACGGCCGAGATGATCATCGAGGTCGCCGAAACGCAGGAGGAAGAGGCCGGCGACGGGACGACGACCGCCGTCGCTATCGCGGGCGAACTTCTGAAGAACGCCGAGGAACTGCTCGACCAGGAGATCCACCCCACCGCCGTTATCAAGGGGTTCCACCTGGCGAGCGAGCAGGCCCGCCACGAAGTCGAGGAAATCTCGCGGCACGTCGAGCCAAGCGACACCGATCTGCTGGAGAACGTTGCCGAAACCTCGATGACCGGCAAGGGCGCCGAACTCGACAAGGAGCACCTCGCGGAGCTCATCGTCGAGGCCGTTCGCGCCGTCACCGTCGAGGCCGACGACGGCTCCCACGTCGTTGATCTCGCGAACCTGAAGATCGAGACCCAGAAGGGTCGGGCTGTCACCGAGAGCGACCTGCTCAACGGTGCTGTCGTTTCGAAGGACCCGGTCCACGACAACATGCCGACCGAAGTGGAGGGCGAGACGCTCCTGCTGAACGAGGCGATCGAAGTCGAGGAGACGGACGTCGACACGAACGTCTCCATCGACTCGCCCGACCAGCTGCAGTCCTTCCTCGACCAGGAGGAGAAGCAGCTCCGCGAGAAAGTCGACATAATCGCCGAGAGCGGTGCTGACGTCGTCTTCTGTCAGAAGGGCATCGACGACCTCGCACAGCACTACCTCGCGAAGGAGGGCGTGCTGGCGCTCCGCCGCGTCAAGTCCTCGGACATCAGCTTCCTGAAGAACGTCCTGGGCGGCAGCGTCGTCAGCGACCTCAAGAGCCTCACCGAGGAGGACCTCGGCTTCGGCTCCGTCGGCCGTGACGAGGCCGACGAGCTGTTCTACGTCGAGGGCGAGGACGCCCACGGCGTGACGCTGCTCCTCCGCGGCTCGACCGACCACGTCGTCGACGAACTCGAGCGCGGCATCTCCGACGCGCTGGACGTCGTCTCCACCACCATCTCCGACGGTCGCGTCGTCGCCGGCGGCGGCGCCATCGAGGTCGAACTCGCCAGCCGCCTGCGCGAGTTCGCCGACAGCGTCTCCGGCCGCGAGCAACTCGCCGTCGAGGCGTTCGCCGACTCGCTCGAACTCGTCCCCCGCGTGCTCGCAGAGAACGCGGGTCTCGACGCCATCGACACGCTGGTCGATCTCCGCTCGGCCCACGAGTCCGGCCACCAGATGGCCGGCCTGGACGTGTTCTCCGGCGACGTCGAGGACACCTTCGAGGCCGGCGTCGTCGAACCGGCCCACTCCAAGGAGCAGGCGCTCTCCAGCGCTACCGAGGCCGCGAACCTCGTGCTCAAGATCGACGACATCATCGCCGCGGGCGACCTCTCCACCTCGGGCGGCGAGGAGGAAGGTGGCGCCCCCGGCGGCGGCATGGGCGGCATGGGCGGCATGGGCGGTGCGATGTAAGCGAGGGAGGAACACGCGAGCCGCGCGAGCGGCAAACTACCTCGATGCCGAGCGGGGAGCGCTTTGGGCGACCCGCGAGGCGAAGTCAAATACTAACTTCACTCCCGCCCCCCCGACCGCTGCACCGCTCGTCGATCACGTTCTCCCGTTTTTCACGCCCCATAGCGACGCGTTCCCGACGCGCAGAAAGCATTTGCCCGAAAGAGCGAAACCGCGGAGTGATGCCCTCCAGACGAGTGTATCTCGGCACGTTAGCCACAGTTGGACTCGCCGGCTGATCGACGGCCGGTCCGGCGGCGACCCGACCGAGAGCAGCTCGACGCCACAGTCGACCACCGAACCCGCCGGCGCTGAGACGGTCGAAGCCGAAAGCGGCGAAGCTGGACAGGTGTTCAGCTACGATATCCAGGTCGACATCGAGGCCGAGTCAGGTTTGACGACGACCACTGGGACCGAGACGGAGTGAGCTGGACCCTCTCCCCTTTTGCCTTCGCGTCCCTCACTCACGACCCATGCAGGAGACCACCCACGACGAACTCGCGGGCATCGTCGACCTCTTCGAGGCGCTCACCAGCGCGGAGCTAGAGCAAGCGCTCGTCGAACTCGCCTTTCGCCAGGGCCGGGACGTGCGCGAGGACGCCGCGTCCGCCGCCGTCGAGGAGGCGGTCCGAGAGTATTACCTCGTTTCGCTGCCTGCCGACGCCGTCACCGGCGAGATGGATGCCGAAACGGTCCTGATCGTCGGCCCAGTCGCGTTCCCGATGCTGCCGCCCGATGGCGAGGACCTGCCCCACATCCTCGATGTGCCCACGCGCTCGGTCGACCGGGAAGCGGCCGCCGAGACTGCCGTCGATCAACTCCGGCAGGACGCCGCGACGGCCGTCGACAACGGCGATACGGAGCGTGCCGCCCACCTCGCGGATGTGACCTACGACCTCGAAGCGTGGGGACCGGTCGACCTCGCGGCGACCCGGGAACGGCTGGTGGCTGTCACAGAGTAGCGGCGGCTCACGGTGGGTGGGACGCCCACTCCCGGTTTGCTGGCGACGAAGCGTTTTACCGCGCTGGGAGCCTGGGGGAGTTATGGAGCTGTCGGGCGTTCGGGAACACGAGCCGGCCACGGTCGCGGACGCCGAGCGCTGGGCGGGCGTGCTCGCCACTGTACTCCACCGCGACGACAAGCCACACGTCCTGTTCACGAAGCGTGCGGACCATCTCGGGGAGCATCCGGGCCAGATGTCGTTCCCCGGGGGGAGCCGTGAACCCTCCGATGAACATCTGGAGGCCACCGCTCGCCGGGAGGGCGAGGAGGAGATCGGGCTCCACGACGAGGAGATCACCACCGTCGGCCGACTGGACGACATCACCACCGTCACGGGCTACGCCATCCGGCCGTTTGTCGCCGATATTCCCAACCGCGAGTACGACCCCGACGAGAACGAGGTAGCAGAAATCGCGGTGCTTCCCGTCGAGCAACTCATCGACCTGGACAACTACGAGTCCGAGCGGCGGGAACACCCCCGCCGCGGCGACGTCCGCCTCCACTTCTTCCATATCGACGGCTACACGGTCTGGGGGGCGACCGGGCGCCTGCTTGTCCAACTGCTCGAACTCACCACCGGCTGGGAGCCACCCGAAACGGTCGACAGAGTCGTTGACCCCGAGTCCGATATTCCAGTGGGTTCGTCGGACTCGTGACCCGGATGCGGAACTGCCAGGGTGGGCCGGTTTCGCCTGTGACACAAGCCGCCGTTTGTCTCTCCAAGGAGTTGATTGGCGTCGCCGCGTAATGGCGGCTATGGCCACCCGACGCTCGCTACTTGCGACGTTTCCCGCTGCAACGGGTCTCTCGATAACCGGCTGTCTCTCGTCCCCTGACGGCGACGGCGGCCCCGGAATACGTCTCGAAAGCGTGGACGACCAGCCCGACGGGCCGCTGGCAATCGAGGTGGCAGTCACCCGTGAGGCAGCCACCGAGGAGCGCCCACCGGGCCTTCGCGTCTCCGTCACGAACACTGGCAACGAGACGGTCGATGTCGGCGAGGCACGCGCGGTCGTGTTCGCCTACCGGTACTCCGAAAACGGGACGCTCATGCTGCTTCCTGACGGGGGTGACTACCCCGCCGAACCCGGCTGCTGGCGGCTCACCGAGGGCATCGGGGTGTCGGAGGAGTACCGCATCCGCACGCTCGCGCCCGGCGAGAGTATGACCTCCGCGCTCTCACTCTACGCCACGACGGAGGTGCCTGAGAACGACTGTCTCCCGACCGGCGAGCACCGCTTCGAGAGTCGGTATACCCTGAACCCTGTGGACGGCGACCAGCAGTTTCGGTGGGGGTTCACGGTGGCGCTGGAGTAGCGACAGGGACGACATCTGACGACAGGCTTATTAACTCGACAGGAATACGGATGGGTACATGGCCGCACAGGCGATGGATCGTATTCCGCGATCTCGATAGCTCGACTCGTTTGTCCGCGTACCGTCACCGTAGAACGACCAGTGAGTCCCCGTTATGAACGCGCCCGAATCCACCAGCGACAGCACCGCCCAGCGAGCAGCCACCGACCGCGCCGCCCGCTCCCCGCTCGTTCGAGCGGGTATCGATGGCGTCGCGCTGAAACCGACCGAATGCGACCTCTCGCTGGCGGTCGACCTCCCGGCGTCGACGTTGGTCGTCGACTACGAGGGCCGCGAGCCGTTCCCCGACGCCGAGACGCTTCAGCGCCTCGCAACGTCGGCGTCGGTCCGCGTCACGACACCTGTTCGGGCGGATGGACTCGACCCGCTCGGCGACGATTCGGTCGACCGGGAGATTCCGGCCGGCGTCGGCCGCGTGCTCGTCGCCGGCCACGGCGCGTATCTCTCCGACACTGAGGCCTCGAAAGCCATCGCGCCGCGGTTCGGCGCCGCCCGGGAGCGCCATTCCGAGGCCTGGATCGGGACCGAGAGCGTCGAGCGAATCGCGCTCGCCGCCAGCGGCACCCAGTTCGAACTGCTCTCGCGCTCGACAGTGGCCGACGTCCGGGCGCTCCGCGCTGCAGGGTTCGACGGCGATGTCGCCTGCTACGCCCCCACCGCGCTGACTGCCGACGAGGACGAACTCCTCGACGCGCTCGGCGCGTACGTCTCACGGCGTGGACCGGTTCGCCGGGCGCTCTCGGAGGATGCCGAGACCGATTCGGCGGCGACGGGCCGTGCCCGCGACGTGTCGCTCGCCGCGATCCAGGATTACGCGCTCGTCGGCGACGTGGAGACCGTCCGAGAGCGGACGGAGGCCCTCCGCGAGGCTGGCGTCGATACCGTCGTCGCCTACCCGGCCCGTGGTCTCGAAGAGTTCCGCAGCTGAGCGGGCGAGGCTAGAGGAGCCCCCACTGCATGAACAGGAGCGTGAACACGACCACGTCGTAGGCGCCGTGGACCAGTGCCGGCACGGTGACCGTCCCGGTACGTTCGTAGAGCCAGCCGAGCAGGACGCCGAGCGTGAGCCAGACGGGGAGCGACACCGGCGCCGCTTCCGGTGCCGCGAGCAGGTTCGGCACGTGGACAAGCGTGAACAGCACTGCCGCCCACCCGATCGCACCTGCGACGGAGAACGACTGTCCGAGATATCCCTGAAGCACGCCCCTGAACAGGTACTCCTCCGCCGGACCGACGACGAGCAGGAACACGGGTGAGACGACCAGCAACCCGGTTGCGGTGAGCCCCTCCGGCGTCGAGACGGTGGCAACCGGGTCGATACCAGCCAGCGCCCCGAGGGAGAACGCGACGCGATTTAGCGCCACCGCTGTGACGGTTCCGGCGATAACGAATGCCCAGCCGCGGCGGTCTGGCGCCCGCCAGGAGAGACTGACGCCCCTGAAGTCGTCCGTCTGGCTGAACACGTAGCCGGCGAGAACGAAGCCGAGTTCACTGCATGCGACGACCGCGGCCATCCCGCCGGCAACCGAGAGCGCGCCGGCGAGCAGCACACCCGGAATGCTGGTGAACGCACTCAACAGCAGGCCGCCGCCGGCGACCAGCCCGGCGACGGCGACGGGCACTGCACGGGACATAGCCGGGTAATTACACTCGCTCGACATGAACCCCGGTCATTCCTTTGGAGCTGATTGTGGACGCTTCGCGGGTCGCCGGCAGGCCAGCGGCTAAGTGCTGGCGCTCGCTGGGATGTGTATGGAGTTACTCGAAGAGCACACAACGAAAACGGCGGCCGACGCGCTCGACGACGCGGCGGTCGCGCTGCTGCCCACCGGTTCGGTCGAACAGCACGGCCCCGCGCTGCCGCTCTCGACAGATTTCACCGCCGCCGAGGCGATCGCCCGGGGTACCGACACCGACGCGGTCGTCCTCCCGACGGTGCCGGTTGGCGTGAGCAGCCACCACAGTCAGTTCGACGGCACCCTCTGGACAGAGCCCGAGACGTTCGAGACCTACGTCTCGGACATCGCCGCCTCCGTCGCCAGCCACGGGGTCCGAAAAGTCGTGGTCGTCAACGGCCACGGCGGTAACAGCGCGGCGCTCCAGCGCGCGGCCCGCCGCCTCCGAAACGACAAGGTCGCGTTCGTCGCGCCCTGGAACTGGTTCGACGCGCTGCACGGGCTGGACGAGGAGCTGTTCGACACGACTATCGGCCACGCTGACGCCATCGAGACGTCGATGGTGCTCCACCTGGCCGAGGAGCTCGTCCAGGAGCAAGCCCTGGAGGAGGCCGAGGCGAGCGCGAGCGACGGCTGGGGGAGATCGATCCACGGCGCTAACGTCGGGTTCGACACCGTCGACTTCTCCGAGAGCGGGGCCGTCGGCGAACCGACCGCGGGGAGCGCCGAGGCGGGCGAGGCGCTGTTCGAGCAGGCGACCGACGAGCTCTCGGCGCTGGTTGACTGGCTCGCCGAGCAGCGCTTTGGCGACCTGACGCCGAAACCGCACAAATGAGGAACCGACCGTTCGGACGGGGGTTGCCGACGAGTGGTAGTACTCTCCGACTCGGAGGCCGCTGATGCGGGTTGCTGTCGTCGGCGGCGGCGCTGTCGGCGTCACCGCGGCGCACGACCTGGCTGATGCGGGCGTGGACGTGCGGCTCTACGAACGTGCGGAGGCGCTCGGCGACGAGCGGCGCCGCCCCCGCGAGCGCGTGGAGGGAAGCTCACATCGCGCCGCGGGCGTGCTGGCGCCGCGACCGACTGACGCCGCTGCCGCCCGCATCGCCGAGCGCGCGATGGACCGCTTCGCGTGGCTCGCCGAGCGCGACCATCGGTTCACGTTCGAACCGGCGCCGAACGTCACGCTCGTCGCCGAGGGCGAGGACGCAAAGCAGACGGCGCTGGGCGAGCAGGTCGCCGCCGCCCGCGAGCAGGGCGTCGATGTCGACTGCTACGACGCTGGGACCGTCGCCGAGCGCTTCGATTCGCTGGAGACGGACGGAATCGGCCTGGCTGCAGTCACCGAGCGGGCCGGCTACGTCACCCCCGGACCCGGGACGTACGTCGCCGCGATGGCCATTCGGGCCGAGCGGCTGGGCGTCGAACTCTGGACTGACGTCGAGGCGAGCATCAGCCACGAGGGCGACGGTCCGCGGGTCAACGGCGAGCGGTTCGACGCCGTCGTCGTCGCCGCCGGAGGCTGGAGCAAGCGCGTGCTGGCGCCGACGGGAGTCCGGCTCCCACTCAAACCCTACCGCGTGCAGGCGCTCGTGAGCGAGGCATCCTACGACGGGCCGATGGTGCTCGACACCGAGGCGGGCGTCTACTTCCGGCCTCATCCGGACGGCCTGCTCGCGGGTGATGGCACCGTGCCTGAGGAGTGCGACCCGGACGGCTGGTCACCCACGGGCGACGGTTGGTTCGCCGATACCGCGACTGATGCGGTCGAAAAGCGGACCGGGTTGACCGTCGAGAGCGAGACGGCGTGGGGCGGGATTGCGACGGCGACCCCCGACGGGGAGCCGCTACTCGGCGAGGTGTTACCTGGACTCTACGTCGGTACCGGCTGGCACGGCCACGGCTTCGTCCGTGCGCCTGCGACGGGCGAGGCGCTGGCGGATACGGTTCTCGGCGAGCGGGCGCCGCCAGCTGCGTACGATCCAGAACGGTTCGACGGAATGCCCGAGTTCGAAATCAGCGAAGGAATGTCGCTGTAGCCGTGACGGTCGACTACTGGTGGCTTTCAGTCGGTTCGTCGGCCGACTCTTCGACTTCCACCGATTCGGACCCTGCATCTGTGCTCTCCTCGGAGACGGGCACCTCCGTCGTCTCGCCGGATTTCGGAATGCGGACCTGCAGCGTCCCGGCCTCGGTGAGCGTCGCCGTGGCGTCAGTGGCGTCGACGGCGTCGTTCGGCAGCTGTGCACGCCCCGAGAGCGCGAGCCCGCGTCCGGGGAACCGCATCTCGAACTGCTCGTGGAACGAGCGGAAGCGATCGACCCGGATCTGTACCTCGTTGTCGACGAAGCGGACCTGGATGTCGGAGTGGTCGGCGCCCGCGGCGTCGAAGACAACGAGGTAGGCGTCCTCGCTCTCCAGCAGGTCGTAGCTGAGAGGCTTGCGCTCCTGTACCCGGCTCACGCCCCGACCCACCCGCTCCATCACTGAGCGCACGGCCGACCCGCCAAGTTCACTCAGTCCCGTCATAGCTCGATCACTTCGAGGCAGTCCGTCCCCCCACAGAGCGGGCAGGAGAGATCGGCGACCGTGTGGTCATCGGCGATATCGTAGGTGTAGTGGTTCTCGAACATGTCCAGCTCACAGTCCTCGCTGGTACATTTGACCTCTTTCGTTGCGGGCATCGTTGTTCACACGTTGGGGCGCCGCCGGTTTAAACCGCTTGGGCCCCGGTACTGAACGGCGCCACAACACGGAAAGCGCGGCCGACCGAACCTGGGGTATGGCCCGACCTCGGATGGTTTACGACGACGACTGCGGCTTCTGTACGTGGTGTGCCGCCGTGGGTGCGCGTTTCGGTGACGTAGCGCCGGTTGCGTTCTCGGAACTCTCACCCGACCAGCGCGCGCGGCTCCCGGAGAACTGGCGCGACTCGGCACATCTGCTCACGGACAAGGACGTCTACTCCGGCGGCGCTGCCATCCAGGGCGTGCTCGCCCGGACGAACGTGCTGGTGGCCGCGCTGTTCTGGCTGCTAGAGCAGCTCCCCGGCTACGACCGGCTCCGGGAGTGGCTCTATCGGTGGACCGCCAACCGTCGGGAGTTGTGGGGACAAATCGTCAGTCGCGGGGAGCTATAGATTCTCGCGAATCTCGCTCAGGATGCTCCGGCAGGTCGCGCGGTCCCGTAACGGCGCACCCGCGAGATACTCGGAGAGTACGTCCCTGGCGAGCGCGAGGTGCTCGCGCACGAGCACGAGCTCGTCGTCGGCCTCCAGCTGTTCGAGAAGCGGGATTGCCTCGGGCTCCTCGTCGGTACCGCCGTCGGCCTGTCGGTCGAGATGGTCGAGCAACGCCGCGTGGAGCACCCACTCTTCCTCCTCACTGAGCTCGAGGGTCACGCCGTTCTCGTGTTCCGGGTTGGCCATCGCCTGTTGGCTAACGCCTTAGAGCGCAGACGGGTATAGTTATTCCTCGGTCCCACGGCTATAGCACAACTATCCTTCACCCGGTGTCCGCTTTCAGTCTCTCGAGTCGGCCAGGAGACTGTTCGCGAGCGAGTGCATCCGGCGCGCGACCGCCTGTCTGTCGTCGAGATCACCGCGCTGGAGATGGAGCGACCGAAGGTAGGAGACGCCGTTGAGCGCGATGTACGCCTTGCGGCGCTCGTCGAACCCCCCGGGGAGCGGCCGGACGGATTCGTAGCCGTCGCGGAACACGCGTTCAGGGACGCCGTGGCTGGCGTTCGGCCCGAACACGGGGAGCACCGTTCTGAGGTAGTCCCACTCCGGTGATGCCGCGAGCGCGTGCTCGAAATCGATGACTGCGGTCAGCTCACCTTGGACAGTCCCTACGTG
>NZ_JAZKRY010000018.1:0-38021 GCF_036626355.1 Halolamina sp. | reverse complement strand
CCACCGCGAGGTGGAGTCGGCCATCAGCGCGACGTCGTAGCCCATGTCGCGGTAGAACTCGCCGATGGTGATCCCCGTGTACACACAGGACTCCCGTGCGGCCACGGGCATGTTCGAGGTGTTCGCGATGAGCGTCGTCCGCTCCATCAGCGGGTTCCCGGTCTGGGGGTCGGGCAGCTCCGGGAAGTCCTCGATCACTTCGGTCATCTCGTTGCCCCGCTCGCCGCAGCCGATGTAGACGACGATGTCGGCGTCGGCGAACTTCGCGAGGCTCTGCTGGGTGACGGTTTTCCCGGAGCCGAATGGGCCCGGAATCGCCGCCGTCCCGCCCTTCGCGAGCGGGAACAGGCCGTCGAGGATGCGCTGCCCGGAGATCAGCGGCTCGGTCGGCGTCTGTTTCTCGTGGACCGGTCGTGCCTCACGAACCGGCCACTCCTGGTGCATCTGGATCTTCTCGCCGTTCTCGAGGGTCACGACCGGCTCCTGCACGGTAAACTCGCCGGATTCGGCCTCGGCAACTTCGCCGCCCTCGGAGTCGGGCGGGACCATCACCTTGTGCTCGATGGTCTGGGTCTCCGGGACGGTCCCGACGATGTCGCCGGACTCGACCTCGTCGCCGGCCTCGATGGTGGCCTCGAACTCCCATGTCTGCTCCATGTCGATACCGGGGGCGTCGACCCCACGGTCGAGGAAGGCGCTACCCATCTTCTCCTCCAGGACGTCCAGCGGACGCTGGACGCCGTCGTAGATGGAGTCCAGCATCCCCGGACCGAGGTCGACCGTCAGCGGCTCGCCCGTGTTGACGACGGGTTCGCCGGGGCCGACCCCGGAGGTCTCCTCGTACACCTGAACCGTCGTGATGTTGCCCTCGATCTCGATTACCTCGCCCATCAGCCCTTCGTCGCCCACGTAGACGACGTCGTTCATCCGGGCCTCGAGGTCGACGGCGGTCACGACGGGACCGCTCACGCTCTCGATTTGGCCGCGATCCTCCGCGGCGACGTCTGTTGCCTGACTCATTATGTTAATCCTCCTCCATCAGGTCGATTCCGATGGCTCGTTTGATCTGGTCGCGCAGTCCGCCGCTGCCGGCGCCGCCGCCCAGCGTGACGAGCGTCGGCTCGATGCTCGTCTCCACCGCCTCGCGGGTCCCCCGCGAGAGGTGGTCCATGTCGTCGTCGTGCATCACGACGATGCCGACGTCGTCATCGGAGAGCGTCGCCTCGACGGCCTCGTCGAGGCGCTCGCCCTTCTCCGCCTCGGGGATGTTCTCGAACTTCCGAACACCGGCGAGACGGAACCCGGTCGTGAACTCCGGACTGCCGACCACGGCGATTTCCTGACTCATAGTACCACCAGTTCCTCCTGGATCTCCTCGGGGGAAAGCCCCGCCTCTCGGCCGCGCGCGATGGCGCGGATGTTCTCGACTTCGCGCTCCTTGGCCAGCACGAACGCGATGACGGGAACGACCGACTGCGGGAAGATGTGACCCGCGCTCCGGGAGTAGTCCAGCAGGGCGGCCTCCAGTGCGCGCTCGAAGCCCATGAGGCTCTCCGCCTCCTCGAGTTCGTCGAGCGACGCCGAGAGGTCGTCACCGTACCGGCTCTCCCGGACCCGGGCGACCAGCTCGTCGGTGTTCCGGGAGAGCGCCGCCAGTTCGTCGGCGTCGAACAGCGCGCCGCCCTCGATGTAGTACTCCGCGGGGTCGACCTCCGCACCGCTGCGGGCGAGCCGGAGCGCGTTGCGCGCGTTCCGGAAGTCGATTTCTGCCTGCAGGAACTCGGCGTACACCGATTCCGGGCCGCCACCCGATTCGCCGATTCCCTCGAAAAGGTTCTCGTAGTAGGCGCGGTCCACGGCGTTCTCGAGGGGCACGAGCACGCCCGACTCCTCGAAGTCGTCGTAGGCGTCCTCGAGGGCGTCACCGAACTGCGTTCCCTCGAGCAGCTCCACGACCGCCTCGGTGGAGTCGGCGGCGACAAGCCGGTCGAGCAGTTCGTCGCTGAACTCCCCGGCGCGGATGAGGTCGTCGCCGATCGCCTCCGTCTCTGCGCCGGCGTACTTGCCACGGATAACCGTCTTGACGTTCCACGCGTCGAACTTCCGCAGGTAGCGGGCGATCTGCTCGTAGAGCCGGCCGTCGGCCCAGGAGAGCAGATCGTCGAACGTCGACGCGAGGTTGGCGTTCAGCGCGTACTCGATCAGATCGACACCGGAGAAGCGCGAGCCAAGACGGTTGATCTCGGTCTCGTAGTTCGACTCCTCCATGAACCGCGCGGTCTCGGAGGGGCCCATCCGCACCAGCTTCCGGTACTCCTCCTCGTCGAACAGCGCCGCACGCCGGGCGCTCACGCGAGCGGTGACGTACTCCGGGTTCGAACTGCCGGTAGCGCTCATTCTTCGAAGAGGCGTTCGCTGATTCGTTTGAGCTCCTCGTCCCAGACCGCAGCAAGCACCGAGTCGAAGGTGTTGTTCACCCGGACGCGGGACTGTTCGCTCTCGACGATGACGCCGCCGAGACAGTCCTCGGTGCCGGCGAACGACCAGCCCTCGTACTCCGAAAGCAGGTCGGTCAGCAGCTCCTCGTCCTCCTCGCGACCGTACACCTCCACGTCCTCGTTGCCGAACTCCTCGGCGGCGTTTTCGAGCAGGGACCGGGTGAGCCCCTCGCGGCGCTCACCCTCGATAGTGGCGACAGCCGTCTCGAAGCGCTCGTGGACCTGCTCCAGCACGTCGCGGCGAGCCTCCAGGCGCTCCTGCTTGGCCGAGAGCTTCGCGCTCGAGAGCGCCTGCTCGCGCTCCTCGGCGATCTGCTCTTCGACCGCCTGCTCGCGCGTCTCTTTGATCTCCTCGGCGTCGGCTTCGGCCTCGGAGATAATCTCCTCTGCCCGGCGCTCGCCCTCTCCGCGTAGCTCCTCGGCACGCGCGCGGGCTTCGTCTCGAACGTCCTCAACGACAGTTTCCAGGCTCATAAGCGGAAAGAAAGGGTGCTTAGACCAGGAACACGGTCACGAGCGCGAAGATAACGAGAGTCTCCGGCAGGACCGTCAGAATCAGTGCCTGCACGAACAGGTCCTGGTCCTCGGCGACGGCGCCGACCGCCGCGGCGCCGATACCACGCTCGGCGTAGCCCGCGCCGAAGGCAGCGAGGCCGACTGCGAGCGCCGCGGCCGCGGAGGCCGTGATTGCGGGACCACTGTTCGATGTCTGCAGTGCGACTTCGGTAAGTAGGGGTGCGATGTCGAGCATTGGTTATCGGGTCGGATGACCGTAGTCGTCTCCGAACACCCGTAGTTGGCCCGAGGACTGGCTTAAACCTTCCCAAACAAACCAGCAGTAGGGACGGTGAGAGTGCCTCACACGGATAGTTCAGGCAGTCGAAAGAACTGGCAGAAAACCGGGCGGTTTCGCTACTCGTTCCGGCTGTGTCGCCGCTCGTAGCCGAACGGGTTGTACGGCGAGCCACCGCCGTCGTAGAACTTCGAGAAGAACTCGTAGTACTCGAGACGCACTGACTGCAAGCCGGCGCTGGTCACACCCAGCGCGAGCACGAGCAGGTGGCCGAACACGAGCACGAGTAGCCCGACGAGCACCGTCGCCACGCCGCCGTGGATGAGGCCGCCGAACATGATGTCGGTCACCTCGTGGCCGTGATACATCGCCCCGACTTCGGGCATCGCGTCCGTCGCGAAGTGCCACTCGGCGTCCGCACCCTGGCCGGTGACGTAGACGCCGAAGAACAGCAGGTTGACGACGAACGCCATCCCAGCCTTCGCCAGCAGCACGGCGCTCAGCCGTGCGTAGGAGAGCACGTTCACGAGCATGTCGAACACCTCGATGAGCTCGGCGGGCGCGCCCAGTCCGAGCAGCGCCGCCCCGAGGACGAACAGCCCGAGCCCGAAGTAGCCGACCGGCTCGGAGAAGCCCGCGAAGCCGAGCGAGAACGCCGCCTTCTCACCGGAGGCGAACGCGGTGTAGAGGAAGTCGGGTTTCGTGTCGGCACCGACCTTGCTGAAGATGAAGATCCAGAGGCCGTTCATGCCGAGGATCCAGGAGCCCTTCTCCACCAGCGCCTCCCTGAAGCCGTGGAACTCGAGTTCCTCGACGAAGCCGACGAGATAGCCGATGTTGAGGTGAACCAGCGCGGCGATGGCGCTGATGAGCACCCACGCGGTCGCCCAGTAGCTGTAGTGGGGCTGGAGCCCCTTGTGCATCGGCGGACTGCCGCCGAACAGCACGTCACCGAGCACGTGAAGCCCGAATATCTCGCCGTAGAGCACGCCGAACAGCATCGTCGACAGCCCGGCGGTGATGGTCACGCCGCCCATGCTTTTCAGGCCGACACTGTCGAAGTTAGTGTAGAGGTACCCCCCAATGAGGGTGTAGAGAATCCCGTAGCCGAGGTCCCCGATCATGAACCCGAACATCGTCGGGAACGTCAGGAACACCAGCACGGTCGGATCGAACTCCTTGTACGACGGTCGCGAGACCGCCTGCACCAGCAGTTCGTACGGCCGCACCACGTCGGCGTTGTTCTGAACCACCGGCGGGTTCTCCGCCGAGACGGTGCCGCCGTCTGTCGATGCGGACGGCGGCGCCGTTCGGCCGCCGTCGGCAACTGCCTCGTGATGCGTGTCGCCGTCCGACGTGAAGGAGGCCCGTTCGACCTCCTCGACGTCGATGCTGTCGCCCAGTTCGTTCTTCAGCGCGGCTTTGAACTGGGTGTACTCCTCCGTGGGAATCCACCCCTCCGCAATGAACGCGTTCTTCGTCGTCGCGAAGGAGAGCGGCGCCTCGGCTTTCTGCACGGCGATGGAGAGGCTCTCCTCGGCCGCGAGCAGGAACTCCGCGTGGCGCTCTTTCAGCTCCTCGATGTCGGCCTCGACCTCCTCGAGTTCGGACCGGAGCTGCTGTCGGTTGCTCTCGAGTTCCCGCAAGTAGGACTCGGGGGCGCCCTCAGCGTCGGGCACCTCGTAGGCGTTGAAGCCGGTGCCGACGAGGGCTTCGTCGAGCACGTCGTCCCCGGCGTTCTCGCTCGGGTAGACGAACACCGCGAGCGGGCCGCCGTTTGCGGACTCGATATCGTACCGGTTGACGCCGTCGGCGTCGAGCAGTGTGCGTTCGATCTCCGCCTCGTCGCCGTCGCCGACGGCGACCTGGAGGCTCTCGTAGCCGGCAAGCAGGTGGAGTTCGATGCCGAGTTCGACGAACGGCTCGATGCTGTCGATCTGCTCCTCGACCGTTCGGAGCTCGTCGCGGACCTCGTCCCGACGGTCGTCGAGGCGGTTGGCCTCCGCCTGGACTTCGGGGAGCTCCTCCTCGATGGCGTCGCCGGTGATGACCCGGGAGCCCTCGACGTCGCTCTGCTCGATGCCGAGGATGCTCTCGATGGATCGCAGTCGTACGAGCTTCTCCGAGGCGGATTCGGCTTCCGCGTCCGGATCGCCCGGCTCGAACCCCTCCCACGAGCCGTCGTACTCCGAGACGTGAAGCAGGTGCTGCTCGTGGACCGTCTCGATGGCCGACTCCATCACCCGCTTGGAGCCGGTCACCGAGATTTTGCTCATCTGTTCAGGTCTGAGCATGTACCGCCTCCTCGAACCGTTCGATCGCGTATTCGACCGCCTCATCCACGTTCTCTTCGGCCTCCTCGGCCAGCTGCTCGCGCTCGCGCTCCCCCTCACGGAGGATCTGCTCGCGCTCGCGCTCGATCTCCTCACGAGCTTGGGAGAGGCGTTCGTCCGCGAACTCCTCGGCCTCCTCCTCGGCCGCACTCCGGATCTCGTCGGCTCGCTCGCGGGCCTCCACGATGGTCTCTTCTTTCTCCCGGCGAGCTTCCTCGACGATCTCGTCGGCGTCTTCTTCCGCCTCCTTGATCTGATCAAGAACTTCCGGTCTGGGCATTAGCTGATCGGTTCGTGATTTTTCGGGGGCGTATAAGGTGCTTGCGAAAGCGAGCGGCGCTCGAAGCAGTGATCAGGCCAAGACGCTGAACTGCGGACCACCGAGTCACGCCGGGGCGTCGAACCGTAGACAGAGGAACGTCGGGTTTGTCGATTCGTACTCGTAGCGCTTCGGGGCGAGCTCCCGGTATTTCAGTGTCGGCTCCGCCTCGACGAGTTCTGTCAGGGAGAACCCCGCCTCGAGCGGCGGGTTCACCATCGCTGCAAGCGGTCGTCGGTATGCGGGAACCTCGACTGGCTCGCCGAACCCCTCCCACGTCGCGGAGACGCGCTCGGTATCGTGGTAGTTCTCCACGTCGTCGTACTCGACGAAATCCGCGTGGGGATGCTGGACAGAGAAGACGACCCATCCCCCCGGCACGACGACTCGCCGGAGCTCATCGAACAGTGGTCCCCAGTCGCGAACGTAGTGGAACGCGAGCGAACTTGCGATGCCGTCGACGCTATCGGCGCTGAGCGGGAGCCCGCTCCCGAGGGCCGCCTGGACGAACGCCCCCGCTGGCACGCGCTCGGATGCAGCCGAGAGCATCGCTGGGCTGACGTCGACGCCGACGACGCTCGCGCCGCCCTCGACGAGTTCAGCAGCGAGGTGCCCCGCGCCACAACCCGCGTCGAGCACTATCTCACCCGAGACGTCGGGGAGAAGCGAGAGCGTCGCCGGTCGCTCGTGGTGCGCGTTCGCGGGTTTGGACTCCCCGCGCTCGTCGTAGCCGCTGGCGAGCCGGTCGAACGCGTCGCGGGCGACGGGGTCGCTGTCTCCGCTATCCATGACTCACCCTGTGTGAACAGCGCAAAAAAGCTCTCGGCAGCGCGTGGCGGTCGAACCCGACGCGGATCCGGGCTGAGAGCGCTTTTGCTGAAGCTTTTGCCGAGGGGCGGCGCAGCCGCCCAGCAGCGCAAAAGGGTCTATTCGAACTGCTCGGTCAGCGCCGGCACCACGTCGAACAGGTCGTCGACGATGCCGTAGTCGGCGATGTCGAAGATGGGCGCGTTCGGGTCGGTGTTGATGACGATGATGGTTTCCGCGCCTTTCATCCCGGCCACGTGCTGGACGGCACCGGAGATACCGATTGCCAGATACACGTTCGGCGTCACCTGCTTGCCCGACTGGCCGACCTGCCGGTTCTTCGGCAACCAGCCGTTGTCGACGATGGGGCGCGAGGAGGAGAGCGTCGCCCCCGTTGCCTCCACCAGATCGCGGATGAGATCGATGTTATCTTCCTCCTCGATTCCCCGGCCGACGGAGACGAGGAACTCCGCGTCGGCGATATCCACGTCGCCCTCGCCGACCTCTTCGAACCCCTGGACGCGGGCGCCGTCGTCGACGACCTCGGCGTCGAACGCGAACTCGCTGAGTTCGGCGTCGCCGGCGCCGCTCGCGGCCTCCCACTCGCCGCTACGGATGCTGACGACGAACTGGTCGGCGTCGACGTCGACGGTCGTCTCGACCTTCGAACCGTACATCTCACGGGTTGCAGTGAGTCCGTCATCGTACGCCAGCGCGGTCGTGTCGCTGACGTACGGGAGACCGAGGCTGTCGGCCACCGCGGGCGCGTAGTCCAACCCATTGACCGAGTTCGGCAGAATCAGCGCGGCCGGGTCAAGCTCCGCGTGGAGCGCCTCGGTCGCGCCCGCGTAGACGTCGTGGTCGAACTCCTCGCCGACCTCGACGGTGTGGAGCACGTCGACCTCGGGGGTGTTCAGCGACTCAGCGAAGCCGTCCACGTCGCCGGAGATGACGGCGATATGGAGCTCCCCGCCGAGCGCGTCGGCGAGCTGGCGGCCAGCCGTAATACCCTCGTAGCTCACGTCACGCAGGTCACCGCGGCGGTGTTCGGCGACGAACAGCACGGAGCTCATTCGCCGACCACCCCCTTCTCTCGCAGCACGTCAGCCAACTCGGTGGCGGTCTCCCCGGGGTCGCCCTCGAAGAGGGTCGCGTCGGACTCGCTCTCTGGCTCGTACATGTCGGTCAGCTCCAGCGCGCCGTCGATGGCCTCGGCGTCGAGGCCGAGATCGGCGAGGTCACGCGGGGCGATCTCCTTCTGCTGGGCCTGGCGAATCCCGCGGAGGCTGGCGTACCGGGGCTCGTTGATCCCGGTCTGGATGGTGAACACCGCCGGAAGGTCGACTTCGGTGAGCTCCTCGATACCGCCCTCCAGTTCGCGCCGGACGTTGGCCACCTCGTCGCCAGCCTCGTAGTCGAGGCTGTTGACGACCGCCGCCCACTGGTAGTCGACGCGGTCCGCGAGCGCGACGCCGGTCGCGCCGAAGGAGTCGTCAGCGGCTTGAACCCCGGACAGCACGATGTCGGGCTCCTCCTCGGCGACCAGCTGTTCGAACACCGAGACTTTCGCGTCCACGTCGAGCAACGTCTGTTCGGCGATGGCATCGTCCCAGACGCGCAGCGCCCGGTCGGCGCCTTTCGCCAGGGCCATCCGGATGGTCTCCTCGCTGCGCTCGGGGCCGATGGTCGCGGTGACGACCTCGACCTCCTCGTCCGCGTTCTCGGCGATGCGGACCGCCGCCTCGATGGCGTAGTCGTCCCACTCGTTGAGATCGTACTCGAGATAGCGTTCGTCGATTCCGAGTCCATCGATCTCGAACTCGTCTTCGACGGCTGCCACCTCTTTTACGGTGACGAGAATCTTCATCGGTGGAAACTTCCGGTGGATGGGGGTAAATCCTTTCGCTATCCCCATCCGCGGTGTGGTTCTCGAAAAAAACAGCGGCCAGCGGGGACCGCGTTGTCGATCGACCGCGACCGCACGCTCGCGGGTCGTCCCTCCCCGCTCGCCTCTCGAGGGAGTTTGCCGTCGCGCCACCGGCGCGACGTTTCCCACCGACTGCCACCGCACGCTCGCGGGTCGTCCCTCCCCGCTCGCCTCTCGAGGGAGTTTGCCGTCGCGCCACCGGCGCGACGTTTCCCTCCCTCGTTACTCCTCCTTACTCCTCGTCGTCCGCACCGTCAGGCAGCGAGATGACGTTCTCTCTGCCCAATCGGAGTTTCTCGATGCTCCCCTCGTCGGCCATCCGGGAGAGCAGTTGGGAAACCTTCGCGTCGGACCAATCGGTTTCGGCGACGATGTCTGCCTGACGCATCCGCCCGCCGTTCTGTTCGAGCAGATACTCGACTCGCTCCTCGTCCGAAAGGAGTTCGGGATCGACACCGGCGGCCGCCTCGTCCTCGGGCGCCTCCGCTCCGGCTTCAGCACGCTCCGGCTCCACCGACGGGCCCTCGGCTGGTTCTGTTGCCGGCGCCGCGCCCGCCTCTTCCGACTCACTCGTCTCGTCGGCAAGGATGGGCTCGGAACTGCGCCAGCGCCAGAGCGCGAACAGGATGATGACCGCGAGTAGCAGGCCGATCAGTCCCGTCGCGACGACGCCCCAGTCAGTGGATGGCGTCGGCGATGTCGTCGTATCGCTCTGCGTTCGTGTTTCACTGGGCTCGTAGGCGACGACGAACTCCTCGGCATCGAACGTCTCCGGGCCGGTGATGACGAGCGACTCGTTCTCCTGTCGGGCCTCGATACTCCGGACGATATCGTACTCTGACGGCGTGTGAATCCGGAGCTGCTGGCCCGAGTTGAGGGAGTGGAGCCACGTCCCGTCCGGGGTTCTGAGTGCGTCACGCAGCACGTACCTGCTCCCCTCCTGTCCGAGGAACGCCGTCCAGGTAAAGGAGAGTTCGAGCGTCCCGCTCTCCGTACCGAGTGTGGAGTCCCGCGACACGCTGTTGACGCGCATCTCCCGGTCAGCGACCTTCGACGCGCTCGCCGCGGCGGCACGGAAGAAGTCGACGCTCGGTGCCGCGTCGGCCGTCCCACCTTCGAACGCCTCGGCGTAGCTCCGGAACGCGTCCCGCTCTTCCTCGGTGTCGAGTGGGTACGTCATCCCCACGACCCACCGCCCATCGCCGTCAGTCTCGAGATAGACATCGAACGTTGTGGCTGACGGCCCGGCGATTTCAGGCGCCTCCTGAGCTGCGGCGCCGGCGGTCGCAGCGCTTGTAAGCAGGAGGAGGGCGATGAAGGCGACTGCACTCCGCATGCCGGGAGGGTAATCGCGTCCGGGGAAAACGCTTTCCATAGCCGGGATTGCACTGCAACGCGTCGCGCTCCGACCCGTTTTAAGTAGATGGCTGTGGAACCTGGCTCCGATGAGGTCCCTCCCGCTGCTCATCGTTCTTGCCCTCTCCTCGGCGCTAGTCGTTCCTGTCACGTCAGGTGGCGGGGCGGCCGGATTCGCCGACGACACGACGGCCTGGAACGGGACGGACGCCGCCGTGGCGACGCCGATGGCCGACGACCCGAACGTCAACGAACCCAAGCACGCAGCTATTACACCCCAGCAGGGTGCAACGGACACCGTCGCCGCCAACGTGAGCAACCGGACGCGGATACTTGCCGTTCCCGACGCCGCAATCCAGCGAACCGAGATCGACCGCGCGACGCTGAGCCTCGGGCCGTCCACGCGGTTGGCGGGGAACATCAGCGCCGTCCGGATGGAGACAGCCGCCGTCGAGCGCTACGTTACTGCACTGGACGACGAGGACGAGCAGAGCCGACGTATCATCGAGTCGTTCTCCACCGTCGAACAGGAGGTCATCACGCTCAGAGGGCGCCAACAGGCCGCTATCGAGGCGTTCAACAGCGGAGAGATCACGCCGCGGGAGTTCGTCATCGAACTGGCGACGATCGCCGCCCGCGCTGACGCCCTCGAGGACCGCGTGACGATGCTCGACAACCGCGCCAAGGATATCGAGGGGTTCAGCCTCTCACGAGCCGACCAGATAACGTTCGAGCTCCGAGCGTTCGGCGGCCCGGTCCGGGAACGAGCGGTCGACGCTATCCAGGGCACTGAGCCGGCGACGCGCTTTTTCGTCACTACTGGCCCGGAGGGGTACGAGCTCACGACTATTGACAACGGGGTGTACGTGCGCGAGGCGTTCCGGGGTGCGGTCCGTTCGGGTGACGCAAGCGCGAGGATCGCGCCAACGACAGCGATAAACATCACTAAGCGCGGATATCCCGCCATCGCGTCCAGCGGAAGTATGTCGGCGAGCGTGTCAGGGATGACGAGCATCGTCACAGTCAGCAGCGAGAACAGGAGTCTCACCGCGTTGGTAGACAGCGGGACCGAGCGGGTGTTCAAGGAGTACCAGCGGATCCCGGTCGCAACGTTTCGGAGCGGCCCCGCCGCGAGGAACGTCCTGAACGGACTCCGCATCACCGTCAATCGCACCTACCCCGGCGGCCCAATCCGTATCCACGTTGTCGAGGCTGAGACGGGTAACCCGGTCAACCTCGTCGTCACACTGAGTCAGGGCTCCGCCGAAGGGATCGAAATCGGCCGAACCGGCGAGGACGGCACTCTCTGGACGCTCTCGCCCCGTGGCAGCTACACCGTTACCGCCGTCGGCGAGGAGACGGCGACGGCGACGTTCATCGAGACGAACTCGACCGAGGCGCCCGCTATCTGAGGCGCGTTTTCCGGTCGAGACGGCTTCCGCCATCCGAGAGTTCAAACGGGAAGCCGGAAGCAACAGCCGTATGCCCGCGAGCCCCGCTACTCCAGCGGATTCCGAGAGCCGCCGAAGCCACCCATGGTCGGTCGGCCGGAGCGAAGCCACCGGTCTGAACGTCACCGATCGGGCTGCAACCGCTCACACCGATGCCGATCGCGCCGTCTCACCCGTGCTCGCGGTCGTGTTACTCGTTGGCCTCACCGTCTGCGTCGCGGCACTGGTTGGCACGCTCGTCTTCGACCAGGCCGCCGCACTCGACGGCCCGGCACCGCGGGCGACGTTCTCCATCGACGCCGCTGGCGACCGCATCAGCATCGTCCACGAGGGTGGCGATGCTGTGGCAGTCGGCCCGTTACATATCCAAGTTGCCGTCGATGGCGAGCCGCTCACCCACCAGCCGCCGGTGCCGTTTTTCGCCGCCACCGGGTTCGAGAGCGGACCGACCGGCCCGTTCAACCCCAGTAGTGATCGGGACTGGACCGCTGGGGAGCGAGCGTCGTTCCGCATCGCTGGGACGAACGCGCCCGCACTGGAACCGGGCTCGGAGCTAACCGTCGACCTGTTTCACGACGAGACACCCATCGCATCACTGACGACACAGGTAGCTGGGTAGCGGAAAATGATGGCTCGACAGGTATCAGAGCGGTTCGGTCGGTTCGAACAGTTTGGTGGTACGGATGGCTCGTAGCCGGACGCCTCGGCCGGCTTACTCCTTGGGCACTGTCGCGACAGTGACGATCGCGCGGGGGCTGCCGGGGTTGGCCTGCATAATGACGTGCGTGAGATCAGTGAACCCGGCCTCCCGGAACATCCGGTCGGCCTCGTCGCTATCGTAGAACAGCATAATTGCGTCGGCAATCTTCCCGAAGAGCGAGGTCGTCGGCGCGTCGGGGCCGACCATGAGCACGGTGCCACCGGGCCGCGTGACTCGACGCGCCTCCTCGATAGCGTCGACGGGGTTGGGCCAGTACTCGATAGAGCCGGAGGACCAGTAGTGATCGAAGCGGTTGTCGTCGAACGGCAGCCGCTCGGCGTCACCGCGGTAGAAGTTCACCTGGTCGGTTTTCCCGAACTTCGCCCACGCCTTCTCCAGTTGGTGGATGCTCTGGTCGAGCCCGTGCACGTCGTCGGTGTGTTGGAGAATCCCCTCGGTGCCGAAGCCGGTGCCACAGCCCACGTCGAGCACGCGGTCGCCGGCCTCGATACCGGTGCGGTCCAGTGCCTCGTCGCGCATCTCCTCGTTCCAGACGAGCGGGTTGATCCGGTCGTACACCGTCGAGAGATACTTGTAGAACAGCCGCGCCCGTCCTTTGTCCTCCAGAACTCCCATTGGCCCGAAGTTGTGCTGGGAGGGTGATAACGATGCGGTTTCCGGTGCTGGCTCCGGCCGCCGGACGGCCAGTTCTCCCCCGTTTCACCGGTGTTGACCCGCCTGTACCGTCACGTACTTGGGTAATCCTCCCTCAGATACCGCTAATGGAGACGCTCGACCGTCGGGTCGACCTGGTTAACGAGCGACTGGAGACGCTCGTGGAGTCGGTCGAGCCGCCCGAACTCGCCGAGCGACTGAGCCACGTCACCCTCTCGGGTGGGAAGCGGGTCCGACCCGCGGTGACGCTACTCGCCTGTGAGGCCGCCGGCGGCGACCCGGAGGATGCTGTCGAGTTCGCGCTCGGCGTCGAACTCGTCCACAACGCGTCGCTGGTCGTCGACGACATCATCGACCGCTCGGAGGTCCGCCGGGGGACACCCAGCGCCTGGGCGGAGTTCGGCTACGGGCCAGCCATCATCGCCAGCGACGGCCTGCTCGGCGAGGCGTTCGCGCTGTTCTCGGCCGACGAGCACGCGATGCAGATCGTCGCCGAGGCGATGTCCGAACTCGGTGAAGGGGAGGCGACCGAACTGGCCGACCGTCCCACGAACGAGGCGGAGTACATGGAACTCGCGCGGCGGAAAACCGGCTCGCTGTTCCGTGCCGCTGCCGAGGTTGGCGCCGTCGCTGCCGGCGCCGACGGGTTCACCATCGAGTCGATGGGCGAGTACGCCGAGCGCGTCGGCGTCGCCTTCCAGATGCGCGACGACGTGCTCGACGCCACCGCCGATGCCGCTGACCTCGGGAAACCCGCGGGACAGGACATGGAGATGGACCGCCCCTCCGTCATTCAGGTGACGGACCTCTCCGTGGAGGAGGCGAACGAGCGCGCACTCGAGGAGTCCGAGCACGCTCTCACAGCCCTTCAAATCGCGGCTGTCGAGGACGGCGAGGCGCGGCAGTATCTCGAGCAGTTGGCGGAGTACGTCGTCACACGCGAGCGGTAGCGGGTGGCGGCGTGGACAGAACGGAGACTCAGGCCGGCTCGGGCGTCGCCGGGAATCGGTTCTCCGCGATTGCGAAGGTGAGCGTGCTCAACACACCCAGTAGCGTCCCCGCCGTCAGCGCCAGCGCGAGATCTGTCACGCCCATCACCTGCAGTCCGACGCCGTCGGGGAGGAAAAAACCCGAGACGGCGTGAAGGACGACGCTGATGGCGAGCACGTAGAACGGCGCGTTGAGGTAACGCCACCGGAACTCGTCGTCGAGATACTCGTCGGTGATCTGGCCCAGGCTCGAGGTGACGCCGGCGGCGGCCAGCCAGCCGACGGCGGCGTGGACGAACACAGCCACCTGTGTCAGAAGCTGGAGCGAGTCGCCAGCTTCGGCCTGCGCCGCCATCAGCGTCTCGTAGCCCTGCCACCCGCCCAACAAGATCAACGTCAAGGCGACGATGTAGGTGATGAGCGTCACGCGCCCGGCGTAGAGCAGTTGGCGGGCCTTCTCGGCGACCTCGTCGACGGCGTCCTCCAGCCCCAGCCCACGGAACAGGGTGTAGAACCCCAGCAACGCCGAGATAACGCCGAGCACGGAGACGCCGGCAACGTCGAACGCGTCGGCGACGATGATGAGCGGGTAGATGAGCAGCAGGATACCCAGTGGCACCAGTAGGGTCCCCCGGGTCTCCTTGTCGCCGAGCACCTGCTTGATGGTGTAGTAGATAGATTCGAGATCCTGGGCCTGCCGGACGACGACGCGGCGCAGGCCGTCGATCGGGAGCCGCGAGCGAATGACCGGCAGCACCGACTCGTCCTGGGCGCCGTCAGTGATAACCACCGCACGGACGTTCTCGCCGGTCGCCAGCGCCGCCAGCACGGTATCGACCTCCTCGCCCACCGCGCGGTTGGCTTTCACGTCGCTACCGTCGACACCGGTGACAGCGGCGACAGCCACCTCTTCGTCGCCTTCCGCGGCGAGTTGGTCGCGGGTGTGGATCGCCTGGAACAGCACGTTCACGTCGGAGTCCTCGGGGTCGGCGGTGGCGAGCCGCGTTGCGGCGTCCTCGACGTTCTCCCGACCCATGACGGGCGTCGAGAGCCCGGTCTTGCGACCGAGATCGTCGTCGAGGTCGACAGCGAGGACCAACAACATCAGGCTGTGGCTACGGCACGGGGCCATATCTGTTTTCGGGAGGCTGGTGGCGATTTATCCCGGGCGGGCGCGAAGCCAGCGCCATGTCCCCCGTCCCGTCACCCGCCGGCCCCGTCGGCGACTCGCTCTCCTGGACTGTGGGGCCGGGGACAGAGCGGTGGCTCGCCGTCCTGCAGTACGGCATCTACGCGGCGCTGTGTGGCTTCGGCTTGCTGTTCGCGGGTGGCGCTGCCGCGCTGGCAGTCGCCTTCGTCCTGGAGGGCTCGTGGGGACCGCTCCTCGTCGGGATGGCGCTCGCAGCCGTGCTGGCGCTGGCCCGACCGCCGATAATCCCCGCACTGCGGTCGGGTACCATCACTCCCGACGAGGACGCATGGCAGCCGAGCCGTCGCGGACTTCTCGCGGCCGCTGTCGTCGGCGTCACCGTCGCCGCGCTGCTCGTCGGTGCGAGCCTGCTGGCGATGACCCTCGACACCGAGGCGACCATCGACGGCGACCTCCGACTGGAGACCCGCCGAGGGGCGGCGGATCTGACCCCGCTCTCCGGGGTTCGCTCGCTCTCGCTCAGTGCCGTGACGGTGTTCGTCCTCAGCTACACCCGCGGCGTGCTGGTCGTGGGGTACGTCGGCGCGTTCTCGCTCGTGTTCGCAACGCCGATGCTCTGGTGCGCGTGGAAGGGGTGAGGCGGCGTCGGCCGTGAGACGGCGGCACACGGCCGCACCGTGCGGTTTTTCAGGCTCGGCGTGGTACTCTCTGTAACTGAATGATCTCGAAGGGCTGTGAACAGTGTGCCGCCGGCGGCAAGATGGTGATGTTCGTCTACGGCTACTGTGACCAGCGGGACTGTTTTTACTGCCCGCTCGGCGAGAACCGGAAGAACGTCGAGCAGGTGTACGCCAACGAACGGCCCGTCGAGAGCGACGAGGACGTCATCACCGAGGCAAAGCGGATGGACGCGCTCGGCTCCTCAATCACCGGGGGCGAGCCCCAGGAGGTGCTCGAACGTACCTGTCACTACATCGAACTGCTGAAAGCGGAGTTCGGCGAGGACCACCACATCCACCTCTACACCGGCATCCCGGGCGGCCGGGAGAACATGCGCCGCCTGGCCGAGGCCGGCCTGGACGAGATTCGCTTCCACCCGCCCCTGGAGCTCTGGGGCGACATGCACGGCACCGAGTGGGAAGAGATTCTCTACATCGCCCGCGAGGAGGGGATCACGCCGGCGTTCGAGATCCCGGGTATCCGGCCCGAACCGGAGTTCATGGAGTTCATCGACGAGGGCGCCGCGGACTTCTGTAACATCAACGAGTTCGAGATGTCCGACGGCAACTACCGTCGGATGCAGGAGGAAGGGTTCGAGCGCAAGGAGGGCCACATGTCCGCCGTCGAAGGGGGCCGCGACGAGATTCTCGACGTCATGGGCGACCACGAGAAGGTGTACTTCTGCACCTCGGTGTTCAAAGACGCCGCTCAGCACCGGCGCCGACTCAAGCGGATGGCCCGCAACGTCCGCCGGGAGTTCGACGACGTGACCGACGACGGCACGCTCGTGTACGGGAAGAGCTACGCCGACCCCGAACACTTCGAGGCGCTTGGCGTCCCCGAGGAGTTCTACACCGTCAAATCCGACCACGTCGAAGTGGCGTGGTGGCTGCTGGAGGAGATGGTCGAGGACGGCGACGTGACCGACGGCGAAATCGTCGAACAGTACCCGAACTACGACGGGACCGTGGTCGAGCGGACGCCGCTGGCCTGATTTCCAGGACGGCGTTGCAGGCGTGGTGATTGTGTTTACTATCCTCTAGATCTGTCCTCGACGGTGGCGCGACCCGAGCGAGCAGGGGCTTTCACGGTGGTGCTGGCCACCTCATCAGACGAAAACCCCGAAGTAGCGTCTCCTCGACAAACCCCACACAGTCCAGACACCCCACCCATCGCTCGAAAACGGTTAAGTGCTCACCGCCGACACACACGATAATGACCGGGGACCCCGACGGCATGCTCTCCTGGGACGAGTCGGTGTTCCGTAACGAGTCCGTCTTCGAGGTGGACTACGTCCCCGAGACGTTCAAACACCGCGAGAGCCAGCTCGAGAGCCTGAAATACGCGCTCCGGCCGGCCGTTCGCGGCTCCCGGCCGCTCAACACCGTCGTGCGCGGGCCGCCCGGGACGGGGAAGACTACCGCCATCCAGAAGCTGTTCGGCGAGCTTGGCGTCGAGGCACCCAACGTTCGCACCGTCCGGGTGAACTGCCAGGTCGACTCGACCCGCTACGCCGTCTTCTCCCGGCTGTTCGAGAACGTGTTCGAGTACGAACCGCCCTCCTCCGGCGTCTCGTTCAAGAAGCTGTTCGGCCAGATCGCTGACCGGCTGGTCGAGGAGGACGAGGTGCTCATCGTCGCGCTCGACGACGTCAACTACCTGTTCTACGAGAACGAAGCCTCCGACACGCTCTACTCGCTGCTGCGCGCCCACGAGGCGCACTCGGGGGCGCGCATCGGCGTCGTCGTCGTCTCCTCGGACCTCTCACTCGACGTGATGGAGGAACTCGACCCCCGCGTCCGGAGCGTGTTCCGCCCCGAGGACGTCTACTTCCCCGTCTACGACGCGCCCGAGATCGCCGACATCCTCGGCGAGCGGGTGAAGCGCGGCTTCCACGAGGGTGTGCTCGGCACGCAGGAACTGGACCGCGTGGCCGAACTCACCGCCGAGAGCGGCGACCTCCGGGTCGGCATCGACCTGCTGCGCCGCGCCGGGCTGAACGCCGAGATGCGGGGCTCTCGAACCATCTCGGAGGAGGACATCGAGGACGCGTACGAGCGCTCGAAACACGTCCATCTCGCCCGGAGGCTCCGCGGGCTCTCCGATTCTGAACGCGCGCTGGTCGAGGTGCTCGCCGAACACGGTGGCGAGCAGGCCGGCGACGTCTACGAGGCGTTCCACGACCGGACCGACCTCGGGTATACGCGCTACTCGGAGATCATCAACAAGCTCGAACAGCTCGACGTGGTCCAGACTGAGTACGCCAACGTGGAGGGCCGCGGGCGCTCTCGGTCGCTCGAACTGGCCTACGATCCCGGGGCTGTGCTCGACCGCCTGGAGTAATGCGCATCCGTCATCTCGTGCTCGCCACCGCCGACCCGGCGAGCCTGCGCCCGTTCTACGCCGACGCGCTCGGCCTCCCCGTGAGCGACACGCCGACCGGATTCATCGTCGCCGTCGGGGAGTCCGCCGTCGAGTTCCGGCAGGCCAACACCGGCACGGACCCGTTCTATCACGTCGCCTTCTCCGTCCCAGGCGGGTCCATCGACGACGCCGCCGAGTGGCTCGCCGTGCGTACGGACCTCCTCACCGACGATGACCGGGAGCGCTTCCGCTACGAGTTCATCGGTGCCGACGCCATCTACGCCGCTGACCCGGCGGGGAACGTGCTTGAACTGCTCGCCCGCGACGGGCGCGACCGGCCGGACAGGCCGGAGATGGTCGGACCCGATGTGGAGGACAAGCCGTTCGGTCCGGCCTCCTTTCTCGACGTCGGTGAGATCGGTATCGTCACTGAGGAGGTGTGCGGGGCAGCCAGTGCGCTGGATGACGTGTTCGATCTCCCCGGAGAGCCGAACGAGGGCGGTGATTTCGCCTACCTCGGCGACGCTGACGGCGCGTTCGTTCTGGTCGCCCCGGGTCGGCGCTGGTACCCGACCGACCGCGAGGCCGCGCCGTCGCCGCTGACAGCCGTCGTCGAGGGGTCGGCGACGACGGTGTCGATACCGGAGGGGCCGGTGTCGGTGGTCGGCGTCGACACTGCTAGTTCTGGTTAGAACACCTCGCCGGTCGGCCGCCACGCCTCGCCGACGCGGGGCTCCTGGCCATACCGGCTCGGGCTAGAACTCCTCTACGTGCGGCCGCAGGTCCAGCTCGAGTGTCCACGCTGACCGGTCCTGCTCGACCAGGTTCCAGTAGCTGTCGGCGATCGCGTCCGGGTCGAGATACGCCTCGGGGGTGTCGACATCGTCTGACGGCGGGAGGATGCCGCCGTCAAGCACCGCGTGGGCGACGTGAATCCCCTCGGGTCCGAGTTCCCGAGCCATGGATTCGGCGAGGCCGCGGGCCGCGAACTTCGCCGCCGAGAAGCCGACGGCGCCCTCTCGCCCCCGAATAGAGGTGGTCGCGCCGGTGAAAATCACGGTGCCGCCGCCGGCGTCGGACATGTCCGAGACGGCCTCCGTTGAGCAGAGAAAGGCACCGCGGGCGCCCACGTCCAGCGCGTGGTCGAACGATTCGGTCGAGCAGTCGAGCAGCCCGTCCCACGTCGCCGCGCTGGCGTTGTTGACGAGCACGTCCACGGGACCGAACGCCTCCCGAACCGTTGCGAACGCGTCCTCGACGTCCGCCTCGTCGGCGATATCGCAGGCGACGGCGATGGCGTCGTCCCCCAACTCGTCGGCGAGGTCGGCGGTGACGGCGGTGGTTCGTGCCAGGAGCGCGAGCGAACAGCCCTCGTCGTGGAATCTCCGTGCGACCGATTCGCCGAGTCCTGGGCCGACCCCGGCAATGACGACAGTTCGTGCCATACGGTTCGTGGGGTTCGGGGAAGCATCAACCCCACGGCGATTCGGGAACGGATGTACGGTGGCGCGAAGCGCTCGCGCCCTGTGTGCGAGCAAGCGTGAGGGACAAACGACCGGAGGGAGTGAGTCGATTGGGGAGGACCGTGGGCTGTGCAGTCGGGCGGGGCTGAAAGGGGCTTTCACAGTGTTGCTGTCCTCTATTGGGTTACGAGAACCTATAGCAGCCGAACCAACCGTACCAGGCTACCTCTTCAAAGAGTACCGAACCAATGAGCGTCGGTGTACATATCCACCCCCCGGTCCAACCAGCGGTCATGAAGCAGACCGGTGGTAGCGACGAGGCGAAGCGGCGGGCCGGGGCGTCGGCGGCCCAACTTCCGGAGGACGGCGACGTCGTCGGAGTCGGCACGGGGAGCACCGCGGCCTACGCCATCCGGACGCTGGGCGAACGGGTCGACGCTGGCCTCGATATCCGGGGCATCCCGACGTCCTACCAGTCACGAGCGCTGGCGCGGGAGGCCGGCATCCCGCTGACGACGCTCGACGACGACAGCGTCGATATCGCTATCGACGGCGCCGACCAGGTCGCCGAAGCAGGGACGCTGGTGAAAGGCGGCGGCGCCGCTCACGCTCGGGAGAAACTGGTCGACACCGACGCCGACCGCTTCGTCGTCGTCGCCGACCCGACGAAACTCGTCGAGCAACTCGACGTTCCGGTTCCGGTTGAGCTGCTACCCGAGGCCCGTCGACCGGTTATCGACGCCGTCGAACAGGCCGGCGGGAAGCCGACACTGCGTGCTGCAAAGCGGAAGGACGGCCCCGTCGTCACCGACAACGGAAATTTCGTGCTCGACTGCGCGTTCGGCACCGTCGACGACCCTTCGGGGCTGGCCCGAACGCTCGAAACGACACCTGGTGTCGTCGAACACGGCCTGTTCGTCGGTCTCGTCGACGAGGTTCACGTGGGCAGCGAGGACGGCGTCGAACGGCGAGAGTGCTGAGTCGAATCTTGGCGTCGAACGCCGTCGCTATCGCATTTCGGGCTGTGAAAAAGCGGAGACTGCGTAAACCTAATTAGAGGTCGCGCGGCTGCACCGTCTTCCGGTCGTTCTCCTCAGCGCGCCGGGCGGCGTCCTCGAGAAGCTCCTCGACTTCCTCGTCGAGCGCACCGTAGAAGTCCGAAGCAACGTTCTTCTCATCGAGATACTCCTTAACAGCAGCCTTGACGATAAGGTTGGACATGTGCACCCGTGGCTACTGGGTGGTACTTAATAAGATTTCCCAAATCAACCGGAGAGGCCACCGACAGTCCTGATTTCGTGATTGTTGGGGGTGTTCCTGCCAACCAGCTGATACAGACGGTGTGTGAAATAGCCACAGTGTGACAGCCGGCAAATAAGTTCGTTCCGCTCGTAGCCGGGCGAATCGTGTGAAAGAGGCACAAGCTTATTCAATCGGGCTTCGCGTAACTACAGTCGCCGACACCGGTGGAGCTCGGCAGCAACGATGTCACGTTGTGACCACTGCGGCTCGCACGTCTCAGAGCGCTTCGCTCGCGTGTTCACGGACCAAGATGGACGACTGAACGCCTGTCCGTCGTGTGCCGCGAACGCGGGAATCGCGGAGGTCGCGAGAGACCGAAACCGCACGACGAACCACTGACGGGGTATCGCGAACCAACCGCGTCGGAGCCGGCACGGCGGCGAACGGTTGTCGCCGTGTCGTCTCGAACCAGCGCTTTTTGACCGCGGGGCTTACCAGCTACCGCTTACTCAGTGGGGGTGTGCACTACGTCTACGTCCTCGAATGCGCCGATGGCTCGCTCTATACGGGCTACACGACGGACGTAGCGCGGCGGGTCGCCGAGCATAACGCCGGCGAGGGCGCGAAATACACCCGCGGCCGGACACCGGTCGACCCGGTTCACATCGAGGCGTTCGAAACGCGCTCGGCAGCGATGTCCCGCGAGTACGAGATCAAACAGCTCTCCAGGCCCGAGAAGGACCGACTCGTCGCCGACGGGACGGCTGATTAGCTTGTAACCCACTCGAACTCGGCGTCACGGGACGCGCCTCGCGGGGTCGAGTCTCCCCGTACTGGACCTACCACTCGGGTTCGTTCTCGATCTCGATGAACTCGGGGGCGCGTTTGGCGTAGATGCCGACACGATAGCCCAGTTTGCAGGTGCGGTTGCGGAGGTCTTCATCGGTGAAGACGTACTGTGAGCCGCTCCCGAGCTCGCCGGGCTCCGGCTCACGTTCGCGCTCCTCGAACTTGTTGCGAGCACCGCGCAGCCCAACCTGATTCGGAAGCGTCCAACCGTGGACTCCCCGCACGGTGGTGCGCATATCGTTGAGCGTGCCGGCGATGGTGCCGCCGCCGGCTGCGACGAGCAGTCCGACGACGGTCTGGTCGTACTCGTCGTACGAGCAGTAGTCGTGGAAGCTACGGAACGCGGCGGAGTAGGAGCTGTGGTAGACCGGCGAACCGAGGATAACGCCGTCGGCGGCGCGCATCCGCGCCATCAGCTCGGCGGCGTCGCCGGCGTCCTCGGTGTCGACGTCGGGATCGTAGAGCGGGAGGTCAGCCGCCGCGAGGTCGATGAGGTCGGTTTCTACACCGGCGGTTTCGGCGGCGTCGAGCGCGTAGTGAAGCGCGGCCTTGGTGTAGCTCCCGTCGCGCAAACTGCCGCTGACGGCGACGACACGGGTCATGGAACCGAGTTCTCGGGCGCCGGTGAAAAGCACGCGGGAACGGGGCGGCTTTTTCCGCTCGTCCCTCCAACGGAGTCACATGACCGACCCCACCGATGCGATCCATTTTGGCACTGATGGCTGGCGCGCAACGCTCGAGACGTTCACTGACGAGCGCGTCCGTATCGTCGCCCAGGGTGTCGCTGACTACCTCCGCGACACCGGCACCGACGCCCCCGTCGTCGTCGGCTACGACGCCCGGCCATCCTCACCGGGGTTCGCCGAGAGCGTCGCCGACGTGCTGAGCAAGAATGGGTTCGACGCGGTGCTGCCCGAGCGGGACTGCCCGACCCCAACCGCCGTCTGGACCGTCGTCGACCGGGACTACGCCGGCGCCATCGTGCTTTCGGCGTCTCACAACCCGCCGGAGTACAACGGGATCAAATACTTCCCCAGCGACGGCGCGCCGGCGATGCCCGAGGTCACTGACGCCATCGAAGCGAACCTCCGGGAGCCGGAGGCGCTGCCCGACGAGGAGCACGGCGTGGTCATCCGCGATGACCTCGTAACGCCCCACACCGAGGCGGTGGCGGAGTTAGTCGCCGAGTACGGGTTCGAACGAGGAACGAGCCGAGCGAGTTCCTCGGAAACGCAAGCAGGGCGAGAGCAGAGCTCTCGCGGGCAGCCGGCGACGCCGACGGGGAGCAACGCGACCCGCGAGCGAGGCGGCGAACTCGACCTCTCGGGCGTCACTGTGGCCTACGACGCCATGCACGGCTCGGGTCGAGGCGTCACCGACAACCTGCTCGAGGCCGCGGGCGCGAGCGTCGACCGCATCCGCTGTGACACTGATCCCGAGTTCGGTGGCAGCGCGCCTGAACCCGCCGAGGAGAACCTCCACGCGCTGGTCGAGCACGTCCGCGCGGGCGAGGCAGACCTCGGCATCGCCAACGACGGCGACGCCGACCGCATCGCCGTCGTCACGCCATCGGGCTATCTCGACGAGAACCTCTTCTTCGCGACCACCTACGACGCGATGCTCGAGGAGCACGACGGGCCGGCGGTTCGCACCGTCTCCACGACGTTCCTCGTCGACCGGGTGGCGAATGCTCACGACCAGCAGGTCGTGGAGACCGCGGTCGGCTTCAAATGGGTCGCCGACGCGATGGGGACCCACGACGCGCTCATCGGCGGCGAGGAGTCAGGCGGGTTCTCTATCCGTGGGCACGTGCGCGAAAAGGACGGCGTGCTGATGGCGCTACTGGCCTGCGCCGTGCAGGCGGCCGAACCGTACGTCCACCGCCTCGAAAAACTGGAGGACGAACACGGTCGTATCGTCGCCGACAAACTCAGCGTCGACTGCCCCGACGACGAGAAAGCCCGCGTCCTCGAGGAGCTGGAGGACGTCATCCCCGACGAAGTTGCGGGCGTCCCCGTCGAACGCACCGTCACCCTCGACGGCTTCAAACTGCTCTGTGAGGACGGCTCGTGGCTGCTCGTTCGCCCATCCGGTACCGAGCCGAAACTCCGGGTCTACGCCGAGGCCTCCTCGGAGGCCCGTGTCGAGGCGGTGCTCGCGGCCGGCCAGGAACTGGTCGCGCCACTGGTGTGACGATGTCCGGGAACGACCCAGCCAGCGAGCCGGCTGTCGCCCTCGTCCCAGCCACCGGCTCCGGGGTGGAGTGGATTCACAGCCTGCTCGAAAGCGCCGACCTGCCGACGGCGGACCTCGGCGCTGAGCGGAGCGCCGGCACAGGCCCAGCGGGACAGAGCGCCGACGCGGACGACCCCGCCCTCTACGTCGTCAGAGCAGACCTCGGCCGGGTAGGCTGTATCGGTGTCGAGGGCTACGGCGACGCCGGCCTCCTGCGCTCGGCGGCGATTCGGGAGCGCCACCGGGGCGAAGGCTACGGCCGGGGCGCAGTTCGTACACTCGAAACGGAGGCCCGCGAGGCCGGGATCGAGCGCGAGGCCGTCCCCGAAGCGGTCAGGGGGTCGGCGGAGTACAGCCATCTCTGTCCGGAGACGGCGGTGCCGATGTACCGGGAGCTGTGAGCTATCCCGACCGAATCCCGTAGAACCGGTCGCCCTCCTTCTCGATCTCGAAGCCGAGGTCCTGCCAGAACCCCCTGACACCGGCCCGGAAATCAGCCGTCACCGGGCCGCCGATGGCGGTGGCTGCTGTCTCGACGAGCGCGCTCCCGATGCCCTGTTTCCGGTACTCCCGGCGGACCGCGACGGACTCGATGTGGTTGTCCTCCAGCACCAGCGCGCCGATAACCCATTCTTCGGCCTCGGCGATGAGCACGTCGCCCCTGGCGACCGCCCGGCGGACCGTCGAGGCGTCGATCTCCAGCAGCGAGCCCTGGAGCACGCGGATAACCGGCATCGCGTCGTCATCGCCGGCACGCCGCAGCTCGATCTCCTCCGGGAGGTCGACGCGGTCGGGGATCTGAAGCGACGGCTCAGGTGGGGACGGTTCGGTCGTCTCCGCTGATGCCGAACCCCCCTCTTCGCCAGCTGAACTGTCTGCTGGTGGCTGCCCTGTCTGTCCGGCCGATGGGCCTGGTTCGGCTGGCTCCTCTGTTTCAGGCGGTTCCTCGGCTTCGACAGTCTCGTCCGCTTCGGCTCCCGCCCCGGTTTCGACTGCACCGTCGGTTTCGGGTGGACCAGCAGCTTCGTCTGGAACGGCCGGTTCGGCGGCGCGCCCCGTATCAGGTCGAGCCGATGGCGTGCCGTTCGTCTCTGCGTCAGGGCGGGCCGACGGCGCGCCGCTCGTTCCGGTGTCCGGGCGCGCGGAGGGCTCTCGGCTGTCGGCGGTTGCCTGCGCCGCCGCCTCGCGTTCGCTCGGGGTGCTGTCTGCGACGAGCGCGGCCGCACTACCGATGGCCGAGAGCAGTTCGTCGATACGCGGGCGGTCGGTTTTCGAGTTGCCGCGGTGGGCGAACGTCTCTATCGGGTCGCTCCAGCGCAGGTCCAGCACGATCGTCGCCGGCATCCGGCCGATGATGTCGTGAAGCCGGCCGAGCAGTCCGTACCGGGTCGGCTGGTCGTACCGTTTGCCCAGCGTCTTCTCCGGGTCGGCGACCACTGGAAACGGGAGGTGATACTGTTTCTGCCACTCCCTGGCCGTCTCGCGGTCCTCAGGGAGTACCGACACCACCTCGGCGTCGCGCTGTTCGAACTCCTCGTAGCGGCTCTTTACCCGCCGGACCTGCTGTCGGCACTCGCTACAGTAAAAATCACGGTGGAGCAGGAGCACGACGTACGAAGCCTCCAGCTCCGACAGCGAGAGCGGGTCGGGCCCGGGCCCGACGTTCGGCAGGGCGAAACCGCTGTTCATGAACCGAGTGACGGGCTCATCCTACAAAACGCCGACGCACCCGGCGGGCGAGCGACACGGCTGCCGTGGTGCGAGCGAACGGGCGAATCAGCCGCCGGCCACCAGCCGGAGCACCCGCACTCGGTCGGCCTCGATTGGCGCGTCCTCGGGGACCGGCGACTCGTCGACCAGCACGGTCACTTCGTGGGGGCTGTAGCCGAGCTCGCGACACAGCGCGGCGTAATCGGCATCGTCGGGGAGCGAGATGGTTTGCTCACCCTCGCCGACGACAGTCGCGGTGACCTCCATACCGGGAGTGGGGCGTCCGGTCGCCTTTACCGTTGTCTTCGTCGGCGGTCGTATACTTCCTACCGCGGCGCGAGCGACCGGCCGGCCGAGCGCGCTCCGGTCCGTTTATGCCCGCGCCCCGCCCCTCTGTACCTATGAGCGAGGCCGACGCCGAGGACGCCAGCGCGGGCCGAGAGATCTGGATCGAGAAGTACCGCCCGCAGACGCTCGAAGAGATCCACGGCCAGCAGGAGACTATCGAACGCCTGCAGAGCTACATCGAGGGCGGGGAGCTCCCGCACCTGTTATTTTCAGGGCCAGCAGGCGTCGGTAAAACCACCTCTGCAACCGCCATCGCCCGCGAGATCTACGGCGACGACTGGCGGGGGAACTTCCTCGAACTCAACGCCTCCGACGAGCGCGGGATCGACGTCGTTCGGGACCGCATCAAGAACTTCGCGCGCTCGGCCTTTGGCGGCCAGGATTACCGTATCATCTTCCTCGACGAGGCCGACTCGCTGTGCGTACCACCCGGAACGGAGGTCGTTACAGGCTATCCGTCCTCCCCAGAGGTCAAGAAGATAGAGGAAGTGAGTTCGGAAGGTGAACCGATACCGTCGGTCGATTTCGAGACGAACGAGATACAGTCGGACAAGGGGAAACTCGTCGACTCCGGCGTCGCCGACTTCTTCGACGTCGAACTGTCCGAGGGGAGGACGGTCACAGCGAGTCTCGGCCACCCATTCTTCACCGTGAACGACGAGGGCGGACTCGTCGAAACGGAGCTCCGGGAGTTGCGTCCTGGGGACGAAATCGCCGACTTCCGGGACGACATCGGCGTGTCCCCGTGTGAGGCCTGCGGAGACTGGACGGCAGGTCGATTCTGTTCTGTCCCCTGCAAGAACGAAGGTCACAGCGAGGAGCTCGGGCACCTCGTGCGTTCGGACTGGGAGTACGAGGTCGCAAACACGTTGCAGGACGCAGGAGTGGAGTACGAACCATCGTTCGAACTGTCGGACTCGGTGTTCCACCCCGATTTCCTCGTCGGTGATACTGTCGTCGAGGTCAAGGACGTCGCCGCACTCCGGGGGCAAACCGAGAAGGTAGAGGAATTCCTCCAAACGTACGGCGACGAGGAGCTTCCGCACGACGAACACTACGGCCGAGACGAGTTCTCGCCTGCAGTCGTATCTGATGGCGGACGACAGGATGTCGAAACCGTCGAAGTGGAGTCCATCACACACAGCCATCGGGGAAAAGCCTACAACATCACGATGGAGGGAACCCCCAACTTCATGCTCGCGAACGGGCTGTTGACTCACAACACCTCGGACGCCCAGTCGGCGCTCCGCCGAACGATGGAGCAGTTCTCTGACAACACCCGATTTATCCTCTCCTGTAACTACTCCTCGAAGATCATCGACCCCATCCAGTCCCGCTGTGCGGTGTTCCGCTTCTCGCCGCTCTCGGACGAGGCCATCACCGCCCAACTCACCGAGATCGCGGAGGCCGAAGAGATCGACGTCACCGAGGAGGGACTCGACGCGCTGGTCTACGCCGCCAACGGCGACATGCGCCGGGGAATCAACAGCCTGCAGGCGGCCGCGACGACCGGCGACGTGGTCGACGCCGAGGCGGTGTACGCCGTCACTGCGACGGCCCGCCCCGAGGATATCGAGGAGATGGTGGCCGCCGCCGTGGCCGGCGACTTCCCGAAAGCTCGGGCGACGCTCGACACCCTCCTGACCGACGTGGGGATGGCTGGCGGCGACGTCATCGACCAGCTCCACCGTTCGGCCTGGGAGTTCGACCTTTCCGAGCGTGCGGTGGTTCGCCTGCTCGAACGGCTCGGCGAAGCCGATTATCGGATCGCAGAGGGCGCGAGCGAGCAGGTGCAGCTGGAAGCGCTGTTGGCAGCGCTCGCACTCGACGACGAGGCGTAGACCGCTCGCGAGCAGCGCGAGCAAGCGGGCCAAGGAACCCCCGAAGGGGGTGACGCAGGCTTTTGGTCGAGCTTTTGCCAGGGAGCGAGCGCAGCGAGCGACCGCAGCAAAAGGTCGATGCGCTTATTCACGACGCTCCGAAACACCGAGCGTATGCAGCCGCTCCACGCCCGGTACCCGTTCTTCGACGCGGCTCGCGAGGCCGTCGGCGAGATGGGTGTTTCCGTCCCCACGCTGGCCGAAGCCGGCGACCCTGCCGTCGAACGCGGCCGCGAGCGCGTCGAGCGCGCGCTGACCGAAGGGACGACCGCGCCAGCGGAGCCGAGCCGGTGGGGCGACCGCGACGAACTGCTCTCCTACCCGGTGGCTCGCCTGCTCGTCTCGCTTCTCTCAACCGGGAAGGCCGTCGAGAAGTACGCCGCCGCGGAGGCGTCGACGGCCGCCGGTCGCTTCGCAGAGGATATCGAGGGCGGCGACGACGGGCTCCAGAGCACGACCGACGTCTCAGTCTCGCTCCCGCGGGTGCTCGAGGAGTTCGAACTACACGGCGCCGTGCGCGAGGAGACGGTCGCCGGGGACGACGTCGCACACCGAGTAGGCGCGGCGGGACGGACGAGCGCCGGCGGGAGCCACGAGCAGTGGTTCCGGGTCGACGTTGCCCGCTATCTCGCGCTCTCCTCGGGCGACTGGAGCGGCGACTGGCGGCTTGTCAACCGCGAACTCGGCGCCGGCGAGGTGCGGGTGAGAAAGGAGGAGCTCTACGGTGCCGACGGCCGTGGCCTGCTCGTCGAGGCAGTGCGGCGCCGGGTCGCCGAAGGATTGCCCTTCGACCTGACCGAAGAGCGCACCGAGACGCTCTCGGATGCGCTCGCCGAACCGCTCTCGGAGCTCAATGATCTCCTGGGCGAGCGGACCGCAGTCGGACAGATCGACGCGGTCGTCCCGACGTTGTTCCCGGAGTGTATTGCGGAGCTGCAGGAACGCGCCGCCGCCGAGGGGCTCGACGAGCGTGAGGCGTTCGCGCTGCTCTCCTTCCTCGCCGCGATCGGCCTCGACGAGGAGGGGGCGGTGCAGTTCTGTACCGAGACGACGCTCTCCGATCAGCAGGTCAGCTACGTGATGGCGCGGGTGAGCGAGAAACGCGGCGCGCAGTATCCGCCGCCCTCCTGTGAGACGCTCGAAACGTACGGAATCTGCACGAACCAGCAGGGCCACCGCGAGCGGGCCGACCATCCGCTCACGCTCTACCGGCAGCGGATCCGCGAGACGCCGCCGGAGGAGCGGGTCGATTGGCGGGAGCAAGCCGAAACCGACGCAGAAACAGCCTGAGCTACTCTCTCGTTGCGAGATAGGCGCCGACGGCCCCCATGAGCACCACGAAGCTGACGAGCGATCCGACGATCGCGTAGGCGCCGGTGGGAGAGAGACCGGCGTCGCCGAACATCACGCCGATAGCGAGAAACACGGCGACGAGCAACGCGACTGCGCCCATCGAGAGGGCGATTTTGGGGCGCATCTCCTCGTCGATATCCATACCCGAACTCCCCGGGGATTAGCCTAAAGCACTTCGATGCAGGGGCGACAGGCGAGTTAGCGGCGCGACGACCGACCGACGGCGGTCAGGAGAGCGCCGCCGCCGCTTCCTCGACGGTGAGCGTGCCGTCCGCAACTGCCTGTAGCAGCTTTCGCACTGCGTTGTCGGCTTCAACGTCCTCGTCCTCGGTCTCCTCCGCACCGTCCGCGGCCGCTGCGGCCTCCTTCAGGCTCACCTTCTTCGACTGGCCGGCAAGTTCAGGCAGGTCGACGCCATCGGCGATGGCGGTCTCTTTTTTCACCCGGTAGTTGCCGCCGTCAGTCGTGTAGCAGTCCCCGGGGTGGAAGAAGTACCAGTCCTCGCGGTCGAACCGGACGCCGATGCGGGGTTTGGCGCCGAAGTTCTGGGAGAAGTAGACGAGTGCAGCGACCTCCTCGCCGGTGAGATAGATCGGGTCGCCTTGGGAGGATTTGGCCTCGATGGCGTAGAACTCCTCACCGTTGCCCGCGAGCACGTCCGGGAGTTCCCGCTCGGTAGCGGCGCCGCTGGCGGGTGCGCGCATGACGGCGAAGCCGGCGTCGTCGAGGCGGTTGACGAGTTCGCGCTCCCGGCGGTCGCCTTTCTTGTTCGTGGGCATAGCTGATGGTGAGTGGTGGCCGGGCAAAAGGTGGTCGGTGTCTCGTGATTCGTTTGGCGTCTTGTTGGTAGTGTGGCGTCTGGGGTCAAGAGGTTCGACCAGACTGCATACACCACCGCGGAGTGTGCTTGCACAATGGATACCGCAGACAGCAACAGCACCGTGACCATTACCGCGGAGTAGGCTTGCACAATGGGACCGCAATGTGCCGGGCACGAGGCCCGGCACAGCCCCGAGTCCTCACCGCGTTCCCGCGACGACGGCGAGCGCACGCTTCCAACCGCACCCGCGGCAGCGTGGCGTGAAACGCGAGCGCCTCCGTGCGCGAGTCAGCGCGAGGGAGGAGCGAGGGGGAAGCCCCGAGCGACTCGGCTGGGGAGGGCTTGTGGCCGCGCGGCGGAAAGCGGTGCTGTCCACGTGTCCCTGGGAACTCCGCGGTGCTGTTGGCGGTCGCTGTCGCAGTCGACCCACCAACAGTCCCAACCGAACAAAAACGGCGACCCGTAATCCGAATCAGGTCCCGTGCTGCCAGGAGGAGAGATACTCACGCTGCGCATCGCTCAGGCTGTCGAATTCGACGTCCTCGGCTGCCAGTTTCACCTCGGCGACCTCCTTGTCGAGCTGATCAGGCACCTCGTGCACCCCCGCCTCGTAGGCCTCGCTGTTTTCGACCATCTCCCGGACACAGACCGCCTGAATCCCGAAGGACTGGTCCATCACCTCGACCGGATGCCCGAGCCCCACTGGCGCGGCCAGGTTCACCAGCCGTCCCTCCGCGAGCACGTTCAGCCGGCGACCGTCCGCCATCCGGAACGACTCGACACCCTCGCGAGCCTCGTAGCGGTCGACCGCCAGCTCGTCCAGGTGGTCCAGGTTGATCTCCACGTCGAAGTGGCCCGCGTTGGCCAGCAGGACGCCGTCCTGCATCTCCTCGAAGTGGGGCTTCGTGATCACGTTGCGGTTGCCGGTGGTCGTGATGAACACGTCGCCCTCCGTCGCGGCTTCGGCCATCGGAAGCACGTCGTACCCCTCCATATGCGCTTCCAGTGCCTTCCGAGGCTCGACCTCACAGACAACCACGTTGGCGTCCTGGCCAGCCGCTTTGGATGCCACACCCTTCCCGCAGTAGCCGTAGCCGGCCACGACGACGGTTTTGCCGGCCCACGAGAGGTTCGTCGTCATCGCGATAGCCGAAAGCGCCGACTCGCCCGTGCCGTGGACGTTGTCGAACAGGCGTTTCATCGGCGTGTCGTTCACCGCGAACATCGGGTAGTTCAACTCGCCGTCCTCGTCCATCGCGCGCAGGCGGTGGACGCCCGTGGTCGTCTCCTCGGCGCCGCCGATGATGGAGTCGATGAGTTCGGGATGTTCCTGGTGGATGCGGAACACCATGTCCGCACCGTCGTCGACCGTGATGGTCGGCTCGTGGTCGATGACTGACTCGATAGCGCCGTAGTACTCCTCGTCGTCGACGCCGCGGACCGCGTAGGAGGTGACGTTCTCCACGTCGTCCAGCGCGACGCTCACGTCGTCGTGGGTCGAGAGCGGGTTGCAGCCGGTGACTGCGACCTCGGCGCCGCCGATGGCGAGCGTCTCGACGAGGATGGCGGTTTTGGCCTCGACGTGCATCGCCATCCCGATGGTCTGGCCCTCGAACGGTCGCTCGGCGGCGAACTCCTCGCGCAGCGACGCACAGATGGGCATATGTTGGAGCGCCCAGTCCATCTTCCGGCGGCCCTCCTCTCGGAGGCTCTCTACGTCGTCGACGTGTGCGGTAACGCGCTGGTAGTCGCTCATGGCCGAGGTTTCTTGGAGTGGGAGCAAAACGGTGTCGAAGGGACGTCCGGCGACGGTCGGCCGGACGCGCCGAACGTGTGGCGCGGCGACGGTCAGCCGCGCCACTCGGAAGCACGATGCGGCGACGGTCAGCCGCGCCACTCGGAAGCACGATGCGGCGACGGTCAGCCGCGCCACTCGGAAGAGCAAGCAGTAGCCCCGGAATCCCCATCGTATTTTTATCCGTTACCCATTGACGCGGTATGGTCACAGCTCTCGCAGTCGTCGGCATCCTCGTCGCGGTGTTCGTCGGCTACAACATCGGTGGCTCATCCACCGGCGTCGCGTTCGGCCCAGCAGTCGGGAGCCGCTTGGTCCGGAAAGCCACCGCAGCCGGACTGTTCACCGTCTTCGCCCTCGTCGGCGCCTGGACTGTCGGCCGGAACGTCATCTCCACGATGAGCAGCAGCATCGTCCCCGCAGCGCAGTTCACGCCGATTGCGGCCGTCGGCGTGCTCTTTTTTACGGGGCTCTCGCTGCTCATCTCGAACCTCTACGGCGTCCCCGCCTCGACGTCGATGACAGCCGTCAGCGCCATCGTCGGCCTGGGGCTGGCGACCGGCACGCTCGACCAGGCGCTGATGTTCGTCATCGTCTCGGCCTGGATTGTCGCACCCATAATCGGCTTCGCCAGCGGCGCTGTCATCGGGCGCTACGTCTACCCCTATCTGGACGGCCGCTTCGCGTTCACTCGGCTGGAGCTCCACCTGTTCCAGCTCGACCGCACAGGGTCGGTTCCGACTCCGCGCGTGAACCAGAACGCCAGCCCGCGCGACCTGGTCGGGTCAGCCCTGGTCATCCTCATCGCCTGCTACATGGCGTTCTCGGCGGGCGCCTCCAACGCGGCCAACGCCGTCGCGCCGCTTGTCGGTGTCAGTGGTCCGTTGACCGTCGACCAGGGGGTGCTGCTCGCGGTGTTCGCCTTCGGGCTGGGCGGGTTCACCATCGCGCGGCGCACGCTCGACACCGTCGGCGACGACATCACCGAACTCCCGATTCTCGCTGCGCTCATCGTCTCGCTGGTCGGGGGGACCATCATCACAGTGCTGTCGTATCTGGGCATTCCCGCGAGCCTCGCGGTGAGCACTACCTGCACCATCATCGGGCTGGGATGGGGGCGGGCGAGCCGTGCCGCGACGCTTGCTGAGTTGGCGACCCCTTCTCCCGAGGCAGGAGGGACGGGGGAGCTCACGACCGGTGCGCTGGTGCCAGAAGAGAGCGACGAGCCCGCAAGCCCGACCGTCGGCGACCTCGCCGAGGGAGAACCGGAACCGGTCGAACCCGAGCAACCGCCCGAGGTGCCGAACATCGGCGAAGCGGAAGCCGGTGTACAGAGCAAAGAGAGCCTCTTCGACGCCGCCGCAGCGGGCCGGATTGCAGTGCTCTGGGTGCTTACGCCGGCAATCGCCGTCGTCTGCTCGTACGTGCTGTTCCTCCTTATCGTGTAGCGCGCTCGACCAGTTCCGCCGCCTGCGTCTCGGCGCGCTCCTTCAGGGCCGCCGCATCCATCGTCTGCACCTCGTGGTCCTGCATCAGCACCTGGCCGTCACAGACCGTGTGGCGCACGTCGCTCCCGCTCGCAGCGTAGGCAAGATGGCTCACCAGGTCGTGGTGGGGCGTGAGGTGGGCGGCGTCGAGGGAAAGCACCGCGAGGTCAGCCTTCGCGTCTACCTCGATACGGCCGGCGTCGATACCGAGCGCCTCGGCGGAGCCCTGGGTCGCCATCCGGACGACCGCGTCGGCAGGCACCGCGGCGGCGTCGTCGGCGCCGAGCTTGCCAACCATCGCGGCGTCGCGCATCTCGTCGAACATATCGAGGTCGTTGTTCGAGGCCGCGCTGTCAGTCCCGAGACCGACGGTGACGCCGGCGTCGAGCATCGCCTGCACTGGCGCGATGCCGGAAGCGAGTTTCATGTTCGAGGCCGGGCAGTGAACGACCGCGGCGCCCGAGTTGGCCAGCAGATCGATCTCCTCGTCGTCGACGTGGACACAGTGGGCGAAGAAATCGCCGTCCGAAAGCAGCCCCACGTCCTCGGCGTACTCGAGCGGCCGGACGCCCCGTTGCTCGACGACGGGATCGACCTCGTCCTCGGTCTCGTTGGCGTGGATGTGAACCGGAATATCGGCCTCGTGTGCGCTCTCGACGGACTCCCGGAGCAGGTCTTCGCTGACCGTGGTGAGTGAGTGTGGCATCACCGCTGTCCGGATGCGGCCATCGAGTATCCTGTCGTACTGCTCGGCGAAGTTCTGGCTCATCTGTGTGTCTGCGATGGCCTGGTCCGCCGCTTTCCCGACGGTGACGAAGCCATGGCCCAGCAGCGCCCGCAGCCCGGACGCCTCGACCACACCGGCGACGTGGGGCTCCTCGAAGTACATGTCCGCGAACGTCGTCGTTCCGGTCTGGATCATCTCGAGGGCCGCCAGCTCGGTTCCGACGCGGATATCCTCCGCAGTGAGTTCGGCCTCGACCGGCCAGATGTCCTCCTGGAGCCAGGCGTCGAGAGGTTTGTCGTCGGCGTACCCGCGGAGCAGCGACATCGCAGCGTGCGTGTGGGCGTTGACCAGCCCCGGGATGACGAGGGCGCCCTCAGCATCGAGCGTTTCGTCTGCGTCGGCATCCGGGTCGGAATCGATCGCCTCGATCGTCCCGCTGAGCTGGTCGACGAGGATGGCCGCATCGACGATCTCGTGGTCGGGCCGGAGCACCTGCCCGTTCTCGATGAGCAACGTAGACATAGGCGGTGATGCGGTGGTCCACTCCCTGAAGCCGTCGGTTTGTGGTCGGGAGCCGACGGTCCATGGGTCCGACAAGGGGGAGCGACTCCGGAACAGTTCCCACGAGCGGTCGCTATCCCGGCATGGTTCCGACGAGGGTGACGATGCCGAACACCACCGCGCCGAGCAGTACGCTCACGACGAAATGGATGAGAGTGATGGCGGCGAGCAGGCGGGGCCGAACTGCGTGGAGGCGGGCGATGAGCCCGGCGTCGATGAGCACCGCCGTCAGAAGCGCGACGTAGGGGTTGAGCCCGAACGTCGCGCTGAGGAAGGCGATCGCCGCGAGTGGCGGGCCGACGACGAGATAGCGCCGCCACGGGACGTCGCCGAGCACGTTCCGTGCCGCCAGAAACGCGGTCAACGAGAGAAAGAGCGCAAACAGCAGGTAGGTGCCGAGCACCGAGACCACGGACGCCTGGAGCGGGAGCGCCGCGGCCGAGGCGAGTACGACGGCGGGGACCGAACCGAGGGACGCAAACGGTGCGACGGAGGCGGGGCCGACCATCCGAGGCTCAGGCGAGCAGGCCGAGTTCGTCGAGACGCGCGGAGATCACGTCGACGGCTTCGGCAGCGTCGTCGGGCGATTTACCCCCGGTGATGACGAGCTTCCCGGAGCCGAACAGTAGCGCGACGACGTCGGGTTCATCCAGCCGATAGACCAGGCCCGGGAACTGCTCGGGTTCGTACTCGATATTCTCGAGACCGAGCCCGATGGCGATGGCGTTGAGGTTGAGGCTCTCGCCGAGGTCAGCGCTGGTCACGATGTTCTGTACGATGATTTCGGGGTCGTCGTCGACCGGAATATCCAGCTTTCGCAGCTCGTCGAAAACGATGTTGAGACTTTCGTGGACGGCATCGGTCGACTTGGCGCCGGTACAGACGATCTTCCCCGAGCGGAAGATGAGCGCCGCGGATTTGGGCTCCTCGGTCCGGTAGACCAGCCCCGGGAACTGCTCCGGGTCGTAGTCCGCCCCCTCCAGATCCATGGCGACGCTCTGGAGGTCGAGCTCCTGGCCGATGCCTGTCGAGGCAACGACGTTCTCGATGGTGATCGTCTCTTTCGGGTCGGTCATCGCCTTAAGCCTTGACGGAGAGGTTTAAATAGGTTGGTGGGTCCCGCCCTCGGAGCGGCAGCCTCTTTTCGCCAGCCGACAGACCGACAGGCGTGTACTGTCTGGAGCTCGCCGGGGAGGACGACCCGTTTGCCACACGAGAGGCCGAAGCCGCGGCCGTCGGCGTCGAGGTTCTCGTCCCGGGGCTCGCGCTCGCCGGCCACGTCGAGTTCGCCCGACTGCGGGGGCTCGCCTACACCCACGCCGCCGACGAACTCATCGCCCGGACCGACGCGAGCGTCGACGACGCCGAACGCGCCCTCGCGATGGCGCCGTTCGAGCGCGAGGGCTCCGTCGCCGTCCGCGCCCGCGACGTCCGTGGACTCACGGGCGTGAGCACCGAGCAGGCCGAGCGCCAGCTGGGTTCGGTGCTCGTGGACAACGGGTACGAGGTGGATCTCGACAACCCGGACCACGAGCTCCGGGCGCTGTTCTCCGCCGAAGACGGACGGGACGATTCCGACGGTCGTGGCGTCGTGGAAGGGAAGATCCCGCCCACCGAGGGCGTCTGCGTGCTCGGCTGGCTCGAAGCCGAATCGGTCCGCGATTTCGGCAAGCGCCGGCCCTCCGACCGCCCGTTCTTCCAGCCTGGTAGCATGGGACCGATGGACGCCCGCGCGCTGGCCAACATCGCCGGTGCGGCGCCGGGCCGGCGGATTCTGGACCCCATGTGTGGCACCGGCGGCACGCTCATCGAGGCGGGGCTGGTCGGCGCCGCCGTCGTCGGCACCGACGCGCAGTGGAAGATGGTTCGCGGGACGAAACGAAACCTCGATGCGCTGCTCGGTGAGGACCACGAGACGGCCGTCGCCCGGGCCGATGCCACCGCTCTCCCGCTTCGGGACGACACCATCGACGGTGTGGTCTTCGACGCCCCCTACGGCCGACAGTCGAAGGTCGCGAGCCACCGGCTGGAGGACCTGGTTTTCGGCGCGCTCACGGAGGCCGACCGGGTGACCGGCGACGACGCAACCTGTGTGTTGATGGCCGACCGCTCGTGGCGAGCCGAGGCCGTCGAGGCCGGCTGGCAGGTGACCGACCGGTTCGAACGCCGGGTCCACGCGTCGCTGGTCCGGCACGTCCACGTCCTGGAGAAGCAGCCGTAATCAGTCGTCCCAGACCGCGATCACCGTCTCCCCGGCTCGGACGTCGTCGCCCTCCTTCACCCGCATGTCCGCGTGTCGGACGCCTTCGGGCAGCAGGATATCCGCCCGGCTACCGAAGCTCACGTGGCCGATTCGCTCGCCGCGCTCCAGCCCGTCGCCGACCTCGACGTACGGGTGGATGCGCCGGGCGAACCAGCCCGCAATGAGTGACACCTCGTGGTCCTCGAAGGCGATGTCGACGCGCTCGTTGCGCTCTGACTCCTTGGAGAACGCCGGCTTGTTGGCTCCGGAGCGATGGTCGACGGACTCGACGGTGCCGCCCATCGGCGCCCGGTTGACGTGGACATCGGTGACGTTCATGAACACGCCCACGCGGATGCGGCCCTCCTCCTCACGAATCACCGAAACGGCGCCGTCGGCGGGAGCGACGACGCCCGCTTCCGGCGGCGTGCGCTCGGGGTCGCGGTGGAACAGCAGCGCGCCGACCCCGAGCGCCACGAGCGCGATGCCGACCGGGCCGGTGAACGGGGTCAACAGCACTCCGAGAACGATCAGCGGGAGCCCATAGCGCCACGCGCCGGGAGCGAGGTCCGGGCCGAACATCAGGCCTCAGCCTCGCCCCGAAGCTCGCGTCGGCCGGCCGCCCACGAGGTGAGCAGGTGTGTCAGGTGAATCTTGTCGTCGGTACCCTCAGTGAGGTCGAGGTCGGCCTGGCCGGCGAGCCGGTGGAGCCGGGTGAGGCGCTCACCGGCGTACTCGTTCCGGGCGACTCGGAGGAGTTCCCGGAGGAGCTCCTCGCCGTTGTACCCCTCGTCGAGCAGGTCGTCAACGTCCGAACGGGCCGTCGAGAAATCGCCTTCCTGGGCGGCCCGGAGCACGGCAGCGAGTTCGTCGTCGTGGCCCACCTCGCCGAGCACCTCGTAGGCAGTCTGCATGGTCACCGTGTCGTGCTGGGCGGCGGTGGTCTGGGCGCTCAGCACGGCGGTCCGAAGGTCGCCGTCGGCATAGCCCGCCAGGAACTCCAGCCCGTCCTCCTCGTACTCGACGTCTTCAGCCTCGAGGATGGCCGCGAGCACAGACTCGATCTCCTTGGCGGTCGGCGCCCGCACGGGAACGGGGAAACAGCGCGAGCGGATGGGGGCGATGAGCTTCGAGGGCTGGCGGGTCGCGATGATGAACTGCGTCGTCTGGTGGTGCTGCTCCATCACCCGGCGCAGCGCCTGCTGGAAGTCCTCGCGGATCGCCTCG
>NZ_JAZKRY010000017.1:0-38713 GCF_036626355.1 Halolamina sp. | reverse complement strand
AAGGCGTTCCTGGTCACCCGCTTCGGTGACTACTTCTTCCTCATCGGCGTCGTCGCCGTCTTCGCCACATTCGGCACCGCGACGTTCGCCGGTGACGGTAGCTTCCCCATGATCGCCGCCCACGCCCTCGAGGGCGAGGCGTCCGTCAACACGTTCTTCGGACTGGGCCAGCAGGCCTGGTTCACCGTTGTCGGGCTGCTCATCCTCGGCGGCGTCATCGGGAAATCCGCGCAGTTCCCGCTGCACACCTGGCTTCCCGACGCGATGGAGGGCCCCACGCCGGTCTCGGCGCTCATCCACGCGGCGACGATGGTCGCCGCTGGTGTGTATCTGGTCGCGCGGATGTACGGCTTCTACGCGCTGACACCGGCGTCGCTCGCGGTCATCGCCCTTGTCGGCGGCTTCACCGCCCTCGTCGCGGCGTCGATGGGACTGGTCAAGCGCGAGATCAAGCAGGTGCTCGCGTACTCCACCATCTCACAGTACGGCTACATCATGCTGGGGCTGGGCGCCGGCGGCTACGTCGCCGGCACGTTCCACCTGATGACCCACGCGTTCTTCAAGGCGCTCCTGTTCCTGGGCGCCGGCTCGGTCATCATCGCGATGCACCACAACGAGGACATGTGGGAGATGGGCGGGCTGAAAGAGAAGATGCCCGTCACCTACTACACGTTCCTCGCGGGCTCGCTCGCGCTCGCGGGCATCGTTCCGTTCGCCGGCTTCTGGTCGAAGGACGAGGTGCTCTACGAGGCGCTCATCCACGGGCTCGGCACCACGGGTGGGCTGGGCACCGTGCTGCTGGCAGCCTACGCGATGGGGCTGATCGCCGTGTTCTTCACCGGCTTCTACACCTTCCGGATGGTGCTGCTCACCTTCCACGGTGAGCCACGCTCGGACACCGCACGCGACCCGCACGGCGTCGGCTGGAACGTGAAGGCACCGCTGGTGGTGCTTGGCATCCTCGCCACGACCATCGGCTTCGTCAACATGGTGCCGGTGCAGGAGCTGACGGGGGCACACATCGACTTCCTCCACCAGTGGCTCTACGGTCCGGAGAACGGTGGCTGGCCCGAACTGCTCGGCACCAGTGGTGCCCGCTATCACCACGTGCTGTTCGCCGACTACGGCGCCGGCATGAGTGCGGCGGAGCTGCCGTCGTATCTCGTCGGGCTGGTGTCACTGGGGCTCGCACTCGCAGGCTCCGGGCTCGCGTACGTGCTCTACAGCGGGGAGGACCCCGCAGAGCACACCGCGAAGCTCGGCAGCGCCAGGGACGTACTGTACAACAACTACTACCAGGACGAGTATCAGGTCTGGCTCGCTGAGGGCGTCGTGCTTCCGCTGTCGAAGGCTGCGGACACCTTCGATCAGGGAATCATCGACGGCGTCGTCGACGGAGTCTCCAGTGTGAGCCTCTTTGCCGGCTCGCGACTGAAGCGGATTCAGGACGGCGTAGTCACCCACTACGCCACCATGGTCACGCTCGGCCTGACGGCGCTTCTGGTTGGATTCGCTGTGCTCGGAGGGTGGTTCTGAATGATTATCGAGACGCTCATCGGCTTCGCGTTCGTCGCCGCGCTGGTCACGTTCCTCGTCCCGAACGAGGTCGCGGGCCGCGTCGGGGCTGCGCTGAGTCTCGTCCCCCTGGTGGGGTCGCTCTGGATGTGGAGTCGGTTCGACGGGAGCGGCAACGCCCTCACGGGCGGGACGCTCGCGTTCGAGACACAGTTCGATCTGCTGACGTTCTCGGGCTACGAGGTGCAGTGGCTCACGGGCGTCGACGGCATCAGCCTGCCGCTGGTGGTGCTGACGACGTTCCTGACCACGCTCGCCATCGTGAGCGCGTGGACGCCCATCGACGAACGGCAGTCGCAGTTCTTCGGACTGATGCTGTTCATGGAGGCGAACCTCCTGGGCGTGTTCACGTCGCTCGACTTCTTCGTCTGGTTCGTCTTCTGGGAGGCGACGCTGCTGCCGATGTACTTCCTCATCGGCATCTGGGGTGGCCCACGCCGGAAGTACGCCGCCATCAAGTTCTTCGTCTACACGAACATCGCGAGCCTCGCGATGTTCATCGGTTTCATCGCGCTGGTGTTCGGCGGCCTCGGCGACAGCGTCTCCACGCTCTCGCTGCCGGCCGTCTCCGAAGCGCTGCGAGCTGGCGAGGTAACCTCCTTCATGGGGCTCTCTCCGGCCGCGCTCCAGCTGGCGGCGTTCCTCGCGATGTTCTTCGGCTTTGCGGTGAAGGTGCCCGTGGTTCCGTTCCACACGTGGCTGCCTGACGCACACGTCGAGGCACCGACACCGGCGTCGGTGATGCTGGCGGGCGTCCTCCTGAAAATGGGGACGTACGCCCTGCTGCGGTTCAACTTCACGATGCTACCGGAGGTGGCGAAAGATCTCGCGCTCGTCATCGCCGCACTGGGTGCGTTTTCGGTCATCTACGGCGCCATCCTGGCACTGGCCCAGCAGGACCTCAAGCGCATCGTCGCGTACTCCTCCGTGTCGTCGATGGGCTACGTGATGCTCGGGCTCGTTGCCTACACGGAGTTCGGTATCGCCGGCGCCACCTTCCAGATGGTGGCTCACGGCCTCATCTCGGGGCTGATGTTCATGACGGTCGGCGTCATCTACAACACCACTCACACCCGGATGGTAGGCGACATCAGCGGGCTGGCCGACCGGATGCCCGTGACGGTGGGCATCTTCGTCGCCGGCGCGTTCGGCTACATGGGGCTGCCCCTGATGGCCGGCTTCGCCGGGGAGTTCTTCATCTTCGTCGGCTCGTTCCACTCGACGGTGATTCCGAGCGCGCCGCTGTTCACCGCGGCGGCGATGTTCGGCATCGTCATCGTGGCGGGCTACCTGCTGCTGGCGATGCAGCGCACGCTCTTTGGCTCGTTCAGCCTCGACACCGACTACGAGGTCGGAGCCGCCCCGTTCCACGACGTGGCGCCGCTGGCGGTGCTGCTGCTCGCAATCATCGCCCTGGGGGTCATCCCTGACCTGTTCTTCGACATGATCCTGAACGCGATCGCTCCGCTCGTCGGGGGTGGTGCCTGATGGTGACGGCACCGCCGCTCTCCCCGACGTTCGCGCTGGCGCTCACGGCGCTTGCAGTGCTGGCCTCCGACAGCATCTGGCCCGACTCGACGAACCGCAGCGTGCTCGCCGGTATCACCATCGCCGGCTCGCTCGCCGCCGTCGGCTTCGCGGGCTGGTTCCTCACCGCTGGCACCGGGCTGGCAGAGGAGGGCGTCACCCTGCTGGCCGGCGCCATCGTCGTCGACGGGATGTCGCTGTTTTTCACGGCGTTGTTCGGCTCCGTGACGGCGCTCGTGGCACTCGCCTCGTACGACTACTTCGCCGACCACGACCGGCAGGGAGAGCTCTACGCGCTCGTTCTCCTGGCGGCGACCGGGATGTCCCTGATGGCGTCGGCCAACTCGCTGGCCACCGCGTTCATCGCGCTGGAACTCGCGAGTCTGCCGTCGTACGCGCTGGTCGCGTTCCTGAAATCTGACGAGGGGAGCACCGAAGCGGGGCTGAAATACTTCCTCATCGGCGCGCTCTCCTCGGCCGTCTTCGTGTTCGGGGTCTCGCTGGTCTACGGCGCGACGGGCTCGCTGCTGCTCTCGGATATCGCGACGGCGTTCGCTGGCGGGCTCTCGGGCCGCGTCGGCGTCGCCGGCGTCGGCGTGCTGATGATCGCCGGCGGCTTCGCGTTCAAGACCGCCTCCGTCCCGTTCCACTTCTGGGCGCCGGAGGCGTACGAGGGCGCGCCGGCTCCGATCTCGGCGTTCCTCTCCTCTGCCTCCAAGGCAGCCGGGTTCGCCGTTGCCTTCCGCGTGTTCGTCGTCGGCTTCCCCGTCGGCGCCGCACAGGGCATCGGCATCGACTGGGTGCTGCTGTTCCAGATCCTCGCCGTCGTGACGATGACGCTGGGGAACTTCGCGGCGGCCACCCAGGAGAACGTCAAGCGGATGCTCGCGTACTCCTCCATCGGGCACGCGGGCTACGTGCTCATCGGGCTCGCAGCCCTCACGTCGGACGTGGGCACGAACGGCCAGGTGATGGGCGCAGCGATGTCCCACCTGCTCGTGTACGGGTTCATGAACACCGGCGCGTTCCTCTTCATCGCGATGGCGGAGCGCTGGGGTGTCGGCCGGACGTTCGATGATTACGGCGGCCTGGGCGCCCAGAAGCCGTTCGCGGCGGTCGCGATGAGCGCGTTCGTCTTCTCGCTGGCCGGACTGCCGCCGTTCGGCGGCTTCTTCTCGAAATACTTCCTCTTTGCCAGCGCCATCGACGCCGGCTTCTGGTGGCTGGCAGCGGTCGGCGCGATCAACAGCGCGCTGTCGCTGTTCTACTACTCCAGAGTCGTCAAGGCGCTCTGGTTCGAGGAGGGCACCCACGACCTCGCCGGGACGCCGGTTGGGCTCTATCTCGCCATCAGCGTCGCCCTCGTCGGGACCGTGGTGCTGCTTCCCGGCTTCGGGCCGGTCATCGAGACCGCACAGCAGGCCGCGGCGGCGCTGTTCGCCTGACCGCGGATTCAGTTTTTTGTGCACAACGCTCCGCGCCAGCAACGAGGGAGCCGCCCCATCTGGGGTGGGGACGGTAGTGGCCCAGCACCGCGTGAGATGGTGGAGGCCGAAATGGGAATCCACTGGGGCTGCCTCCCGTCCTTCGTTGTCGGGACAACGGTTGTGGGTTGGTTCCGGTTATAGACGATACTGGTCGACCGGATAACGTGTGTGTATCTGATACTGAACTCCGAATTGGCCGGGAGCGACCCACAACCACGGCCCAGCGAGGTGGCCAACGAATCGAAACGAACGAGCCAGGAACCCTACTGTGAGAACACACCGCGGACTACCGCCGAGAGCTCGATCACACGATCCATCTTTATCCCACCCGTAGTGGCGACGATGCGCGTCTCCCCATGCTGGAAATAGGCGACGTAGCCGTCCCCGAACTCCTCGACGGCGCGGCCACCGTCAGCCAGCACCGTCCCATCACCGGTCACCGCTTCGCGGCCGGGGTCGTCGACGTCACCAGAAATCGAGGATTTCCGGGTGGCAGACGAGAGCCGCTGGCTCTCGTCGACGCCAGCCTGCAAGTCGGAACGTCGATACACAGTCCCGTTCCACTCCGGAGAGTCGACGGTGACACTGCGTAGTCGGTCCCCGACGGTGCTCCGACAGGCGTGTTCGAGCGCGGTCAGTCGCTGTTCGGTCGCGTTATCCTCCGACCAGTCCATGCGACTTCTTAACAAGCCACAAGGGAAGAAGCTGTCGGCAGTGTGCGGGTTCGGCAAACGCTTTCAGCCAGCAGTGTCTTCCCCGACTATGCACGCCCGCGTCCGAGAGTTCGTCGAGACCGCCGAGCAGCGGTACGGGCTGAGTATCGATCCGATCGAGTTCCCGGAGAAAGGAACGCCAACCGCGGCCGACGCCGCCGAGGCTGTCGACTGTGACGTCGCCCAGATCGTCAACAGCCTCGTGTTCGCGGTGGCGGGCGAACCCGTGCTCTGTCTCACCTCCGGCGGCAACCGGGTGAGCGAGGCAGCGCTCGCGTCGTGGGCCGGCATGGACGAGGACGCCGTCTCGATGGCCTCCCCTGCGCAGGTTCGAGAGGCAACCGGCTGGGCTATCGGCGGCGTCCCGCCGCTCTGTCACGCGACCGACCTCCCGACGCTGCTCGACCCGGATCTCCTGACGTTCGACCAGGTCTGGGCGGCTGCAGGCACCCCGACGTCGATGTGGGCGGTCGACCCTGACCGCCTGCGCGAGCTCGCGGACGCGGAGGTCGTCCACGTATCAGAGTGAATTACCCTCCCCGTTGGCGGGACACACGTTTGTTGCGGCCCTGAAACGTTTTCCCACACCGGACGAACCTCCCACTATGGACAGTTCCAGCGACGCCGAGGACGAGACCGTTCGTGTCTGGCTGGTCGAACGCACCTACTCCGACGACGAGCAGAACATCATCATCCTCATCTACGCCACCCCGGACGGCGAGCGCTATCTCCGCAAGGAGCGCGCGCTCACCTCCTTCGGCGACCACCGCGACACGACGGCGGCCATCGACGCCGACCCTGGCAACCTCGGGAGCGTCAGCAAGGAGAACCGCGAGCAGTACGCCATCGAGGCTCAGCGCATGGCCGAGAAACACGGCCCCGACGACCTGCTTTGAACCCTCCGCTCACCAATCGACAGCGATAGGCTGTCAGGTGGCCTCCCAGGCTGGCTTCTTCGGCTGGTTGCGCGACGAGTTCACCGAGGAGGTCCCAGAGAGCCACGAGATCCCACCCCCGACGTTCCACGAACAGCCGTACCGCGCCGAGGAGACACTGCGACCAGCCAGTTTCGAGGCCGACAGCGGACGTGATCGGCGGTCCTGGGATTCGAAGCCCTTCGCCAGAACCGTCACCGGCTCAGCAGGCCCAGCCGCGGTCTGTCTCGTTCAATCGCTCACAGCCCGACTCACAGTGATTACGGCGAATAGGTTCATCGACGGTGTCGAACGCCGCCGGGTCAGGGGCTCCCATCACCGACACGGATGGTCACGGCGGGACAGACTCGCAGTAATCACTATCAGTGACGATGACGCGGTGCTCGAGCGCACGCCGAACTCCCCCAAGAGACGCCGGGCTCGATTGCTGAACACCATCCCGTCGCCAGCCGACGGGTCTCACCAGCGGAGCCGTCGCCACGGGAATGGCTCCGGTGATGAGCGTGTTCACCACGATACACGGGAGACAGCGGTTTTCGCCGGTGTACTCCGGCTGACGGAGGCGGGCAACGAACTCGGCAGCGCTCGTGACCAGTAAGTTCCACCATACGTCTGGAATCAAAAAGCTGTCAGCGGGTGATTGGACGGGGTGACCGGAGCTCCTTGCGCTGTGGGGCTTACTGCAGCCGCTTCGTCGTCTCGATGAGCGGGTGGCGCGCGTAGTCCACCACCTCAACGTCGTCGATACTGTCGAGCCCTTCGTTTTTCGCGGTGCGCTCCATCCCAAGTTCGACCGGCTCGTCGGCCTCGACGATGATGACGTAGGCGTCCATCTCCTCGATACCCAGTCGGTCGGCTGCCAGTGCGCGGTGGTGGCCGTCTGTCAGCAGGAGAACCGGCTCCTCCCGGGTCGTGTTCTCGATGACCACCAGCGGCTCAGCCAGCCCGTGCTCGAGTTCGTAGCTCCGCCCCTCCAGCTCGTCGGCGTAGACGCGGTCCTGCGTGGGGACGAGGGCAGCCAGTCGGGTCTGCCGGCGCTCCTGTCGCACGTTCACGTCGTGGATATGCTGGAGCGTCTCCATCAGGTCGCCCACCTTCTCGGGGGTTGCGCGCTCGATCTGGCTACGCACCACATCGGTGTTGGAGATGATGCCAACCAGGTTGCCGGCGTCGTCGACCACCGGGAGCTTCTGGATGCCCGACCGAAGAATCACCCGTGCGGCGTCGATGACGTCCATCTCCGGATGGGCGACCACGAGGTCCTCCTCCATGACGGTGAAGATGGGGACCTCCTCGTCGGCCAACAGGATATCGCGGGCGGAGACGAACCCCTCGACACGGCGCCCGTCGGTGACGGGGAACCCGTTGTGGCCGTCGCTCTCGACGATGCGTCGGGCCACCTCCTTGACAGTGTCTTCGGCCGACGCCGTCGCCACCTCATTAGTCATATACTCCTTGACCCGTGCTCTGTTGCTCATCACCGTGGCTACGGGCCGACGGCGCAAAAGCCTACACAATCAGAGTTAGTGTTCGTCAGCGGGAGCGTCGGGCTGCTCGTCGGAGTCCTCGGTTGCGTCCACAGCGCCGTTCCCCGTGCCAGCTTCCTCCTCGGCGCCGTCCGCGGGCGCCTCTGTCGACCCGTTCTCCCTGCGGGGCTGGTCGTCGGCGAACGCCAGCGAGGCCGTCCCTTCGGGCGCGTGGTCGTACTGGAGGGCGTCCTCCGGCTCGGGCGCACTGGGGGCCTCCTCGAGCGCTTCGAAAAACCGGTCGTCGACGACGCCCCAGACGATCTCCGTCAACGAGCCGGTGCGCTCTTGCTCCACGGCGCCGAGAACGCCCATCGGAATCTGCGCACCGGCCATGTCCGCGTGGCCGCCGGCATCGCCGATGTCGCCGAACGCGTTGCGCAGCGTCTCTCCGAGGTCGATATCCGAGCCACGGGAGCGCCCCGAGGCGTAGATCGTCTCGTTCATGAAGCCGTAGACGAGTGTCGTGTCGATCCCCTCCATATCCAGCAGTCGTTCGGCCGCCTGCGCGAGCGCGTCCCGCTCGTGGATCTCGCCCACGCAGGTCGAGAGCGCGCCTCCCCGGACCGACCGGTGCTCGATGGCGTTTGCAAGCACGGAAAGCGTCTCCATCGAGAGGCTCGGCGATTCGACCCGCGAGAGCGTCGCGGTGTCGACCGAGGGGATCAACACGGCGGCGGCCTCGAAATCCGCCTCGGCGACCTCGCGAGTGAACTCCTTGGTGTCGATCTGGATGCCGTAGAGCAGCGCCGTCGCCGTCTGGCGATCAGCTGTCACGTCGAACTGGGTGAGATACTCCGTAAGCAGCGTGCTCGTCGCCCCGACGTCGCTGCGCAGGTCGACGAACTCGCCGACGACGGGAGCTCGCGGCGGATGGTGGTCGATGACGATGTCGACCTCGGTCTCCTCGGGGAGGCTATCGTTGACGGCCGGCCGGGAGTGGTCGACGAGTGCGATACCGCCGTACGTCTCGATGTCGTCGTCTTCCAGGTGAACGAGTGGGAGGTCGAGCAGGTTCACCAGCGCCCGGTTCTCCTGATGGGATATCTCGCCGAAGTAACATGGGTCGGCCTCGACGCCGATGCTCTCTGCGACCCGACAGAGTGCAACGGCGCTGGCGATCGCGTCCGGGTCGGGGTTGTCGTGAGTAATGACCGCCACCGGCTCCTCGGCGCCGCGTAGTGCCGAGAGAAGCCCGCGGGCCCGCGCACTCTCGGGGCCGGTCGCGTAGCCGAGCACCCGGCTGGCGAGCGCCGCGACGGGGTCGATAACCCGGTCGGCAACCGTCTCCAGTGCCGCAGCCGTCGCCGAATCGGGCGCAGCCCCCGTGTAGACGACGAGTAGCGCGTCCGGGAACGCATCGCGGGCAGCCTCGGCGGCCTGCCGGTTCGGTTCTGCTTCGTCGCCGGCGACGATGACGACGTCGACATCATCGGCGTGGGCCCCGGGCGTCGTCGGGTCGCCCTCGCTGGCGGGGATATCCACCTCGCGAAGGCTCTCGGCCCGGGCAGTGTCGGCGGTGATGACGGTCAGGCCCTCGCCGGGTGGCATCGCCTCGAGGAGGTCGACGCCGATGGCGCCACAGCCCAGGACCAACCGATGGACCATACCGAGTTGTCCGGGGCAGGACGGGAAAGCGTTGCTGTCCAGTGGGACCGCAGGTGGGCATCGTCCCGAGCGGCCTTACTCCGCCGTCTCGATGACGAACTGCGGCTCCGCGATACGTTCGCACTTACACTCCGGACAGCGCGATGGGTAGTTCAGCGGGTCGTCGAACCCGTCGAACTCGCAGTCGCGGCACTCCGGGGGTGCGACGAGAAACTGCTCGTCCTCGTTCTCGAGGCTCTGGGCGACGTGCGTGGCGTGTTCGTAGACGGCGTTCGTGGACACACCGAGCTGTTCGGAGAGCTGTCGGGGGGTCGCCGGTTTCTCCCGGAGAGCGTCGGCGAGCCGCTCGCGGGTCGTCGCTTCCTCCATACCCCTGCTTGCAGGCCGGACGCCAAACCGCTTTCTGTCGACCCGGCTCCTGCCGGCTTCGGGTCAGCCTCGGCCTCGCATCCCTCGGACCCGATCTCACGCTCCGGCAGTGATGGAAAAAGCGTATACCGGTACCCGTCAAGGTCAATGGCATGAAGGCAATCGTTCTCGCCGGCGGCTACGCGACGCGGCTCTGGCCAATCACCCGCAACCGGCCGAAAATGTTCCTCCCCGTCGGTGAGGGGACGGTCATCGACGACGTGTTCGCGGACCTGGAGGAAGACGAGCGAATGGAGGAGGTGTACGTCTCGACGAACGAGCGCTTTGCCGACGATTTCGACGCGTATCTCGACGACAGCGGGTTCGAAAAGCCCGTCGTCTCCGTCGAGGAGACCGTCGACGAAGACGAGAAGTTCGGCGTCGTCGGCGCGCTCGCACAACTGATCGACCGAGAGAACCTGGACGACGACCTGGTCGTGGTCGCGGGCGACAACCTCATCTCCTTCGACCTCGCGGAGTTCGGCGATTTCTTCCGGGAGAAGGGGACACCCTGCATCGCCGCCTACGACGTGGAGTCCAAGGAGCGCGCGAAATCCTACGGGCTCGTCGACCTGGAAGACGACCGCATCGTGGATTTCCAGGAGAAGCCCGAGGAACCGAAGACCACGCTGGTCTCCATCGCCTGCTACGCGTTCCCCCGAGAGACGCTGCCGGAGTTCGAGACGTATCTCGACGGCGAGAACAACCCGGACGAGCCGGGCTGGTTCGTCCAGTGGCTCCAGCACCGCGAGGCCGTCCACGCGTTCACCTTCGACGGCGCGTGGTTCGACATCGGTACGCCCGCGAGCTATCTCGAAGCCGTGGCCTGGAAACTCGACGGTGAGAACCTCGTCGCCGACGGCGCGACGGTCGAGAATACAGATCTCGGCGAGAACGTCCACGTGATGTCGGGCGCGACAGTCGAGGACAGCGCGCTCGACCGGACCGTGGTTTTCGACGACGCCACCGTCGTCGACTCCGAGCTCCGGGAGTCCATCGTCGATGAATCGAGCTACGTCCAAGGGCTGGACCTCGCCGGGGCGCTCGTCGGCGCCCACTCCGAGATTTCGGACGACGATAGCCGAACGTAGTTCCTTACGGGCTCTCGTGTTCCTCATCGCCGGTTAGCCACGCCTCCTCGACGTGGATCCGGCCGCGGCTCCCGTCCCACTCGGTGTCGTACGTGAGGTCGATGCGCTGGCTCATGTGCGGCCCGTCGACCACGAACGTTTCGAACTCGCCACCCTCCCCGAGGACGTGGACTCCATAGCGCTCGTGCAACTCCGTGAGTTCTGCGAGTGCCTCCCTGTCGAGGGTGCGGCCGAGCCACGATTCGTCGAGCCCTGCGGCTGCGACCTGGATGATGCGGATCTCGAACCCCGCCTCGAGCATCGCTTGGGCCACCGTCACGGGATCCCGTTGCCAGAGCGGCGCAAAGAGACCGATACCCAGCCGGTCACAGAGCGCCTCGATGCGCGAGGTCTGGAAGTCGCTCTCGACGGCGCCGGCGGTGACGCCCGCGAGGTCGACCGACGGGTCGGCGGCGAGTTCCGAGAGCGCCGCCTCCAGGGGCTCGATCTCGGCGTCGCCCTGTGCGGCCGAATCGACGGCGTCGTCGGCGCCGAAATCCGCTGGCTCGACCGAGAGCAGGGGAAGGCCGATGCTCTCGGCGGCCAGCGACGCCAGATGTGTCGCCGGTGTGTGATACATGTAGGAGTCGCCCTCGGGGTGGACCGTCAGCAGGCGCCCGACGTTCAGGCCCTGCTGCTGTGCCCGGTAGAGCGCCCACGCCGAGTCTTTCCCGCCCGAAAAGAGACTGACCCACTCCATACAGCCACCAAGCACGCCGACGGTAAACCCACACCGGTTCGGCGACCCCTCTCTTTCACCCCGAGCTCGTCGGAACTTTTTGATCTGTGCGGTCGGAACAACGGCCCCATGAGTCGTGCCGACAGGCAAAGCCGACAACGCGGCTGCAGCGTCAGGGACGCGTTCCAGGAACTGAAACAACGCGGCCCACAGGTGCTCGTCACCGGCGACGTTCCGGAGGCCGTCTCCCGGCGAGCGACCACGCGCTTGCTCGGTGACCCCGAGGAAGAGCGCCACCGCATCCTCGCGCTGACCGATAGCACCGCCGCGGCCGACCAGTGGTTCCCTGGTCCCTACTCGGCCGACGACGAGAACGTGACGCTCATCGGGGGCAGCGAACTCCGGGGGAGCGCCGCGATCGGTGCGCCAACCGACACGCCCAGTGAAGACGACGCGCTCGTCCGCCAGGTCGACAGGGAGATCGTCTCGTGGTGCCCGAGCGGCGAGACACCGCCGCCCGCGGTACTCAGAGTCGGCGTCTGCTCGCTCGAAACGCTGCTCGAGACCCACGGTGTGGAGACCGTTCGCCGGTTCGCCTATCAGCTCACCGGCGAGGTCCGGCGCGCCCGGGGAATGGGACATTACCATCTCCCGCGTGAGTCGGGCTCGGCGGCCGTCGCGGACCTCCAGTTCGTGTTCGACGCTCGGCTCGAGCTTCGGACCGCTTCCGGTGAGCCCGAACAGCGCTGGCATCTGCCGGGGCGGGGGACGACCGGCTGGGTCGCACTCGACGAATCGTGATCCGGTTCGAGTCCGCGGACCGCGGGCTCCGAATCGTCGACACTATCGAGGAGGTGGAGTACGTGGTCGAGGCCGGCCCCGTCACCCCCGAGCCGGCGGAAACTGGACTGTTTCCCGCACCAGTCGACGATGCGGTCCGCATCCGTAGCACGCGACTCTATCTGCCGACCGTCGTCGACTACCATCTCCGGGGCCCGGACGGCGAGCCGCGGGAGCGGGCCACGGGCCCAGCCCGGGTCGTCGAGGAGGAGACGTTCTTCGAAGCGACCAACACCCCGATGAAGCTCTACCTCAGGTTCGATGGTCCCGCGACGGTCGAGGAGGGGGAGAACGGCACCAGAATCCGGTTCGAGGAGCCGTCGACCGTCGTCGTCGGTCCGCGGTCGCTCCACCAGCGACCCGAAGGCACCATCGCCGTTCCGGAGACACCTGCAGGCATCGCACGCGGGCTGTCGCTGTTCTCGTCGGCGCTGAAAACCACCTCGCCGGAGCGGTCCTTTCCCACGCTTCGGGGCCATCCACCGCTGCTGGAGTTCGGCCAGGAGTTCGACGCCGCCGGGCTCAGCCGGCCGGAAACGGGGATTCGTCTCGAAATCCCTGAGCGCTACAGCAGCGTGTTCACCGTTGCTCCGCTCGCGTACTATCTGGGCGCCGAAATCGTCACGGGAGTCGACAGCCCGCGGCTCGTCGCCGGTGACGAGTGGTTTCCCCTGGGCGGGGATCTCCGAGAGGCGACAGCCAACACCCTCCGACACTGCTTCCTCCTCGACTGCATCACCCGTACAGAGGGGCTCTACCCGGTGTCGCTACGCGAACGGAACGAGTTGGCCGAGCGCACGACCATCGTCCCCGAGCGCTGGTACGAGCTTCCGATCGCCGAACGGACCGCAGCGTATCTCTCGGTTCCGAAAGACGCGACAGACGACCTGCTCGACTGGCATCTCACCGCGGATATCGAGCCGGCGGCAGGGAACGCGGAGATCCTTCCGTTCATCGTCGACGACCTCGCGATGGTCCGCTCGCCCACACCGCTGTCGGACCGGGGGAGCCCGCCGCCCGAACCGGATGACATCGATGATTTCTTCCGAACCGCTGGCGGCCCGGCTCTACAGCGACGGACGACGGAGAACACCGATAGCCACGGAGAATCGGTTATCTCCCCCGTCGAAGCCGACACGTACGGACACATCTGGGTCGGCGAGAAGTTCCCGATGGGCTCGTCGAAGCCGACTGTCGATGCCTACCGGCGGCGGCTGGGTAGACAGCCCAGCGACGACAGCACGACGACGGTAACGCTGGTCTGTAACGACGAGGAGATGCTGGCTGAGATCGACGAGGAGCTCTACGGCTTCTTCGACATGCTCACGTTCGAGGTGCGGAGCCACCACGACCTGACGAAAGCCGAACTCCGCGAGCTGTTACAGACCGAGACGAGTTTCCTCCATTACGTCGGACACGTCGACGACGACGGGGTACAGTGTGCGGATGGCTTTCTGGACCTGCGCACGCTCTCGGGAACGGGGGCCGACGCCTTCCTGCTGAATGGCTGTACCTCATACGAACAGGGCCAGGCGCTCGTCGAGGCCGGCGCGTTCGGCGGCGTCGTCACACTGACGAGCGTGAGTAACACGACGGCGACGAAGACGGGGACACATTTGGCAAACCTCCTCGACATCGGCTTCGACTTCCACGGCGCGCTGGACGTGATTCGGCGAGTGCGGATCTCCCGGCAGAACTACGTGGTGGTCGGGGACGGCTCGGTCACTATCTCGCAGTCCACCTCTGGGGTGCAGTACGCGATGGAGGTCGATTCGTCTGAAAACGGCCGGCTCGACGTCACCTGCATCGGCTACCCGACTTCCCGGTTCAAGATCGGCTCGATGGGTCGAACGTTCCTTGAACAGGGCGATGCTCAGTACATCCCCGTCGGGGAGTTCAGTACGTACGACGTCCCGCCAGAACGGTTCCAGCAAGCGATGGGCTCACACAGGATGCCACTACTGTTCGACGGCGAACTGCGGTGGGCCAACCGAATCGACTTCCGTTAGGGCCCGGCCGTGCTCGTGCCGCCGCCCGCCGCGACGGCGCCCGCCTGGGACAGGAGCAGGGTCGTCGTGAACAGGATGCCGACCATTTTCGGGTGCTCCGCGAGATACGCTTTCATCTCTGAGCTGTTGGAGCTCATACTTTAACTAAGTTGCTAACATGGTGAAAAATATACTTTAATATTCCGCTTAATTGTTATATGAAATTATCTACTCTGTCGTCGCTCGCCGATGAAGACTCTTTCAGGGCGACCCGGTTAGCTCACGAAAACGTGTGAGTCAGCTGGGAATCGTGCTGCGGGCGTCTACATGTAGCCCAGGTCGCGGAGGCGTTCCATGAGGTCCTCCTTGTCCTGGGCCCGGCCGGCGCGCTCGGTCGTGTTCTCGAGGTCCTGGTGCCACGCGGGCTCGGCCTCGCCTTTTTCCGTCGACACCTCGCTGCCGAGCGACCGGAACCCGGCGTAGTATTTCGGCGAGATGGGGATGTCATCCTGCGTGACCCCCTCGGGGAGGTCGTCGGCGTCGTCCGGGATGTACCCCTCGTCTGGGTAGCCCTCGACGGTGTCCGGCACGACGTAGTGCCAGAAGCAGTCCCAGACCGCGCGCTCGTCGAACTGGAGGATCGGCTGGATGCGGTCGTGAGGCGGGTAGATATCGGGGTCGTGCCGGGGGCTGAAGAACGTCTCGTCGGCGCGGGCATCCTGTTCGTCCCAACGCACACCCGAGATGATGCCGTCGATGTCGTGCTCCTCGATAGCGTTGTTCAGCGGCACCGTCTTCAGTAGGTGGTTACCCACGTAGGTGTCGAGCAGGAACGGGAACGTCTCCTCCTCGTACTCCAGAATGTTCCGGATGTGGTGACGGTTCTGCTCGTTCAGCTCCGAGATTTCGATGTCGTCACCCGGGACGAGATCGTGCTCGTCGACGTACTCGCCCACGTCCTCGTTCCGAGCGAAGTGGACGTCGAGGTCCCACTCGTCCGCCCAGTGTTCGACGAAATCCATGAGTTCGTCGAAATGCTGGTAGTGGTCGAGGAACACTGCCGGCGGCACCGCCAGGTCGTGACGCTCGGCGACCTGCTTCACGAAGTAGAGCGTGAGCGTGGAGTCCTTCCCACCGGTCCACATGATGGCGGGGTTCTTGTACTCCTCCAGGCCCTGTTTGGTCAGTTCGATCGCTTTCTCGATCTTGTGCTCGAGGCTCGGGTAGTCCGCCGGGGACTCGCCCTCGCCGTCGGTGTAGTCGACGTTCAGATAGTCGGGGAACTCGCTCATCGGTAATTACATCTCATTACCTTCGGCCTGAAATGTTTTGTGGAGTGTGGCGAACTCGCTGCATGAAACCCGTTCACAAGGTCACTCTCGACCGACCAGGGTCGATGATGCGCTTTTGCGGACCACAAACTGTCGCACGCTGATTCACCGACATGGATAAACCGCGCTATCGAATACGGTGGGTATGGACAGACGGATTCCCAACTTTTTCGGGTCGACCCTCCTGCTTTTCGGCGCGTTCGTCATCGGTGAGGGGCTTCACCGCGTGTTTATCCAGGGGACGCTGTCACCGACGTCGCTCCCGTTCGTGTTGTCACTCGGTTTCGGCGGCGTGCTGCTCTACGCGGGCTGGCGGCTCGAAAACCGGTTCGACCCGTCGACGTACGTTCCCGATGCTGAAGACGAGGACGAGGAAGAGGAGGAGTTCGACGAGTCGATGTCCCCGATCGGTGCCGACCAGCTCGCGGGGCGTGACCGCGACGACTCCTACGACGGGGAGTAGCTGAACTTACTCCAGCATATCCAGCAGGCCCGCACAGAAGTAGCCCGTGAGCAGCAGCGTGAGGACGTACGCCCAGGGAAATAGCAGGAACGTCCACATCTGCCACGCGGCGAGGTCGATCGGCATCCCGATCACGTAGACGCTGACGGCAGTGAGCGCGATTTCACTGAGGAGGAGCCCACCAAGCACGCTGAGTAGCGTCGTCCCGATCGCTTCGTCGACGAGCCGTTTGTTCGCCTGGAAGTACGCCACGACGCCGACGAGCGCCGAAAGCCCGTAGGCAAGCGTGTGAAGGGAACTATCACCGACCGCGGCGGTGACCGCCGCGCCAGCGATGGCGAGAACCAGGAACACCGCGTAGGTGGTCCGTCGGATCATCCGTCAACCTCCCCGGTGAAGGAAACCGAGAACTGTGTGTCCCTGAGTTGCACACTGTGTTGGCCCGTGACGGTCACGGTTCCGTCGTCCAGCACCGCCTGGAGCCCTTGGGCCTGATCGTCGCTGAGTGCAAACACGTACTCGACGTTCACAGCGCCGCGAGCGGGGATCGTCTCGGGGATCTCGTCGTGATTCACGATCGGCCCGTAGGCCAGTCTGTCGCCGTCCGCACTGGCCGCCATGTACGCGCCGTTCAGGTCAAGCGTGAACCGCGTGGGGTTACGGATCTCGACCTGCAGAACGAACTCTCCCTCGGCGACCTCACCGGAGCGAATCTCCGTTTCGATCTGCTCCGCGACGATACCGGCGTCCTGGAAATCTCCGAGCGTCTGTGAGTAATCGACGACCGAAACACCGCCCAACAAAGCCAGCGAAACTGTAAGGACGAAAAACGCCTTGTTCAGCCGATGCATTGTCCGTATGCATGATGGTAACTCGGAAAAAGGGTCCGATATCGACAACTCCCGACGGTTCGTTGGGTGAGCTAGCGGTCCTGTCACACGGCGCCGGGACCCCGCTGCCGTCACCCAACGCTTTTTTATGGGCGCATGATTGCAATATCCATGTCACTCAGGTGCATTCGCCGCGCCGGTGGTCGAATTGACCACCATCCGGTGGCACGCTATAAATAAACCATGAGCCTGTTAGATATAAACGACCTCGGTGTTCGCTACTCCACGGATACCGGTGAAGTCCGGGCGGTAGACGATGTGAGTTTCCGTATCCAGGAGGGAGAGACGTTCGGTCTCGTCGGCGAATCCGGCTGTGGGAAAACCACGCTCGGAAAATCCATCCTCAGACTGCTCGACGAGAACGGATACATCGCGGAAGGGGATGTGATGTTCAAAGATAAGGACTTGGCCAGTCTCTCTCCCAAAGAGATCCGGGACGTCAGATGGGCGGAGATCTCGACGATCCCCCAGAGTTCCATGACCGGGTTGAACCCGGTGTACAAGGTGGGAGACCAGATCGTCGAGGCCATCCTCCGCCACGAGCCCGAGACGTCGGCCGAAGAAGCGTACGGGCGGGGCCGAGAGCTGCTCGAGCGCGTCGGTATCGATGGCGAGCGCGCCGATGACTACGCCCACGAGTTCTCCGGGGGGATGAAACAGCGCGCAATGATCGCGATGTCCATCGCCTGCGGCCCCGACCTCATCATCGCCGACGAGCCGACGACGGCGCTCGACGTCATCATCCAGGACGAGATCCTGGCGGAGATCGAGGAGCTGCAGGAAGAAATGGGGATGTCGATGCTCATCATCAGCCACGACATCAGCGTCATCGCCGAGACCTGCGACCGTGTGGGCGTCATGTACGGGGGGAAGATGATGGAGGTCGGCCCGACCGACGAGGTGTTCTCGAGCCCGTCGAACCCCTACACGATGGGACTGAAGAACTCGTTCCCCAGCATCGAGCAGGCCGGCGACACACGCCTCGTCTCGATTCCCGGGTCACCGCCATCGCTCACGAACCCGGATGCCGGCTGTCGGTTCCGGGCACGGTGTCCGTTCGCGGTACCGGAGTGTGACACAAGCCACCCGTCGATGTTCGACGTGAAAGGCAATCCTGAACACAACTCCGCGTGTTACCGGCTGGACGAACTCGAACATCTGCAGGCGGAGTCAGAGAAGGAGGAAACATGGACCCGATAATCGAAGCCACGAACCTGAAGAAGCATTTCGGCGGGGAGAAAGGCGTCATGGACACGATCCTGGGGAACGAACCGACGTCGGTGAAAGCGGTCGATGGCGTTTCGCTCTCGGTGAACGAGGGGGAGATCGTCGGCGTTGCCGGGGAGTCCGGCTGCGGGAAAACGACGCTCGGAAAGCTACTCGTGAGCCTCCACGAGCCGACCGAAGGGGAGGTGTCGTTCCGCGACCGGACCTACCAGGAGATGACCGGGGAGGAGCGCAAGGAGTTCCGGCAACAGGTCCAGATGATCTTCCAGGACCCCTTCGAGAGCCTCAACCCCCGCTTTACCGTCGCGGACATCGTCACCGAGCCGCTCAAGATCAACGATATGGGCGACAGCTACGAGGACCGGCGCCAGCGCGCGATTACCGCGCTCCAGGACGCCGGGCTCGAACCCGCCGAGCAGTATCTCGAGCGGTTCCCGCGGGAGCTCTCCGGTGGTGAACAGCAGCGCGTCGCCATCGCCCGCGCGCTCGTCGTCAACCCGGACTTCATCCTCGCTGACGAGCCAGTCTCGATGCTCGACGTTTCGATTCGAGCAGGCGTGCTGAATCTGATGAAGGAGCTCCGGGATAAGTACAACCTCACCTACGTGATTATCAGCCACGACCTCTCGCTCATCCGGTATATGTGTGACCGGACGGCGATCATGTATCTCGGAGATGTCGTCGAAATCGGTGAGACGGAGACGGTCATCAACGAACCGAAACATCCCTACACGGAGGCGCTGCTCGACGCCGTCCCGGTTCCGGAACCGAGCGGTGGCCGCAAACGGGCAAACATCAAAGGCGAGATCCCCTCGCCCGAGAACCCACCATCGGGCTGTAAGTTCCATCCCCGCTGTCCGGAGTATATCGGGGACATCTGCCAGGACGTCGACCCCGACTTCCGCGAAGCAGACACCGGACAGCAGGTGGCCTGTCACCTCTATGAGGAAGACGAGACGAGTCGACGCAGAGTAACACAGCCCGAGAGCTGAGGCCCGTGGGTACAACCGGTTGGGTCGCGACGCTGACGTTCCTGCTGGCCGTTCCAGTGAGTATCTGGCTCTCGTTGCAGGGCCATTACCTCGGGTTCTACTCGTACGGGTTCGTCCCCATCGTGTTCGGCATCATCGTGGCAGTGCTGTTCGGCGTGCTGCTGGTCGTCGTGTTCCCAAAACTGAACGAACGTGGCTGGTAACGGGCCTACCTGGCACCGGGGGCAGGCCCTGAGAGCGTCGCCACGAACAGCGAGAGGAAACTGATACCCATCAGGACGATGCTGGCCGGCACCGCGATGTCATCAGGGACGCTCATCCAGAGCTCCCGCGCGAACACCAATCCCAGCCCCAATATTCCGGTGATGTACGCGAGAACCGTCAGCACGTACTGCCGACGGGTCGAGTCGATCAGAATCGAGATCACTCGATCCGTGACCGTCTCTCTCGAGCCAAGCCGTTGGGGGGTTCGTCTCATATCCAGAGATCTTCGTACGTCGCGGGGACCGGTTCTTCGAGCACGTTCAGCGTGAGCTGGACGAGCCCCTCACGGAACTCTTCGTCCGGGAGTTCGAGCCCTGGAGGGGCGGACTCCGTCGGAGCTGGGACCACCCTGTCATCGCCCGACTCGTCCCACGTCGACAGGCCGACCGATACGTCGGTTTTGTGGTCGTAGATTGAGAGGAGGAACTCCCGGTCCTCCCCGTCCTCCGCCGAGAAGACCACCTCGAAGAGATACTGCCAGGTCGAGACGTCGCGCTCACCCATCTCACTCCCAGCAGCCCAGACGTCGACATTGGGTGTCCCGAACAGTTGGGTCAGCCGATACAGGGCCATGCCAGTTCCCGGTTCGACCACCAGCCCTCGGTTGAGAGACATCGGGAGGTCGACCGTCCGTAGCACGTCCCCGTCCTCGAAGCGCTCGTCGATCGCCGCCGGGTCGACCGGGCGCATGTCGAACCGCTCGAACCACCCGAGTTTCTCCTCCTCGTAGCCGTACGTGTCTTCTCGGTCGAGGTTGTGTCCTGGTTTCGCGCCAAACATGGGTTACCAGCCCCCAACCTTCGCGCCCATTCGCAGGGTCAGGAGGCCGGCAATCATGAACAGGAACGAGAGGCCGCCCGTCAGATAGCGGTCCTCTGCCGACGCGAAGTAGGGCGCCGGCGGCGACGTGTTCATCGCCAGAAACAGGATCGTAAACGCCATCCCGAGGGCGAAAATCGCCATCCCGAGGACCAGTGTAAGCCAGAACAACCGCTCTCGGTTTCGCTCGATGATTCCTCCTTCGCCCGTCGATGTCTGTGTGTTCGTGCTCATCTTACTCAGTGTGGGGGTTCATGACGTCTTCGAGGCTGTAGCCGACGAAGTAGAACGCCGCCGAGACCAGCGTGATCATCAGTCCAGGCGGGATCATCCACCAGAGCGCGTCGAAAACGTGCCCCGTGACCTGGACCCACTGGAGCATCGTCCCCCACGAGACCTCCGTGAAGTCAGACAGCCCGAGGAACGCCAGGCTCGCCTGTGTGAGGATGGCAAAGGCCGCGTCCTGTGCGAGGTAGACGAACGCCAGCGGGAGCACGTTCGGAAGGATGTGTTTGAACACGATCCGGTTGTCCGACGCGCCCGCGACTTTCGCCGCGTCGATGTAGGAGCGTTCCTTCAGTGACAGCGTCTGGCCTCTGATGACGATGGCGTTGTTGAGCCAGGATTTCACCGCGATGGCGATGATGATGTTCGTCGTCGAGACGCCCCGGAGCGTCACGAGGACGATAACCAGCGGCAGGAACGGCAAGCCGTACATGACGTCCACGATCCGCTGAATCGCCTCGTCGATCCACGTGTCGCCGTAGAACCCGCTAATCAGGCCGAGTGGGACGCCGACGAGCGACGAGAGCAACCCGGCTGCGAGCCCGATATATAGCGCCGGTCTCGACCCGTGTATCAGCTGTGTGAGGACGTCGTGGCCCTCCATATCCGTCCCGAGGGGTGCGAAGTACGGGTCACCGAACTTCGGCGGTGCGGGATGGGAGATCTCCGCGCTCGCGATGTCTTCGAGCGTCTTCTCTTCGCCCTCCTGCTCGATCTCTTCCGGTGCCTGCCAGTCGAGCGAGTGCGGCGCGATGTACGGGGCGAACACCGCCATCGAAATCATCGACACGAGGATGATGAGACCGAGGACACCCATCTTGTGATTGGTGAACCGGTTCCAGCCCCTGTCGATCGACTGGACGATCCCCTTGTTTTCGTCTTTGATTCGTTGGAAGAACGACTTCTTGGTTTCGCTGCTCATTGTGATTCACCGAATTTGATTCGCGGATCGAGATACGTGTAAACGATGTCCGTCACCAGGCGCATACCCACGATTAGCACGCCAAGCATGAAGAACGAGGCAAGCGCCACGGGGAAGTCCCGGTTCGCGATCGCGTCGACGAGCATCAGCCCGATACCGGGCCAGGAGAACACCGTCTCAACAATGACGCTCCCGTCAATGACGAACGCGATACCGACGATGGCCTGTGTCGCCACCGGGATGAGCGCGTTCCGCGCCGCGTGTTTGTACTTGACCGTCGTCGGTGAGAGCCCTTTCGCACGTGCGGTGTAGATGTACTGTTTGTCCAACACCTCTTGCATCGACGTCCGGGTGACCAACATCGCACCTGCCCACCCGACGACAACCAGCGACATCGCCGGGATGAACAGGTGATAGAGGATGTCCCCGACGAGTTCGACCATCGTGAACTGTGATTTGAACGCCGTCGTCATGTGGGCGGCGGGGAACCAGGAGATACCGACCCCGGGGTAGGACAGCACCAGCAGCAGCATCCACGCCATCCAGAAGAACGGCACGCTGTAGAGCGTCAGCCCGGTCGTGAAGCCGCTCTTGTCGACCTTGGTTCCCCGGTTCCAGCCGAAGTCGATGCCGATGAGGATCCCGATGGTGTACTGCATCAGGAACGCGGTCATGAAGAGGACCAGCGTTCGCGGTAGCCGACGAATCACCATCGCGGTGACGGGCTCTGCGTTCTGGAGCGAGTAGCCGAAGTCACCGACGGCGTAGCTCCCCACCCACTTGAGATACTGTTTCCAGAGCGGGTCGTTGAGGCCCCACTGCTCCCGGACGGCCTGGATGTCCGACGCCTCCATGTTGGGGTTGATCAGCAGCGACGCGAAGTCTCCCGGCATCGCCTTCAGCAGCAGGAACAGCAGCGTCAGCAGTGCCCAGACGACGAGCACTGAGACGGCCAGTCGTTTTGCGAGATACTTGAAGCTAATTCTCGTTGCCATCTATTTCACCTCAGTCCCCCGGTTCGTTCGTTCGATTCCGTGTCTTCGTTCCATGTTCATGCTTCTCACGAGTCACACTGATAAACGTATTCTTCGCGGTTCCTGCATCGCGCGCAGCATCGAAGAGGCGCGGGAGGAAACCGACCCGCCCGAGCTGGTTCGGGCACTGTCCAAGCTCTCCTATCAGGCGGTTATCCCATCTTGTGGACGTTCGGCCAGGTCAACTCGTTGGTCACCCCGCCGACGGCATTGACGTGGCCGGTCCACGCGTTCGTGACCGGCTGGAGGATGCTGTCGTAGTTCGTGACGAGCGTCGGCGCGTCGTGCCAGATCTGTGCCAGGATCGCCTGGACCACTGGCTGCCGCGGTTCGAGCTCCATCATGCCTCCGTTCATATCGATGTACTCGTCCGCGCCGGTGTAGGCCATCGGATTGAAGCCGCCATCGCCGATCCCGTCGCTGCCGAAGAACGAGGAGTAGTGGTCGTTGGTCACCGTCAGCCCCGTCCAACCCATCTCGAACATGTCGAAGTCGTGGTTCTGGTAGACCTTCGGGAGCTGGGAGTTGAACGACTGAACCAGTCCACGGGCCGGGATGCCCGTCTCCTTGAGCACGGCGAGCCAGTTCGATGCGCGCCGGGCGCCCAGCGGTGAATCGGATGGCGGGTTGTAGCTCATCTCGAGTGGCCCCTGCCCTGAGTTGCCGTCGTTGTCCGTGTGTGCCTCGTCGAGCCGTTCGCCGTCGACGTGCAGCATCTTCCCGTCGGGGGAGGTGATGACGTCGCTATCGGCCTCCTCGAACGTGTAGTCGTACGCCGCATCGTCGGCCTCCGTCAGGAACTGCCGCATCTCCTGCATGGCCTCGTCGTTGAGGTTGGAGTTCCCGCGAGTCGCCTCGGGGAACAGCAGGTCAGGCATGTCGATCGACACACTGTCATCGTTCGGGAGTGTGCCTTCGTGCGTGTCAATCTCTTCGGGCACGTCCGGTCGCCACGCGTCGAACACCGGTGGCGTCCCGTAGTCTCCCTTCACGGCGCCGATACCCTTGTAGAGGTCCTCGACGACGAACTCCCAGTCGAGGGCCTTGACGAGGAACCGGCGGAACGTCTTGTCGTCGAAAGGCTTCCGGCGCATGTTCCACGAGTGGTGCGCCCAGCCGTCGTCGGACCCTTGTATAACGTCGAGCTGGTCGTTCTCGGTCGCCTGCGCCGCCTTGTCGACCGGGAGAGAGCCGTAGGTCTGGTCGATCTCGGCGTTGAGAAGCGCCTGGTGGAGCGCGTTCGCAGAGCCGAAGATCTCGATACGGAGCGCGTCGATGAACGGGGCGCCTTCGTCGAGGAAGTCCCAGTCGTCGAGCCACGGCATCATCTCCGGGTCCCGCATCTCGAGTTCGTACCAGTTCTCCCAGTTGAAGTCGCCGAGCTGCATCATGCCGGAGCCGACCACACCGGCGTCGTCTTTCCGGGGGTTGTACTTGCTGTAGTCGTCCACATCTCCCCAGATGTGCTCGGGCATGAACGGCACCCCGAGAATGCTGGTCGCCCAGCCGGCGTCCTTCTCGCTCAGGTAGAACTCGACGTCGTGGTCGGCCCCATCGCCCGCGACCTCGACTTTCGAGACCGAGCTAACCTCTGAGGCCGAGATGGAGCCCGCCGGCTCCTGCTCCTGGATGTACTCGATGGAGAACTTGACGTCCTCAGCGGTAACCGGTTCCCCGTCGTTGAACATCAGACCCTCCTGAAGCGTCGCCGTCATCGTCGGGTTGGAGTCGCTCCCAACGTTATCGACGTTTAGCGACCAGTCCGCGAAGCCATACGGGATGACCTCCTGGGTTTCCGGGTGGAGCGTCGTCCCGTAGCAGTACACCGCGTCGAGGACGACGAACGCGTACGCCGTCCCCGTCGCGAGAATGTTCAGGTTGTTCGGCGGCGAGGCCATCCCGAAGGTGTACGTCCCACCCTGCATGGGCTCACCGCTCGCTTCGGTGTCGGTGTCGGTGTCGTCCATGCCACCGTCCTCGGTATCGGTCTCGGTCGAGGTGGTCGCTTCGTCTTCCTGCCCCGAACAGCCAGCCATCCCAACGGCGACGCCGGCGCCGACGCCACCGATGAACTTTCGTCTGTCGATGCGCCCTTCTCGCGAAAAGTCCTTATTTTCTGTCATATATTTCCGTTTACTGCGGTATGACGCCTGTATGGCGTTATGGAAGCATACGACAATTAGTGTATAAGCCTTTGGGTGTTGGATGCAGGGCCCTGTCACGGAGGTAAAATGCGCCAACAGCCTTGTTGTATAAATAGCGGGTCAGCTAGAATTTGTGCGATGTCCTCCAGCTATCGGTTGCTGACAGCAAATCCGATGGTCGCGCGCAGGGACGACATGAACGGCCAGTCCGACTATCCCACATCGGAATCACCGAGATAATGAACACCATGGGATACCAGGTAAAATCGGTAAATGACCAGCTCGAACGCGGCTGCGATGGGCCCACCGAGAGCTTTTTTCGCCGACGCGATGAGGCGGTTTACCTGAATCTGTCACCCGAGACTCCCCCGGCCTCCCGACAAGTGGTCGGTCGGTGGAGGGGCACCCGACGGACAACGATGCCTCCTCGGCAACGGTGTCTACGCCGTGGACAGGCCGTGTGTCGGTCGGTTCACCGCCTCCGCGAACTCCCCCACACAGGCGAATCTGTCCGCTCGTGGGCTTTTCCTCAGGGGGTAGCGATGTAGCGAAACCGATCCAGCAAAACAGAATGCGCTGTCGGACCGCCGTCAGAGGAACCGGGCACTGCAGCGTTAGCTGATGAACTTGTTGTCGCGCCAGTCCACGCCACTGTCCTCACCGTTGCCCTGGCGAGGGTTCTCGACGACTTCGACGCTTGCGGGGCGTTCCTCGCCCTCGACAATCCGGACGGCCTGCAGGTCGCCGTCCTTCTCGAGGACGGCAGTCAGGGTGCCTTTCTCCGAGCGGAGTGCGATCTCCCGGAGCACGAGAAACATCGGGAAGCGCAGCGCGCTGTTCTGGAGCACCGTCTCGCGGTCGCCCTTGAAGCAGGCGAACTCGACGAGTTCGGAGGGGATTTCCTCCTCTTCCTCATCTCCCCACGTCGGGGCGGTTTTGGGCGGCTCCTCCTCGTAGACACGCGTTTCCGAGACGCTCGCTTTCAGCTGTGCGGTCGGGGTGTATTTCCCGATATCCGCGTCGTCGGAGATCGCTTTCAGAATCAGCGTGTTGTTCCTGCGGGTCAGATCGACATCGTCGATTTCGGGTGGGAGCTCCGGGTCTTCGAGGAACTCCTCGACGTCTTCGAGCGGCAGTTCCAGTGTCGAATGGAGTCGGAATACGCGTCCAGGCATGTGTGGGATGGTGTTGGGGGGGTGGGTCCCTGCCGGCGGCAGGGCGTCGACGGCTCCTTGGTGGTTCTACGTGTTCGGGACTTTTAGCTGTTATTAGGTCGGTTCAGGCGGACGAACGGACCTTCTCGGCAAGCTCGTCTCGCTCGTCCAGTTCCGCCAGGATGTCACTGCCGCCAATGAACTCGCCGTCAACGAACGCCTGCGGGATGGTCTCCCAGTCCGACTCCGCTTCGAGCGCTGTCCGGAACTCCGCCAGCGCGGGAAGGACGTCGACCGTCTCGAACTCCGCGCGGTACTGCGAAAGCAGCTGAACCGCGCGCTTGGAGTAGCCACACTGGGGCATCAGTCTGTTTCCCTTCATGAACAGCACCACTTCGTTCTCCTCCAGTGCGGTCTCGACCCGTTCGCGGGCCTCTTCTTCGGTCAGTTCGCTCTGAAAGCTCATTCTATGATAGCTTTGGGGAGTGGCGCGGTTAACGGTTGCGCCAGCTACCGAGCGACGCGAACGTCGAGGCTTTGAGACGCTGAATCCCCAACTCTGTGACGGTGGGGAGCCTGTTACCCCGATTCTGTTCGCGGGAGGAGTCCCGACAGCGGCTGGTTCGGAGGTGCGCGTGCCCCCTCGGATCGTGCACCGGACGCCGTCGAAGACAGGGTTTAACCACACTGCGATACACCACATCCCATGAGCACTGCGGACCTCGACCTCAGCGACGACGAACGCCGGGCGCTGGAACTCGTCCGGGAAACGGGCGGTATCTACCAGAGCGATTTCTGGAAGGAGCTGGATTTCTCCTCTCGGAAAGGCAGCCGCATCGCCGACTCGTTGCAAAATGAAGGCCTGATCCAGCGGGAGGAGGCCGTTTACAAGGGACACAACACCTACCTGCTCAAGCCGCGCAAACGCGACCTCGATTTTTCGCTGCTGATGGCCGGAGATATGCTCACGCCGTTCATCGGCGAAGAGGAGATCGATCCGCAGTCCGACGCCTTCTCCCAGTGGTTGATGAACCTCGCATACGAGGAGTATTAACGTAATCGCGGCGCGTGACCGACGACGACCGCCGTGTCGCCGTCTCGGAGCCAGTGGGCGCGATTCGATTCGAAGCCGATTACCGTTACGAGCGCGTCGTTCTCGTTCGCCAGCCGGACCGCTCCGCGTTCTGATGATGCGGTCTCGTCAATCCACTCCCGCAGCGCGTCCGTCATCCAACTCCCCAGCCTCTGTCGCTGGTACACCGGATGCACAACCATCTCGAAGATGTGTTAGACAGTGTCACCGTCCCCGACGACGCAGGCCATTCCGACGACCCCTTTTGCCGTCGGCGTCGCCATCGTCGCTGTCCCGCTCGGCAGCCATACCGGTCGCGGTCAGGGTGACGACGGAGCGGCTGTTGGGAAGCCCGGATTCGACGGCGCATAGTGATTACTGCGAGTCTGTCCCGCCGTGACCGTCCGTGTCGGTGATGGGAGCCCCTGAACCGGCGGCGTTCGACACCGTCGATGCACCGATTCGCCGTAATCACTATCAATCGAGCGTTCGGACATCCCTCCACCGTTGCTGCGGGCCAGAAACCGGTCGAATTCAGTCGTGACTCGCGGAGTTCCTCCGGCGGCGAAAAACCGAGTTGCGGTTACTCTTCGTCAGTCGCCTGGTCGGCGTGGATGTCACGCGCTTTCAGCCGCTCGTCGATCTCTTCCGGCGGGAGCTGGACGTACTCCTCGGTCTCCACGTCGATGGTGGCGAGGTCGACGCCGATACCGGTCAGTTCGCCGTCGTTGATGTTTGCAAGTGCCGAAAGCGCGAGGTCGACGCCCTCCTCCAGCGTCATCTCCTCGTCGTACTCCGCTTCCAGGTGTTCACGGATGTCGGCGCGGTTGGCGCCGATAGAGAGCGCCTGCCACTGGTAGGGCGTGCCGCTGGGGTCGCTCTCGAAGAGGCGCGGCTGCCCGTTCTTCACGCCGCCGATGATGAGCGAGACGCCGAACGGGCGAGCGCCCCCGTACTGGGTGTACTGCTGGATGAAGTCAGTCACCGATTTCGAGAGCGTCTCGATACCGATGGCTTCGCCGTAACGCAGCCGGTTGACCTGGGCTTGCCGGCGCGCCATGTCGATGAGCTTTCGCGCGTCGGCAACGTGGCCGGCGCTGGCGATACCGATGTGATCGTCAGCCTTGTGAAGTTTCTCCACCGAGGACGGTTCGATCATCTTCGAGCGCCGGCGCTTGTCCGCTGCGAGGACGACACCCTCCTGCGTTCGGACGCCGATACTTGGCGTGCCGCGCTTGACCGCCTCGCGGGCGTACTCCACCTGATAGAGACGTCCGTCAGGCGAGAAGATAGTGGTACCGCGGTCGTACGCCTGCTGTTGGGATTGCCCTTGCATAGATTTACTCGAAATCGCGAACCGTCGCACCGATGAGCCCCGTCGGCCCACGGACGTCGAGCGCGCCGTTCCGACGCCACGCCGGACAGTCTGCGCCCGCGACGGTCACGTCACCTTGTACCGAAATTCCGGTACCGCTGCCTAAATACTTTTCCGAACAGGCATCGATGGTGCCGGAGACGCCGCTGACGCGCAGCCCGACAGGATGGCCGTCGACCTCGTCGAGGCAGGCAATCGCCGCGCGTGCTGCATCAACCTCACCGCGACGCACCCGGACGATTGCGCCCCCGCCACCCTCAGATACTGAGAACCGCATCACCTGCAGGTCTGCGTCTGCGCCACCCGGGTCGCCCAGCAGGTTCTGGCCGGCGAACCAGAGTTCCCGCTGGAACCCGCGGCGACCGACCGTCGCAGTTGGCCACGTCTCGATAGCGACGGCGAGATAGCGCCATCGCGGCTGGTGGTGTTTCGGGAGGTGTTTCATCGGTCGAGGCGGTCGGCCACGATCACGCCGAACTGGTCGCCGATGAGTTCACTCGCCGTCACGGCGAAGCCGGCATCGGTCAGTGCGTCGACGAGCACCCCGACAGTCGCCGGGTCGTCGACCGCAGGGGCGTACCGTTCCTCGCCCTCCACCACTGGCGCCGAGAGCATCAGGTCGCCGAGGACGAATCGCCGTGGCTCGAGTCCGGTGATCCCCTCGATTGCCTCGCGCTTCTCGGCGTCCGAGAGGTGGTGCATCGCGAAGTTCGTGACGACCACGTCGACCGGTTCGTCGACCTGAGGCTCCCGGAACCGTCCCTCACCGAAGCTGACGTTCTCGTGGCCTCCCGAGTCGGCCTTGCTGCGGGCCTCTGCAAGCATCCCCTCGCTGATGTCACGGCCGATAACGCTGCCTGCCTCGGTCGCGAGCGCCAGTGCGATGGTTCCCGTACCGGTGCCGAGGTCGAGCACTGTCTCCTCCGGCCCGGGGTCGGCGGCCTCGATAACCAGCGATGCGCAAGCAGCGTACTCGTCGCTGTCCTGTTCCTCGTCGTACTCGCTCGCGACCTGTGAGAACCGCGCGGCGTGTTCCTCGATCGGGCGCTTCATTGTTCGTCTATCGCTCGTTCGACCCCCGGGGAGATGAACGACTCGGAGCGACGCTCCCGGTTTCTGGCCGCAATTCGGCCCCATTCGGCGAGCCCCTGCTCCATCGCACCCTCCTCGAAGCCGATCGTCTCACCGAGCGCCGCGAGCTCCCGCGGTGCGCGTAGCTGGAGCTGCGAGCCGGGGTTCGCGCTCACGACGTAGGGCGCATCGTAGTACTCCACCAGCTCCCGGAGTTTCCGGAGCTTCCGAAGATAGCGTACCCGAGTGCCGCCGTCGGCACGCAACACCGGTCCGAGGTCGAACTCCACCCGGACGCTGTGGTCGACCGCCGCCTGGACGATGACGTGGTTCACATCGCCGTCACCGGTGAAGGGCCGGCTCAGTACGTCCACGCGGTCCTGCTCGACGGCGAACCGATTCAGCGCTGGGGAGCCCCCGCGCACGGAGAGAATCGTGCACTCGTCTCGGTGGGTCCCGACCGCGCCACTCGCAGCCTGCGAGTCGGGAGCGTCGATTTCGATGCCCCGGACAACGTCGATACCGTAGCGCTCGGCCAGCTCCGCGGCGTCGTACTCGGCCTCCCCCGTGCGGATCACCACGCCATCGAAGCCATACTCCACAGCGGTTTTCGCGTAGCGCGCGGCCGTGGCAGTGCCCGCCTCCCCGTCCGGAGCGGGCCGAGCAGCACCGGTGGGGGAGGCATGAACGGCCTCGTAGGGGCCGACGACTGCTGTTTCCGGTGCCTGTGTTGCCCGCCCCTCGTCGTCGCTCACGACTTCTCACCGCCAGCGACCCACTCGGGGTTCTCGCTCGCCGCGGCGACGTTCACCGCAGCGACGTTCTCGGCCACGTCGTGAACCCGGACGATATCGGCGCCGTTCCGGGCGGCGATGGCCGTCGCAGCGACAGTCGAGTTCGGGGCGTCACCCGCCGCCTCACCGGTCACCTCGAACATGGATTTATGAGAGTGGCCGAACAGCATCGGACAGCCAAGCGCCGTGAACTCCCCGAGTCGGCCGAGGAGTTCGAAGCTCTCCGCGGCGCTCTTGCCGAAGCCGAGGCCGGGGTCGACGATAATCTGCTCGCGGTCGACACCCGCCTTCTCCGCAGCGATGAGTCGCTCGTTCAGTTCCCGTATCGTCTCCTCGACTACGTCGTCGTACTCCACCTCGCGGTCTGGGTCGACCGGCACGTCGATGGAGTGCATCACCACGACCGGAATGCCCGCCTCGGCGACGACGCGGCGCATCTCCGGGTCCGTCAGTCCGGTAACGTCGTTGATGATGTCCACACCCGCATCGATCGCCGCGTGGGCCACCTCGGGCCGGCGGGTATCGACCGAAATCGGGCAGTCGAGACTGTCGAGCCGCTCGATAACTGGAAGGACGCGGTCGAGTTCGGCTTCGACAGACGTCGGCTCCGCGCCGGGTCTGGTGCTCTCGCCGCCGACGTCGATGATGTCGGCGCCCGCCTCGACCATCGTCTCGGCGCGGACGACTGCGTCGTCGAGAGTTGCGTACGTCCCGCCGTCGTGGAACGAGTCCGGCGTAACGTTCAGCACGCCCATCACGGCGGTCGTCTCGCGTTCGCTCCCCGGCTCCTCCGGCTCACTCCAGGGATACTCGGGCTCGGACGGGCTGTGCTGGATACCCAGCTCCGTGCGAAGCTCTTCGCCTAACCCTGCGAGCCCCCAGGGCTGCCCGCGGAGTTTCTCGGTGAGTCGCTTGAACTGCGCCATCGTCCCCGAGAGCACCACGTCGTGGAGTTCGCCGCCAGAGCGCAGTCCCGAGGCCGAACACTCTCCCCCCAGCGAGAGCATCTCCTGTTTGAGGTACTCGGCCTGGCGCTCCTGGACCCGGGTGTGGAGCACCCGGTGGTCCACCTTCCCACGCATCCGCCAGACGCCCGGCTGGGACACCTGCGCGGCTTCCAGCACGTCCTCGGCCGCCTCGATTGAATCGACGGTTTTGGGCACCTCCAGCCGAGTCCACGTGGTTCGCGCCTCCGCGACGGCGAACAGCGAGCCACAGAGCAGAATCGCGTCGGCGGCGTCCGCACGCTCGCGAGCCAGCGAGAGGGCGTTCGTGACGGAGCCGGTCGCTTGCACCTCGGCGTCGACGGTGTTTTCCAACACCGTCGCGAGCACCTCGGAATCCTCCGCCCGATCGATCGCCGGCTCACAGGTCGTCACGGTCGCGGCCTCGGGCAGCGCGTCCGCCATCTCCGGAATATCCTTGTCGTGCATCGCCGCGAAGACGAGATGGCAGTCGTCGTAGTCGAACGTCCCCAGCGTCGAAGCGAGCGTTTCGCAGGCGTCGGGGTTGTGTGCGCCGTCGAGCACGATGAGGGGGTCGCGCTCCATCACCTCGAACCGGCCGGGCCAGTCAGCGCGGGAGAGCCCCCGTTCCAGCGCCTTCCGGTCGACAGCGACCTCGAGTTCGTCGCCGACCTGCTTAGCGAGGACGCAGGCAATCCCCGCGTTCCGTGCCTGGTGCTCACCGAGCAGTGGGATATCCGCGTCGACGCGCCACTCGTCGGCCGCGACGCCAACGGAGGCGTGCTGGTGGTCGACCCGACCGCGGTACTCCACGAGCACATCCGGATGCGCATCCTCGTCGGCGGTTACCCCCTCGCCGCTCCAGTCGTCGTCGCCGACGGTGATGACACCGGGCGACCGTGTTCCGACGGGGAGTTCGCCGAGCTGCGCCCGAACGGCCTCCAGCGCCGTTCCGGCGGTGCCGGTGACGAGCGCCCGGTCCTCGGGTGCGACGTAGGCTTTCGTGCGGGCGATCTCCTCGATGGTCTCACCGAGAACGCTCGTGTGCTCCAGTGAGACGTTGGTCACCGCACTCGCCACCGGGTCGACGGCAGACGTGGCGTCGAACTCCCCGCCCATCCCGACTTCCAGCACGGCCACGTCGACACCGGCCTGCTCGAACCGCCAGATGGCCATCGCGGTGACCACCTCGAAGAACGTCAGTGGGTTGCCATCGGCGGCCCGCTCGACGAGCCAGGGTTTGATCTGGTCGACGAACGTCGCGACGGCCGAGCGAGGCATCTCCCGGCCGTCGACCCGGATGCGCTCGGTGAGCTGTTCGAGATGCGGGGAGCTGTACAGCCCGACCGTCAGCCCGGCTTCCCGGAGCACTGACTCGACCAATCGGGCGGTGCTCCCCTTCCCGTTCGTGCCACCGACCTGGACGAAGGCGGGACCATCACCGTCCTCCGCGACTGCGTCGGCGCCGACCTCCGCGAGCAGGTCCCGAACCGACTCCACGCCGGGTTCGACACCGAATCGCCGCAGATCGAAAAGGAAGTTCGCCGCCTCGTGATAGTGCATACGCGATGTTGGGACGGGTGGGCGCTTTGTCGTTACGGACGACGACGCGCTCTCCGGTTCAGTGGGCCGAACGTTTTTGTCAGTACACTCAACAGTCAGTACCGATGATCTGTCCCGCGAGTTCGCTTGCCCTGCACCAGGCTCGGTAGCCGCGCCGGTCGCTTTTTAGCGTCGCGCACAGATACCGAACCTGTGTCATCCACTGATTCAGACCCGCTCGCCTGGGCGCGGGACTACACCCCCGTCCTCCAGTCGCTCGGCGACGAACACGAGGCGACTGAACCGCTCGACGGCAACACCATCGGCCTCGCAACTCACATGGAGGCCGTCTCGGGCTGTCTCGTCGAGGCACTCAACCGGGCAGGGGCGGAGGTGCTGTTCACCGCCTCCGAACCCCAGTCGACTCACGGCGCCGTCTGCGAGTATCTCGATAGCATCGACGGCATCACCGCCTACGCCTGGGAGGGGATGACCGACGAGGAGTTCGAAGCGGCCCAGCACGAACTGCTGGAGGAGGCGCCGGAGTTCCTGCTCGACGACGGCTGTGAGCTCATCTCGAAATGCCACGCCGACCACCCCGAAGTTGCGGCGACTGTCATCGGCGGGGGTGAACAGACCACCGCCGGCATCACCCGATTGGAGGCGATGGAGGCCGAGAGCGTGCTCGAGTTCCCGGTCTACGGTGTCAACGAAACGCCGATGAAGCAGTTCTTCGACAACGTCCACGGCACCGGCGAGTCCTCGCTGGTGAACATCTCCATCACCACCAACACCGTCATCACGGGACAGAACGTCGTCGTCGCGGGCTATGGCTACTGCGGCCGCGGCATCGCCCGGAAAGCCCGCGGGATGGGCGCCCAGACCATCGTCACGGAGGTCGAACCCCGAAGGGCGCTGCAGGCCCACATGGACGGCCACCGCGTCATGTCGATGGGCGAGGCCGCCGAAATCGGCGACATCTTCATCACCAGCACCGGCACTCGTGACGTAATCCGCCGCGAGCATTTCGCGAAGATGACCGACGGCGCCCAGCTCGCCAACGCCGGCCACTTCGACGTGGAAATCGACCTCGACGGACTGGAAGCGTACGCCGAGGAGGTCACCGAGCCGAAAGAGGGCATCACCCGATATACCACCCCCGACGGCCGGCACCTCAACCTGCTCGCCGACGGCCGTCTCGTCAACCTCACCGGCCCAGCCAGCGAGGGACACCCCGCCGAGATTATCGACACGACCCACGCGATGATGTTCGTCACCGCCCACGACCTGCTCACCCGGGAGCACGACCTCGGGCCGGGGCTCTACGCGATTCCGGACCGACTGGACCGCAACGTGGCCGAGCGCAAACTCGACACGCTGGGCATCGACATCGACGACGTCACGCAGGCCCAGGCGGAGTACGCCGACTCGTGGCGCCACGAGGAGAGCAGCTTCTGAGCGGGCGTCGCTGACGAACTCGCGCGCTGGCAGTTTTAGAACGTCCCGATACCCATCGACGATGCCGCGACGGCGGCGACGCCGACGACGACTGTGAGCGCGACGACTGCCCAGTCCCGCGCACGCAGCGTGGACGACTGGTAGAACGTCCGCTCCCGCCGGGTGTCGAACCCCCTCGCCTCGAGCGCCATCGACTGGGTCTCGACGTTGCGGAACGCGGTCATGAACACCGGCACGAGCAGCGGGACGAAGCTCCGGATGCGCTCGATGGGGTTGCTCGCCGAGAGGTCGAGTCCCCGGGCCTCCTGGGCCTGCCGGACCGTGCCGGCGGCGCCGAGGAACGTCGGGAACAGCCGCAGCGCGGTGCCGACGGCGAAGCAGAACGCGTAGGGGAGGCCGAACTCCCGCATCCCCCGGACCAGCTCCTCGTTCGACGTGGTCGAGACGTACGCCAGTCCGCCGAGGATGAACGTCGCGATGCGCAGCGAGCGCCCGGTCGCGAACAGCGCCTGCCTCTCGGAGAGGAAGACGGGACCGACGTCGACCAGCACCGCACCGCCGGGGTCGACGAAGCCGGGCCAGACGACCAGCCCGACCACGAACAGCGCGACGACGATGACCCAGATGCGGCGGAGGTTCCGCAGCCCCTTCCCCGCCCAGAGCGCCACGAAGCTAAGCAGGAACGGCACCCCGACGAACGCCGGCCGGCCGAAGACGTACGCCGGGACGAACAGCGCCATCGTGAGGAACAGCTTCGACCGGGCGTCGAGGCTGTGGAGGAACGTGTCGGCGTCGACGTACAGCGAGGCACTACTCATCGTCCACCCCCGAGGCTGCCCCAGAATCCACGCCGACCGGCGCCGCGTCCACGAGCGCGTCCCGCCCGCCGAGCGCCGTCACCAGCTCCTCGGCCGTCAGCGCCGTCGGCGCCTCGCCCCGGACCTCGTTCGCACACTCCGCGGCGTGGGGCGCGACGAGGTCGTACTCCGCGAGCGCGTCCTCGTCACCGAACAGCTCCCGCGTCGGCAGGTCGTCGGCGACGGCGCCGTCGCGCATCACGACCGTGCGCGGCGCGTAGCGCGCGACCGTAGCCATGTCGTGGGTCACCATCACCACGGTCACTCCCTCCTCGCGGTTGAGCTCCGCGACGAGGTCCATGAAGCGGCGCTGCTGGGTCGCGTCCAGCCCGGTCGTCGGCTCGTCGAAGACGATGACTTCCGGGTCGGTCGCGAGGATGCCTGCGAGCGCCACCCGTTGGCGCTGTCCCTTCGAGAAGGAGAACGGGTCCGCCTCCTCGAGCCCGTCGAGTTCGACGGTCTCCAGCGCGCGCTCCACTCGGCGCTCCAGCTCCTCGCCCTCGAGTCCGAAGTTCTTCGGGCCGAACGCCACCTCCTCGCGCACCGTCTCGGCGAAGATCTGGTGGTCGGGGTTCTGGAACACGTAGCCGACCTCGCGGCCGATCTCGCCCATGCTGTACTCGGGGACGGGCCGACCCTTGTAGGTCACCTCGCCGGCGTCGGCCTCGTGGAGCCCGTTGAACTGCTTCGCGAGCGTGGTCTTCCCGCTCCCGTTGTGGCCCACCAGCGCGACCACCTCGCCCTCGCGGACGGTCAGGTCGACGTCATCGACGGCTTTCACGGGGCCGCGGTCCGTCCCGTAGGCGAACTCCACGCCCGCGAGCTCGAACAGCGGCTCGCCGATTTCGATCCCCGTATCAGCCGGCGCGCCGTCGCCAGGGTCCTGATACGTCGCGTCGCTCGCCTCGATTCGGGTGACGGCTTCCGCTGGAGAGAGCGGAACGTCTGCGTCCGGCCAGCCCAGCGCGTCGAACGCCTCGACCATCGGCGGCGCCGCGACGCGGGCTGCCTCGAGCGCGTCGGTGTCGGTGAACACCTCCCGGATGGGGCCGGTGCGGTACGGCCGGCCGTCCTTCAGCAGCACCGCGTGGTCCGCGAGCAGCGCCTCCTCGACCTTGTGGGTCACCATCGCGATGGTCTCGGGCCCGCCCCATGACTGGTCGTCGGTCGCGGAGTCAGAACCCTCCCTCTCGGACGCAAGCGTCCCGACGAGGTCGACGATCTCGCGCGTCCCGCGCGGGTCGAGGTCGCTCGTCGGCTCGTCGAGCACCAGGAGGTCGGGGTGGGTCGCGGCGACCCCGGCGAACACGAGGCGCTGTTTCTGCCCGCCCGAGAGTCCGGCCGGCTCCCGGCGCCGGTCCAGCTCGTCGAGCCCCGCGAGCGCGAGCGCGTCGTCGATGCGTGGGCCGATCGCCGCCGTGGGGACGGCGAGGTTCTCCGGGCCGAACGCCACCTCGTTCTCGATGCTGGTGCCGAACAGCTGTGACTCGTAATCCTGGAGCACCATCCCCACGTCCCGGGCCATCTCGCTCACGCGCGTCTCGGTGGCGTCGACCCCGAGGACGTCCGCTTCGCCGCGGAACGAGCCGTCGATGAAGTCCGGGATGATGGCGTTGAACGTGCGGAGGAGGGTGGATTTGCCACCCCCAGAGGCGCCCATCACGACGGTGAACGAGCCCGCTGGCACGTCGAGGTCGACGCCTCGGAGCACCGGCCCCTCGCGTTCATCCGGGTCCGCCTCGCCCGCCAGTTCGTCGGCGTCGGGGAGGGTCGCGTCGCGGGCGTACGAGAACACGACATCCCGGAGCCGCGCGGCGACCCCGTCCCTGGTAGTCATCGGTTCGGTGAGAGCGTTGACGGCCGATAGCCGTTTCCCTTTCGGTCAGGCGCCCCGGACTACGGCCGAGACCGCCTCACCGGCGAGATACGCCGCGCCGACCGTGACGAGGAAGCCGACAGCGCCCAGCCCTATCTGGAGCGTCGTCCCCGGCGCGCCGCCGATGACGAAGACGCCGATACCGATCCAGACCAGCGGTACCGCGAACAATGCCCAGGCGCCGGTCTCGTTGGCCCGCCCCGGGAGGTCCTCGCTCCGTAACACGTCGGGGTAGAGCAGCCCCATCTCCTTGATGCGCGGGTAGGTGAGGTAGAACAGTGGCGGCCCGAGCACGAGCGCCGACACCGTGTTGTTGGTCAGGATGATGGGTGCGAGCACCGAGAACGGCACGAGCCCGAGCGCGTCGACGACCCAGGCGATGATGGCCGCACACGCTGCGGAGGCGGCGACGACGACGACCACGTACTCGGCGAACTGCTGCGCCTTCGACTCGCGGAAGTCGGGCTCCTCGCCGCTCGAGAGCGGACCGAGGTTGCCCCAGAGCTTGTAGCCCACGAGACCGAAGAAGAAGTTCCCGAGGAAGCCGCCGACGCTCCCGGGGCCGAACGTCCCCCCGAACACGTCGCCGATGAGGTTACCGATGGCCGATCCCCACGCCGCCGCCGGGCCGAAGAGGATACCGAAGAACACCGGCAGCACGTTCGCCGGCCGGATACTCGTCAGCCCTGGCAGGATGGTGAACACCTTGAACGGGATGAGCAGCGCCGCGTACACCGCCGCGACGACGGCGACCAGCATGACCATCCGCGTATCGCGCCACATCGTGAGTAGTTCTCGCATGGACGGCTGTACCGGTCATGCAAGAAGGTAAAAAAGTATCGGGCGCAGCAACGATATTCTGGCCACGTTCGTGCTGAAGAAAGGATTTTGGTGCCGGGATGGCCAGTTCGGCCATGGTCACCCGTCGTGCGTTCGTCGCCCTCCTAGGCGCCGGCCTCGCGGGCTGTTCGAGCGGGCCGCCAGCGAGCAACGATCACTCCACCACTGCCGCTTCGAGGAGTCCCACGACCGACGCCGGCCTGGAGCCTGGCGAGAGTTACACGACCGACGGCGGCGAAGTCGTCGTCGCCGATCCCGCTGTCCGAAACTCCATCGTCTCGCGGTCCGTTGCCGGGAGCAGCACCCACCCCGACGTCGGCGCTCACAAGGGAGCACAGTTCCTTGTAGTCCGACTCAGCGGGGCACCGGCGGAGGAGTTCGCCGTCGAGGCCGACGGACAGGCCATCGATGGGAATCGCTACGAGCCCATCGAGCCGGACGCAGGGCTGACCGCCTTCCAGGTCACCGTTATCGAGGCGGACACGGCCGCTGTCGTCTGGACCGGCGGCGACGAGCCCGTGCGCTGGGAGCTCCCGGACCCGGTCGTCGACGCGATCGGGAAGCTCCCCAAGTTCGAACTCCGGGAATTCACCATGTCCGACAGCGTTTCCCCCGGCGAGCCGATCGAGACGACGCTCACCGTCGCGAACGTGGGCGAGCGCGACGGCCGGTTCCTGGCCGAGCTCGGCGCCGTCGTGATGTCGGACGTCGGCGAGGTCTGGTTCGACGTTCCACAGGGCGAGACCGTGACAGCGGAGTTCAGCCTCACCCCGTCGATTTACACGCCGATGGACGGCTCCGGCGACGAACTCACCGTCGTCTGTGACTGGGGGAGCGACAGAGCGGAACGTACCGTGAAGGTCGTCGAGGAGACGGAGAGCTGAACCGGCTCAGTCGTGTCGGAACGCGCGCTGCCCGGTCA